>CAZUZU010000038.1:0-12923 GCA_964624865.1 uncultured archaeon
CATATTTCAACATGGGCCGATAATATTACAGACTTCACATGGGTGACCTCTTACGTCGGGGTAAGGACCGGGGTTCAATGTCCTATTCCTCACCGCAAAGGTCAACGGACCTTTCCACCAGGGAGTCGATCCCTTTACCGGTTTTGCACGATATTACGGAATGGTCGGACAACGGCAGGATGGGGTCGATATCGTCCAGGACGGAAGCAGCCTTCCGCTCAGGTTCCTTCACCAGGTCCCTCTTGTTGAAAACTATGTGCACGGGAGGGGCGGGACTGTCCTCCATGAGGTTCCCGATGACGGACAGGGAAACGTCCATCTTCTCCCTTATTATGCCCTCATCCTCCTCCAGGTCCACCACCAGCAGGACGAGGTCCGCCTCCAGCATCTCCTCCAGGGTGGAGTGGAAGGCCTCGATCAACTGGGGAGGTATCCCCCGGATGAACCCCACCGTGTCTGTGAACAGGATGTCCTCGGACCTGAACCTCCTGGTCGTGGTGGAGAGGGTGGAGAACAGCGTATCACCGATTCTCACCTTCTCCCGGGTCAGGGCCTTGAGCAGTGAGCTCTTGCCGGCGTTGGTGTAACCTGCGATTGAGACCAGGTCGAAGCCCCTTTTCCTCCTCCTTTTCCTCCTCATCTCCCTGTGCACGGATATCTTTTCAAGCTCACCCCTGATCTTCTTCAAACGCCTCTTCATAAGCTCCTGGTACTCGTCCACCTTGTATTCCCCGCCTGTGAGATAGCCCGGGTGCTCCCCCATCTTCGTGCGCCTCACAAGCTCCCTTATGTAGGGTCTCTGGTAGTTTAGGATGGCATACTCCACCTGCAGCTTGGCCTCCTTCATCCTTGCCCGATGTAGGAATATCTGGAGTATGAGCATGTTCCGGTCGATCACCCTGACCTCGAGGGCCTGCTCCAGGTGGAACACCTGGCTGGGCTTCAGTTCCGCGTACACGATCACCGTGTCCGCATCCTCGGCCTCAACAGCGGCGGCAACTTCCTCCACCTTGCCGGACCCGATGTAGTACTTTGGCCTGATTCTGAGGTTTCCTAGATGGAAGGTCTTGACCACCTCAACCCCAAGGCTCTCGGCAAGGGCCAGCATCTCCCGCCTTTCCCATTCCCCGCCCGTGACCACGGCTGCGGCCCTGGCGCCTTCCAGATCGTATTCGTAACCGGGAGTTATCACGTAATCAACGACTCCTCTTTCCTTGTCGGTCTCCAAATACCCCTCGGTATATTTGAAGGTTTAGCCCGTCGCGGGGATATTATGACAAGTTTAATTAATCGGTATATATTCCGCATCTGCATGGCGGTCTACGAGATATCGGCAGTGACAACTGTAATCTCATTGTTAATAATTCTATTTACAGTGATACGGCTGCACAGGTTCGTAAAGAATACACAGAATTCCGGTGCAGGTATCTGGAGCGACCTGGGCGAGGGGTTGTTCATCGGTATGAGCCTAGTGCTCCTGGGCCAGATAATCCACGCCCTCAAGTTCATGTACGCAGGCGAGGTGTTCTGGAACACGATAATCATCGGCTCTTCGGCAAGCTATCTGGTGGCCTCGGTTCTGATGACCCATTACGTATGGACAGCCATGAAGAAGCTCAGGGAGGTGTCCGGGTGAACTACATCGTGCTCGTGCGGGTCGTTGTCTACTTCTTCACCTGCATGGTTCTCACAGCGTGCGCGCTTAAGCTCCTCATCTCCGTTACCGGTCTTCCGAAATGCGAGCTGAAAAAGGGCATAGGGGTGCTTTCTTTTTCCCTGCTGCTCTTCGCCCTGCAGATGGGTATATGGGCCTTCGGCGACACCCTTGTATCGTTGGACGAATCGTTCAACTTCGGTATAGCCGTATTCTCTCCCATCACCGCTCTGGCCGTGCTGGGCTTCATGCTTTGGTACGTTCACATCGTGGAAAAGTACATAGAGGAGTGATTCAAATGGGACGGGTGAAAAGGAAGGTCATGTACTACACCACGAAGGTCATGGGGCCTGTGGCCGAGAGCATAATCGACCGACAGTGCGAGCTCCTGGGCATCGACCTCGACAGCGCGTCCAAAGACGAGCTCGAAAATCTTGCCGAGGCACTGGCCAAGAACGCCATCCTCATGGTGGGCAGGGAGAAGGCGAACCTGGCCAAGGAAAAGGTCCTCGCCATATCCGAGTCTTTCCAGGACAGCTGAGACCGAGCCAACCCGGCAAAACATTTAATACAGCGTATATTTAATCGGTATTGTGACGATTTAAGGATGGTAGAGATGGTAGGTCTACCAAGGAGATGGATTTTTTATATTATTGATACAATAGCTAGGCCAGATTCGAGCCGCTACCCCAGGATATTCCTGAGCCCCCGGCCAAGCGCTTCCAGGCCCTGTCTCAACTTTTCCTCTTCGTTCACGAAAGTGAGCCTGAAGTGGCCGTCGAGACCGAAGTATTCACCCGGCACCACCAGCACCCCGTGGTCTCGGAGGAGGAGGAGGGTGCAGAGCTCCGTTGACGGCATGTCGTCCCTGTACCTAGGGAAGCACATCATACCACCGTCCGGTGGTGACCACCGCACCAGGTCCTCGTTCTCCCGGACCCAGGCCTCCACCAGCGGCAGGTTGTGCTCCGCCGTGCGCTTGAATCTCGCCACCAACCCGTCCCCGGCACTATTAAGGGCCTGGGCGCTGGCCCTCTCGCCAAGATAGCATGCGGCAGCAGAGGTCAGGGCCTTGGCCCTCTGGCATTTTTTTGCTATTTCCGGGGGTGCGATTACCCAGCCCGTTCTCAGGCCGCCAAGGCCGAACACCTTGGTCATGCTCGATGTGATCACCACGTTGTCCGGGCCCCAGGACGACGGGCGTTCCTTCGAGGATCCGGGGAGGAACATCTCGTCAATGAGCACGTAACCCCCCAGCTCGCTCATCAGGTCGGCCGCCTCCTCTATCACACCCGGGTATTGAACCTGCCCGTGGGATTGTTGGACTCGGTGAGCACCAACAGCTTGGACCCGGATGTCATCCTGCGCTCCACCTCCGCCGGTTCCAGGACCCAATCTCGTTCATATCGACGGGGCAAAGGTATCCTCCTGGCACCCAGTGTCTCGGACACCAGCCACATGAGCTGGTATCCCGGTGTTTCGGCCAGGAAATCGTCGCCCCTGTTCAAAAGGGAGAGAAAGGCCAGGAGATTGGCCTCCGAGCCCCCGTTGGCAGTGACCACGTTCTCCACGCCACAGCCGTACAAGGAGGCAAGGGCCTCCCGAAGCTCCAAGGCACCGTGATGCTCGTTCCTTCCCAGGTCAAAGTCCTTCTCCGGAAAAGGGCCGACCAAGTCCCGGTACTCCTCCGACTTTACCCCGGATACTGTGCTTGAACTGAGATTGTACCCGGCACTCTTTTCCCCTTCCAATATCCAACGGAACAGGGGGTATCTGCGGCACGTCCATGGGACAAAGAAAAGGACGACAATATATCATATTTTCCAGCAAACATAAAAAGAATGAAATATATTGAGTACATTACTAGCAGAAGGTATTGAAATGTCCGACGGTTTGATTTGGCTCTCCCGATACAGGGAGGAGAACCTGGCCCAGGGCGGGATAAAGGCACTTCGTTTAAGCCAGCTCATCTCCATGGACCTGGACATCCCCGAGGGTTTCGTTATCACCCACGACACCTTCGAGAGTTTCCTTGTGGAGGCAAGGGTCCTGGGAAGTATCAAGGACGTTTTCGAAAAGTTCGAGGAGCTGAACCTGGAGGACATAAGGGACCGGGTCCGAAAGATCGAGGACACACTCCAGCAGGCCGAGATACCTTGGAACATGGAGATGGAGATCATCGGATGGCTCAGAAAGCTCAGGGACGAGGAGCAGGCCCTGGTGCTCCGCCCCTCCTATTTCCTGGCCTCGGAGCTGGACAAGGGACCCGAGAAGGAGGAGGGCGTGGAGGTGGGAGAGGTTATCCACAAGGGCGTGGACTCGGAATCCCTAAGCTCCAAGCCCCTGGGAATAAAGGGATACCTCAACGTTATAAGTGAAAGGGACTTCATCAACCGCCTTACCGCACTATGGCAGGGTTATTACAACTACGAGCTGTTCAAGTGGTGCAAGGAGCAGGGTAAGATAAACCCCAGCGAGATAAGGTTCGGCACCATCATCCAGAAGGTTATAGATTGCGAGGCCTACGGCTCCATCACCACCTACACCCCGACCGCAAAGGCCCAGGAGGGAAAGAGGCATCTACAGATCAGGGCCAGGCACGGCTTCTGCTCAGAATCGCTGTACGACCCGACCCCCGATCTTGAATTCTACACGCCCAAAAGGTCCTCCCCCTGGGACATATACCTGGTGAACAAGGAGAACCTGGAGATCGAGGACACCCACGTAGCCCTCCAGGCCATGGAGTTCATGCCTTCGCCCAGGGGCGGACTGAGGCAGAGACCTCTTCCCCCGGAGGTAAGCTCCAGCCCCAAGCTGACGGACGATATGATATTCGCCCTGGCAAAAGTTGCCAGGAAGATCGAGGAGCGCTACCAATGCCCGGTCTACCTGCAGTGGGGCATATCCGGTGAGGTGCCCTGGATCTTCGAATGCAGGAAGCTCACCGCCCTCAAATCCGAGATAGAGGACAGGACCAATGTCCTAATCGAGACCCAGGCGGAGGAGGTGGACGAGGTATTCGAAAGGGTCGAGGAGGGAGAGGAGGAGGTGGTGGACGAGGGCATGGCATTTATTCCCGAAGAGGAAAACGAGGAAGAATACATTACCGCGGAAGAAGAAACCCCGGTGATCAAAGATATCGAAACAACGGCCACCGGCTCTCCCCTGCTGATCTATCCCGACCTTTCCCTGGGAACCAAGGGCATCAAATGCCAGGCATCGGGCTTCGTTTCCCTTGACAGGATGATATGGCACGGCCTGAGAAAGCATCCCCTACATTTTATCCAAAATCGAGATCTAAAGCGGCAGCTCATCCAATACATATCCAACACCATGAGGGAATACTGTGCCCTAGACCCCACCGGGGAATACTTCGTGCTCCTATCCCACCTAAGGCCGGAGGAATACCTGCAATTCGAGGAATCTTCCGCTTGGGAGGATGTGGACGGCAACAACGCCGACCTTCGCTGGGGAGGCATAGAGAGGGCCCTGAGGTCCCAGGAGTTCATGGACCTTTATGAGCTGGAGGTAGAAGCGGTGAAGAGCCTCAGGGAGATCGTGAGCGGGGACCTCTACGTGATACTGGGAGGCATATCCCGGGTGGACCAGGTTTACCAGGCCCTGGACCGGATGGAAGGACTGGACCAAATCAAGAACATGGGCATCAAGACCGGCATGTACTGCAACACTCTGGATTCCATGGCCGTGGCCAATTCCATGTACCCGGAGGGTCTGATGGAGATCTACCTGGTCAACTACCAGGCCGCCAACGAGGACCTGTACGGGCCCGGCGCAAGGCAGGGCATGTGGATGGGAGAAACCATAGACAGCATGTTCACCAATCTCTTGGACCATCGACTGGACCACAGGTACGACGTCCTGGTCCGGCTTGGGACCGAAGATATAAACGTTTCCGGGCTGGAACACCTGCTCATGATGAACACCCCGGGAGTGATCGTTCCCCCGGAGAGGCTGGGCTACACCGCGAAGGTGGCCAACAGCATAGCCCAGAGGATTACCCTGAGACATGAAATAGAGGGAAGGGGTCGATAACATGGCTAAGAAGAAAGAGGATGAAGAAGAGGAATTCCAGGATATCTTCGACGGGCCCTTGAAGGAAAGGAAGTTCGGCTTCCGTATCGACGACGAGGTGATCGCCACCATAATGGCAGGTGACGAGGCCATGATCCTCCAGGGCCGATTGCTGAGACACTCCGCCACATACGTAGAGATCTTGGACGAGGAAGGCACGTATCACAGGGTGAACAATGACTGGATAATCACCGTAGAGCTTGTAAAGCACAAACGCCCCCATCCCTCGGAAGACAAGGAATACAAGAAAAAGAAAAGCGGTAAAAAGGATAAGAAGGACGAAAAAAAGCAGAACGATATCATCGAGCAGTTCTACGTGTGAGGAAGATGCGCGGACCCAGGGGGAAGTTGATCTTAACATCCGTTTTCTTATTGGTTTTATTGGCTTTAATCATCATCTTCTGGCAGCCGCTATGGTCTAACTTGTTTTGGCCATATTTCTGGGCGCCTATCGTGGCGGACGCCGGTGGGAACAGCGGGGGGATCACCGCAGCTTACAATCCCGTGGACACAGGCACCTACGCCGCTGTGCTGGCCATTGCCCTGTTCCTGATATACCGCTCCTTTAACAAATGGAAGGTGAAGGTGGACGCGACGCTCATATGGGCGCTTGTGCCCCTCATAGTGGCCGGCGGGGTGTGGAGGGCGCTGGAGGACGCCGAGCTTTTTTCCGAACCCCTCCAGTATATGTTCATCTCCCCCTTCATATACATAGTCATGGGAGTGCTCACCTACTGTGCTATCGTGTTCGGGCACCGGCTCAGGAAAACGGGGGAGGAGGTGTGGCTGAAATATAATCTCGCGGCCGTTATCGCGTTCAACGTCGCGGTCATTGGCCTGGGTTACGCGTTCAAAGACCAGCTGAACGGCTCCGTGCCGGCATATCTCCTTCCGGTCATTTCCCTGGCCGTTTTCGCGATCTTTTATATCTTTAATAAAAACATGGAAATAAAAGCGAACAGAACCGCCCTCACCCTTCTCTTCTTTACAGTGCCCCTTTTCTTGCATTCCATAGTAACAGCGGGATGGTTCCTCACGGACGAGGGCTGGAGGGGGTATTATGAAGGGATATGGGGCACTGTACCAGAGACAAGGCCGGAGGCCGCGTTCCTCATCACGGCCTGTCTTCTCGCCTCCGCCGTGGCCTACGCGGTGGTGGCCCTGGTCCTCTGCCGATTGCAAAGAAAGAGGGAGGGGGGCTTCTGCATGCTGTTAGGAGGGACCAATCTCGCCATTATGGTGGGCCATTTCCTTGACGCCACCGCTACCGCCGTTGGTCTTAACATCTACGGCTACACTGAAAAGCACGTTGTTCCAAACATGATGATAGGGATCGCGGGAGGCAATGCTTGGATAATGTACCTGCTCAAGCTTCCTCTGATCCTGGCGGTGGTCTACGTGCTTGACGTTTTGTACCGCGAGGAGTTCAAGGACGACCCCGTGCTCGTGGGCCTTATAAAGACGGCGGTTATCGTGCTGGGCCTTGCCCCCGGGACCAGGGACGCAGCGAGAATAGTACTGGGAGTGTGATAACATGGGAAATAAGATTCCGGTGTACTACCATCCGAAGATGAAAGATTACGACTTTGGCTACGGCCATCCCTTTCGAGGGGACAGGTTCAAGGACTTCACGGCCCTCTTGGGCAGACTGGGCCCCAAGACAAAGGATAAGTTCGAGGTGACCGAGCCGAGGGCGGCAACCGAGGAGGAACTGGAGCTGATCCACAGCCCATCCTATATCCGCTCGGTCAGGGCTATGGACGGGGAGGGGGGCGGAGTGCTCACCATGGACACCTACGTGAAGAAGGGAATGTACGACGCCGCAAGATACATAGTGGGTTCGGCACTGGACGCCGCCGATCTGGTGCTGGAAGGGGGAAAACAAGCCGCTACCCTTGGAGGATTGCATCACGCGGGCTACGATTCCGGGGAGGGATTCTGTATATTCAACGACGTGGCCATATGCGCCGAGTATCTATTGAGAAAGGGGGGCCTTACCAAGGTGGCCGTTCTCGATACCGACGCACACGCGGGCAACGGCACAATGGACCTGTTCTATGACCGCAAGGACGTATTATTCATATCCACGCACCAGGACCCTAAGACATTATACCCGGGCAGATGTTTCTCCGGCGACATAGGAGAGAGGTTCGGCAAGGGACACTCGGTGAACATCGAGATGCCGCCCGGCTCCGGGGAAGAGGAATATAGGATCGCAATGGAGGAGGTGGTAAGACCGATAATAGAGAGCTACGAGCCGGAGGTAATAATCAGGAACGGGGGCAGCGACCCGCACTTCATGGACACCCTCACCGACCTGGATCTGAGCATGAAAGGGTTTTACGACCTGGGCTCGGCCTTAAGTGACCTCTGTGCCAACCTGGATGCTCCGTTGATCAGCATGACGGTCAGCGGATACGGGCCGCACACCGTATGGGGGTGGATGGCCATGGACCAGGGCTGCTTCGGTTTGGACTACCAAGTGGAATTCAAGGAAAGCGAGAGGATAAAAAGGATAAAGCCCGAGGAGTCCCTAAGGTCCAATATAGAAACGCTAAGGTCCAAGCTAAAGGACATGTGGCGGTTCTAACCCGATGTCTGTTCACTGCTATAAATCTACGGCCTTGGGCTTGTACTTGAACTTCTTTTCCGGCCCGCGAAGAGTAAGGTTCCGTCTCTTCAAGGTCTCTATGGTCTCCTTGTCCCCGGAGACATAGATTATATGCCCTAAACGGCCATACTTCACGCTGTTCTTGCGCATCCCGATATCACCTCTTTTTTCCCTCTAGTATACCCGCATGTCAGTAACATGACAGGTATAGAATTATATGATGCATGAGGTATATAAAGGTTTCTACCCATACAGTATCTCGCAATTGAAGAAAATATGATTTGGAAAAAACACAATCAAAACATTAATAATCGTTAACACCTTACTCTGTATCCCGTTGATGCATGATGAAATCCAGCGGGAAATCCGAAACGAAATATATTGTTGTGACCGGGGGTGTTCTGTCCGGTCTGGGAAAGGGAATAACTGCTTCTTCAATAGGTCTTTTGCTCAGGGAGCTAGGGTTCAAGGTCACCGCCATAAAGATTGACCCCTACATTAACTGCGACGCGGGGACCATGAACCCCTACCAGCACGGCGAGGTCTTCGTTCTCAGCGACGGCACGGAGGTGGACCTGGACCTTGGCAACTACGAGCGTTTCCTGGACATCGAGATGACAGGGGACAACAACATAACCACCGGCAAGGTCTACAAATCGGTGATAGACAAGGAGAGGGCGGGCAAGTACCTGGGAAAAACGGTGCAGATCATACCCCACGTCACCAACGAGATCAAGGAGATGATCAGGAGGGTGGAGCACGACTCCGGGGCGGACATCGTGATAATAGAGGCCGGGGGCACGGTGGGCGATATCGAGAGCATGCCCTTCCTCGAGGCCCTGAGGGAGCTGCACAGCTCGCTGGGAGACGAGAGGATGATGTTCATACACACCACCCTGGTCCCGATCATCGGGGTGGTTGGGGAGCAGAAGACCAAACCCACCCAGCACAGCGTTAAAGAGCTCAGGGGAATCGGGATACTGCCCAGGGCCATTGTGTGCAGGGGCTCCGAGCCCATCACCAAGAATGTGAGGGAGAAGATCGCATTGTTCTGCGACGTTGACAAGGAGGCTGTGGTAAGTGCCTACGACCTGGACACAATCTACGCGGTCCCCCTCCTGCTCCACAAGCAAAAGTTCACCCACTTCATAGTCAAGAGTCTCAACTTGAAGGGAAAGAAGAAACTGAACCTGGGAAGATGGAAGCATTACGTTGAGGGGGCGAGGGAAAGGGATAAAAAGATCAAGATAGCCCTCATAGGTAAGTACACCCACCTAAAGGATTCGTATATAAGCCACGAAAAGGCCCTGGAGCACGCGGGTATCCAGGCCGGGGTCAAGGTGGACATCAAGTGGTTGGAGGCCCAAGATTTGTTGGACCTTAAGAAAGACGAGCTAAGCAAGGTGTTCGAGGACGTCCACGGCATCTTGATACCTGGGGGCTTCGGATACCGGGGCGCCCTTGGCAAGATGGTGGCTGCAAAATATGCCAGGGAGAACAAGGTACCTTTCCTCGGTGTTTGTTTCGGGTTCCAATTGGCTGTAATAGAATTTTGCAGGAACGTTCTCGGAATAAAGGACGCCAACTCCGCGGAGTTCGAGGAGGAGGCGGGAAGGGAATTCAAGAACAAGGTCATAGACCTGCTCCCGGAGCAAAGAGATGTGGAGGACATGGGCGCCACCATGCGACTGGGAGACTCAAAGGTGATAGTTGCAAAGGACACCAAGGCCAGGGGCCTGTATAAAAGGAAGACCATAGTTGAGAGGCACAGGCACAGGTACGAGGTTAACCTGGACTACAGGGAGAAGATCGATGAGGGGGGCATGATCTTCTCCGGGGAATCAAAGGACGGTAAGAAGATGGAGATCCTGGAGCTGTCCGGCCACCCTTACTACATGGCATCCCAGTTCCACCCCGAGTTCCGGTCAAGGCCAAGGAAGCCCGTGCCGCTTTTCAAGGGCCTGATCCGGGCTGCCGTGACCAATAGGGGCGATCTCAAAAAGGTTTAGTTACCAGAAACAAATAACCATTACTATGCTAAACAAGATCAACTTCAGGCCAAAGGGCCCGGTACTGATCATCGTGCTTGACGGAGTGGGCATAGCCCCTCCCGGCCCAGGCAACGCCTTTGCCTTGGCCGACACGAAGAACCTCGACCGGTGGATCGAAGAAACCAAGGAACTAGACCTATACTGCGAGCTCAAAGCACACGGCCCCGCTGTCGGGCTGCCCTCCGAGGAGGACATGGGCAACAGCGAGGTGGGGCACAACACCCTGGGCTCCGGGCAGATAGTGGCACAAGGGCCGAAGCTGGTTAACAAGGTGATAGAGTCCGGGGACATATTCGACACCGGGCCTTGGAAAAATATCGTGGAACGGGGCAAGAATGGCGGGACCCTTCATCTCATAGGCCTGCTCTCGGACGGGAACGTGCACTCCCACATGGATCATCTCTTCGGCCTGCTGGACGGGGCGGTGAACAACGATATAGAAGAGGTTAGGATTCACGTGCTCCTGGACGGCAGGGACGTGCCTCCCGATTCCTCCCTGGATTATATCGATCAGCTTCAATCCAAGCTGGACGACATCAACGATGAAAAAAGGGATTACAGGATCGCCAGCGGCGGCGGGCGTATGTACGTGACCATGGACCGGTACGAATCGAACTGGCAGATCGTGAAGAGAGGCTGGGACGCCCACGTTAGAGGCGTTGTGGCCGACGAGGACGTCCACTCCGACTATCCAGGATACTTCTCCGGACCGGAGGAGGCGATAAAGGCGGGCCGAGAGCACGACCCCAAGAGGCTTGACCAGTACGCCCTGCCCTTCGTCATAATGGACGGAAACGGAAAGCCGGTAGGTAAGATGGAGGACGGCGACGCCGTGATATTCTTCAACTTCAGAGGGGACAGGGCCCTGGAGATCACCAGGGCTTTCGAGGAAGAAGACTTCCAGAAGTTCGACAGGGAGGAATATCCCGATGTCTTCTACTGCGGCATGATGGAGTACGATTCGGAGCTGGGCATCCCAGAGAACTACCTGGTGGAACCGCCGTCCATCCCAAACGCGTCGATCAAGTACCTGTGCAAACTGGGAATAAAGCAGTTCGCCATAGCCGAGACCCACAAGTTCGGGCACGTGACATATTTCTGGAACGGCAACACCAGTGATTACTTCGACAGGGAACTGGAGTCCTACCGGGAGATAAAGTCCCTTCCGAACGAGATGACCGAAAGTCACCCCGGGATGAAGGGCCCTGAGGTGACCGAGGCCTTGATCCGGGCCATAAAGAGCGGGGAATATCCCTATCTCAGGTGCAATTACGCCAACGGCGACATGGTGGGACACACAGGCAATCTGGAAGCCGCGGTGGAGGCAATGACGGCGGTGGACGAGTGCCTTGGCAAGGTGGTGGAAACGGTAAAAGAAAAAGACGGGATTACGATCATAACAGCCGATCACGGCAACTGCGAGGACATGCTGGACCGCGGAAAGGTTTCCACCAAGCACTCCTGCAACCCGGTGTTCTTCATGATCCTGGACCGCAACAACCAGGGAAAATACGTTGTGGACACCAAGCCCGTAGACGAGCCCGGTTTATCCAACGTGGCATCCACCCTGTTCAACCTCCTCGGCTACGAACGACCAAAGGAGTATCGGAAATCACTGATCAGGTTCCTATAGTGGCCCGGATCGGACCTAAATTATCCCATATAACTGAAAACGAAAATTCTCAAGACAGCGATTGGCGATCACATCTTACCCGTGCCGTCGCAGGTGGGGCATTTGCCGGAGCCGCCGCAGTAGGTGCAGACGCCGTCACCGCCGCAGGTGTCGCATGGTACGTCGCCCACCTTGCCCATGCCGTGGCACATGTCGCATTCCCCCGAGCCGCCGCATATGCCGCATTGACCCGTACCGTTGCACAGGGTGCATGGTTTGCCTATGAACTCGCCCCTGGACCTCAGGCTCTTTATCCTTTTTATCCTTTCCTTTCTCTTTGATCTAATAGCGGAAAGGTTCTTCCCTATATCCAAGGAGATCTCCACTTCCCCTTCCTCCTCTGATTTGGGGATCGGTTTGAGTGGTTTGGTCTCGGTCCCTGATGATTCTGTCGTCTCGGTCTCACTTGCACCGCCTTCTCCGGTTTCCTCGCCACCATCTTCCTGGTTCATCTTGTCCTCTATCGCCCGCAGGTCGGTGACCTCGTCCCTTATCTTGGCATCGATCTTCATGTGCTCCTCGGAGGATATGTCGAACTTCTTTCTAAGGTTCTCCAGACCTGCGGCCTCCATGGGGGTGAGCATTCCGTCCAGCCAGGCCCTCTTCACGGCGTCCACGTAGGTCTCGAGCTTTATCTCGTTCTCCATCTCCTGATGGGTCTTGTCGTCGATGCCCATGTCCTTCTTCAAGGCGGAAATAAGTACGATCTCGTCCTGGGTTAGTACGCCGTCCTTCCACGCCTCCCCTAGCATACGTTTATAGGTATTTTTGACCTTTTCATCCATTATTTTCATCTCCCGTAATTGTTCTCTTCAATAATGCAAACATATATATATATTATCC
>CAZUZU010000038.1:12933-19687 GCA_964624865.1 uncultured archaeon
CCTATTATTAACACACCCCTTTATATAGGGTAGAGGTGCATAGCGTGGCAAAGAAGAACATAGACACCGCAAGCGTTGGAATACCGAAGTTGGACAAACTGCTAATTGACGGGATACCGGTGGGCTCCACAATGCTGGTAAAGGGTCCGTCCGGCTCCGGCACTGAGCTCTTTGCCAAGCAGTTCGCTTCCGTGGCCAACGGGGCAAAGAAAAAGGTCTACACCGCCACGGACGAGAGGGAAAGCGACGTAAGGCGCACCATGGCCATGTACAAATGGCCTACCAAGGACCTGGAGATCAACGACATCTCCACCACTTACTTCGAGAAGGTTCTTACCAAGGACATGGAGGCGTCAAAGCTCAGGCGGGAAGGTATAAAAACGGATACCATAAGGAACATGATCAAGACGCCCAGGACGGAAAGGGACGTGGTCAATTTCCTTACCGAGCTTGTTTATAACATCACCCACATTGAGACCCCTTATCGACTGGTGGTGGATTCTCTGGACTTCTATCTCCACCATTACGACTACGATAACGTCCTTTCTTCTTTCAGGACCATTAAGGTCCACACCCAATATACAGGCAGCCTAGCCCTGTTCACCATGTCCACAGGTGTATTCGAGGGCAGGGCCGAGAACGCCATCGAGGGCATTGCAGATATCATCATAGAGATGGAGATACAGAGGGTGGGTTCCGAGTTCGAGACCCGCCTGGTGATCAAGAAATTCAGAAATTATCCGAACAAATGCGCGATCCTGACCTTCTCCGTAAGCGAGGAGGGTATCACGCCGGAAATGGTTGCAAGAGTGGCGTAAACGAGGAAAACAAGGAGGTTAAATATATGGCAAAGACGGATATCAAAGGAATACACATCGAGAATGTAGTGGCCACCGCCACTATGGGAACGAGGTTAGACCTCAGGGAGATATCAATGAGGTTGGAAGGAGCGGAATACGACAGGGAGAGGTTTCCCGGTCTGATATACCGCCTTGACAAGCCAAAGACAGCTATGCTGCTGTTCGAGAGCGGTAAGATAGTATGCACCGGGGCAAAGAGCGTAGATGACGTTTACACCGCGATAAGCACCGTACTTGATAACCTGCGTAAGCTTAAGTTCGATATTGGCGACGACGTTGAGATATTCATTCAGAACATTGTTGCCACCTACGACCTTGGCAAGGACCTGAACCTCAACACAATCGCCATCACCCTGGGCCTGGAACACATCGAGTTCGAGCCGGAAATATTCCCGGGCCTGGTTTACAGGCACGACGAGCCCAAGGTGGTCATGCTGCTATTCGGCAGCGGTAAGGTGGTGTGCACCGGGGCAAAGACGGTGGAAGCCATAAGGGACGCCATCGACAATTTGAGGTTCGAGCTGGAAGCAGGCGGAATATTGTAAAACTGACGTGTAGGCTTTGGCCTGAAAGTCAGAAGCAAAATATCCAGATTAGCGGTTCGTGGGGGGCCTAAGGTATAGCTTGAGGCTCTATCGCCGTCCCTACATTTTATTCCCGACCAGGTCAAAGAACGTTACCGTCCTCGATCAGGGTCTCCTCCCTGCCGTCCTTGAAGGTCACCTTCATGGTGGGCCTGTGGAACAGGAAATCCCTGTGGGTCTTCGACTTGTTCTGGCCGCCAGGCATCTCCTCGTTGTTACCGAATGCTATGTGCCCGGTCCTGCCCGCCTTCTCGTCCTCCAGCAGGTTACCCGTTATCTCGGCCGCGGGGTTGAGGCCGATACCAAGCTCACCCACCACGTCCGCCTCCTCGTCCACGTGCACAAGCTCGTCTATCCTTTTGATGAACTGGTGGTCCTGGCCTTGTATCGAAACAATCCGTCCCTCCTTTACCTCTATGGTCACCGGGGAGGGCACTTGGCCCAGGTCCCCTATGGAGCCGTCGCAAACGATCCTTCCCTCTGCACCGTCCTCAACCGGAGCGCACCATATCTCGCCGGCGGGAAGGTTACCGAAGGTCCCTGGCCCTATCCTAACGTCAGTATCGAAAGCCCGGTCCAATATGTTCAGGGTGATGTCAGTTCCCCCGGGAGCGGTGACCCGGACCTTGGCCGCACCCGTGAACCTGTCCATCAGGTAATCCACGTTCTCGGCCATCTTCTTGTAATCGGCTGTCATCGGACCTGTGCTCATCATTTCCTCGGTGATGCCGGGCGCGTGTCCGACCCTGGCGCCGGAAGCGATCTCCGACTTGATCAGCTTGATGCGGAAAGGGGTCTCCTCCGCCATTCCGGAAAATGCGTTCACGATCACAGAGAAGTTTGCCTGGACCAGGGCCTTAAGGTCACCTGGTATCTCCCCCAAGGGTCTTTTTTTCCGGGGTAGTCGATACAGGTTCGATTCCACCGCACCCAGCTCCTTTGCGGCAAGCGAAAAAGCCTTGCCGATCTCTTCTTTCTCCATATCGGTAATGACCAGTACCCTTCGATCATTCTCCTCTATACCTGACATGGCAAGCACAACATCAAGGCCGTTTCTGGCCCCTTCCGTCATATCCTCGGCTTTGGTCATGTGTCTTCACCTCTCGTTTTCCATCATTTCAATTCTATAACCGCCAGGTCCTCGTAGACCGGGCCCTGCGGTGTCAATGTGCTCTTCTTCAGGATAACGTTTCGTACCGTCAACTCGGCAAAGGTCTTGCTGCGGTACTCGTTCAACACGTCACGGATGTGGGCAGTATCTTTGGCGCGTTTTACCCTTGCCACGGTAACATGCGGTTTAAAGGCCCTTTTCTCCTTCTTAAAGCCCAGCCCGACCATCGCGTGATCCAAAGATTCGGCTACGAGCTTCAGTCTGCCGTCGTCCTCCACCCCCGCCCATATGACCCTTGGCTTGCGCATACTGGGAAAAACACCGGTACCCTTCACCACCATGTCAAAACACTCCACCCCCTCTATCGCTTGGCCCGCTCTTTCCACTATATCGTTCACCCTGTTCTCTTCGATATCCCCCAGGAACTTTACCGTGATGTGACATAAAGCGGGGTCCACAAGTTTCAATTTTGTGTTCTTGTCAACAAGGGAGCGCTGCAACAACACCATGTCCGGGTCCACCGGAGTTTCCACTGCAAAGAAGCTGCGGATCATATATCATAGCACCGAATACCAAATATTGGTCAAAGTATTAAATCTTATCTCTTTCTTATATCCTCATCACCGATATCTATTACTTCGGCATCCACCAGTTCCGGTTCCTCCGGCTTGGATGTCTTGGGACGGGAGGGACCGGTCACGATCTCGGGGGATGAAGACTCTGTTTCCGGGGTCAGGGTCCCCTTGCCCGAGGGTCTCCCTTCTTGTTGGTACCTTTGTCCCTCATACGATCTGGCTTCCTGCCCCCTCGTCTCTATTCCTCCCCCCTTCATCCCTCCACGATCCGATATCTCCCTTTTAACCTCCTCCTCCAGCTCGCTGCGCCTCATTACCTCGCGACGGGTGATTAGCAGGGATATCTTCTCCCTTGCCAGGAACACAACCATCAAAAGGGCGAGTATTACCCCGGCTGCAACCAGGTAAGGGGTGTAATCCTCCTTCTCTTCCTCCTCCTTCTTTTCTTCGGGAAGGGAAACCTCCAGGTCCAACTCCGATTCCCCTATCCTGGAACCGGATGCGTTCATGAGGTAGACGGTGCCCGAGGAATTTCCGGTAAGACCGCTCTCCCTCTGCACCGTTATCTTCACGTAGTAGTTCCGGAGAGGGGGTATCAATAGGAGGGTCCGGGGAATTATCTGACTTCCAGTGGCATTGTTTATCATGTAGGTGAAACCGTTACCTTCCAAGACTACCTCCAAGGAGACCAGGGCGGGGAAGACGTCCACGTTCCTTATCTCCAGCTCCAGCGTATCGCTCTCATTTTCCACTAGGTCCAGGTTAAGGTCGCCAAGAGCGGCCAGGGTGACCTCGTCTGAATACACCCCATCTATAGATTCCACGTTGACGACTATATGCATCAAACCCTCGCCATCGTATTTGTCGTCCTCTTCGGTGCACTTCACCGTAACGTAGTAGGTGCCGGCAGGCAGGGGCCCGGTGGTATAGGATATCTTTTTACCCAACCCGGTCCAATCCACAAGGTCGGTCTCTCCATTGGAACTGCCCACGGCTATGGAGTACTCCAAGGAGTCGCCGTCGGGGTCTTCGAACGGGTTCCAGCTTATCAACACCTTGCCGGGGGTGGAATTCATGACCAAGGTATCCTGCTCAGGTAAGGGCGGAGAGTTGGCCTTGGAAGACATTAGGAAATCCTGTTCCTTCACCGTGGAGTTGACAAGTCCATCGTGGCTCATAACAGAGACCCAGACGGTCTTTCCCCTGTCAAGGGCGAAGTCTCTCACCTCGTACCTTCCTCCCGGCACCTGGGTCCAGGGCAGGAACTCGTCATTGCCGGAGGAACGGCCGACACGGATATAGTAGGCCTTGACCGAACCGTCCGGGTCGGACGCTCCGGACCATGTGATATTTGGTGTGGTGTCCCGGGTATTGAGAGAAATCTGAGCAGGGGGAGAGGGAGGTTTGTTCTCCTTCAACACCTCGAGGGTCTCCTCGTGCACGGGCGAATAATCTATACCGTCATAGGCTCTCACGCCGACATAGTAGGTGGTGAAATCGAATTTAAAAGCGGGGAAATAGCTGGTTACGGAACCCATTGACTGCCAGGGAAGTACATCGTCGCCCCCCGATGAGGTACCGATCCTGATCTCGTAGGTCAGGGCATCTCCCTCCGGGTCGTAGGATTTCTCCCACCATATCTCTGTGCCCGTATCGGTGGTGACGTCCGGGTATATCGCCGAAACCTCGTGGGGAGGGTCGTTGTCGGTCGCGATCTCAAGCGCAACTTCGAAGGGATCGGAATAATCCATGCCGTCGCAGACCCTTACGCCAACATAGTAGATTCCGTAAGCCAGGGGACTGACGGGGCGGTAGCTTCTGTCGGCGACACCGGTCCAGGACACTATCTCGTCGCCGCCCGAGTTCTCACCTATCCTGATCTCGTAGGTCAAAGGATCGGAATCGGCGTCGTAACCCTGGTTCCAGGTGATCTCTGGCCTGGCATCGTAGGTCTTGGTGGGTGAAATCTGGGACGGGGGTTCGGGAGCGTTGTTCTCTGCGAAAAAGATATAGACGAAATTCTGGTTGGAATCATAGTCCGAGGTCACGTAGCTCAAGCCGTCACCTATACCCAGAAAGGCGTCGTAATAGCCATCTTCATAGCTGTCCGGGGGGTCGAATCCATATGTAATATTGAACTCCCCGGCACCCAGGTCCAAAACATGCAGGGCCTGGTGGTTGCTGGTGGCGTTCTCCACCAGGACGTAAGTGGTGGAGGACGAACGGTGTTTAAGGATAACGGTGACCCTCAGATCATTGGTGAGGGCGTCCCCGTCCTCCGCCTGCATGGTGACATTGGCCGAGCGATGGCCCAGCTTATTCACTGATTTGGGCACGCATGAAGCATCCAGGATATGAGGAGGTTGATCATGAACCAGCTCCAGCTCGTCCTGGTTGCCATCGAAGCCGTCCACGGTTCTCCCCCCTTCCCCGTCCAGGATCAGTATGTAGAGATCGTAAAGCCCCGGTGCCATATCAGGGTCCGGATCGTACCGGAGGGAGATATGAAAGCTGTTATCGCCCAGGTCCTCGATGACAAGGTCCTCATGGGAATTGTCCTTGTTCAGGAGCACGTAGGTAACCTCCTCCGAGGCGCCCGGCCCCCGTATTGCAACGGTGACGGTGAAATCTCCGGCTTGGTTGTTCTCGTCGGTGAACTCGGCATGGAAGGTGGTGGTGAAGTTCTCCAAGGTGGTCAGCACGGAGGGGGCGGGATATATGCTGTCAGTCATCACGGGCGGCTTGTAAGGCTCGTAGGTCACGGTCATGAAGGCCCAGTCCAGGTACAAGGTGTTATTGCCCTCCAGATTCCCGATGTAGACCCGGAACTTCATATTGTTTATCAAGGCTATGGGATCATCGGAACTTAAGACCTTGTTAGTGGTCTCGGGCGCACCCGTGGAGTGAGGGAAATCGCTTGACCGGTGTATGTAATCTCCCACGTAGAGCCACGAGGTGCCGTTCCATACACTTATATCGTCAGGGCGGTCGGCAAGGCCGCTCTGGTCCCCCGGAGGCGCGTTCTTTTCCACCTCCTCGTGATGCTCGAAGGTAAGCGTAACGCTTTGGATGGAAACGCCCTGGACCAGCGCCAGGTCGGGGAAATCGAGCTGGATATATTCGTGGGGGGTCATCGCGTCCGCATTATCCTCGACTACGGCATAATCGTCATCGCTTGCCAGGACCTGGGTTGTCATATCGCCGCTGGAGTCGCTGCTGTGAACCTCCGCTAGCTCTGGTAGAATATTCACAGTAACCGGCTCCGCCCGGGTGCCTTTAACCGGTTGAACACCCCGATATCCGGGGAGGCTGTCGGTCCGTTGTTGCGATAAATCGAGGGGCGGCAAACAGGCCAGGAAAAGAATTACCACAGCAACAGCAACTGCGCTCCGAATATATTCCATGATAATATAACAATTTAAACAAATATATATTTGTTTTGTTCACCGGGACTGATGTTAGAGGTAGGAATATTATAGTGGAGAACCAAATAAATAATACTTTAACGGTTCCGCACCATATGTGAAAAACCGCCTATAAATAAGCTAGATGTTTAAGGTTTTTTACAATAGAGGATTTAGAAAAACCTCATTTTTAGAATAAGGGCGATATTTTCTGGTATTT
>CAZUZU010000039.1:0-19529 GCA_964624865.1 uncultured archaeon
ATGTGCTCGAACGCGCCGGAGACCATGTCCGGCGGTGGTTGCAGTGGGCTGGGGCAACAGGGAAGGAACGGTGACCCCGTTTCGGAGCATAACCTCCACTCCCAAGGTGGTTCTGGATTTTATTCCAGAGACCAATCAGTCCCTGATCACCGTCAGGGGCATAGAAGACACGATCTATTCCAACATAACCATACTAATCAACGGGAGCGGATACCAGGTAAACTTCACCCACTCTCATTCCGTAAAGGTTTCGAGCCAAATCTACAATCTATCCGTGGAGGTGTGGAACCGGGAGGATTTCTTCTTATTCCAGGCCGGTCTGGAGATCGTTCTCCTTGAACCGAACATAGAAGATGATGGAGCTGGAGAGGAGATCGTTCAAAGGGAGCTCCAGATCACATACCTTGACAAGAACGAAGAAGAGTTGGAAAAAACAGTTGACCAGGAAGACCTGCCCTGGAAGATCGCCCTATGGAAACAGGAGTTGGAACAGTGATAACCGAGAAGAAGATATCCGTCACCTATACCATCGCAATCGTGATAATACTGGTCCTGGCCATGCTGTTCGCCCTTTGGGTCACAGGCCTGATATCCCCGGAGGACGTGGCTGCCAATTTCGTTTTCTTTCTGTTCCAGATCGTTAGTATAACCATCTTCGCGATATTCGGTGCGGCTGTTATCGGGATGCTCTTTACCCAGAGGATATTCGCCTCCAAGCAGGGCTTCACGCCCTTCGAGGTGGCAATGATGGAAACCCACGAAGAGGTCAAGTCCATGCATGGTAAGGTCAAAGACATGGAAAAGAGACTGGGTCGACTTGAGGAAAGGCTTAATGAAGAAGTGGAAGAATAGGCGGGGGACAGGCAGATGGTTCTTACATTATCTATAAGTTCCGAGATGGACACGACATGAACCTCGTTCCAATGATCAAGGGGGCTTTGGAAGAGCACCGCCGGCTTGTCTATATCATCCTGTTGGCGGAGCTGATCCATATCCCGATATATGCCGGAGGCCTTTCCATAGACACGTGTATACAGATGGACATGGCCGTGTCGTTCCTGAACGGCCAGGGATTCTCCACCCAGGGCGGGGTCAGCCCGCATTTCGGCCCCCTGATATCACTGATGTACAGCCCCTTCGTTTTTGTCTTGGGACCGACCCCGAACGCCATCCACACCTTCCAGATGGCCTTTCTCCCCCTCTTGATAACAGCCGCCTACAAGGTGGGAAACGTCTACGGGAAAGAGGTCGGAATAATAACCGCCCTGTTCACCGCCTTTGACCCGGTATTATACGGCGCCATGACCGCCGGCCTGAGCGGTGTTGTGGTCACCACGTTCCTGCTGGGCGGATTTTACTACCTGCTCAAGGCAATGAAGAACTCGTATTACCTCATGGGCGCGGGCCTGTTCTCCGCATTGGTATACCTTACCAAGGCCACCACGGGCTATCTCCTGATAATCGCCATCGTGGTGGGATTCGTGTGGAGGTTCTACTACGACGGATGGAAGGTGCTGAAGGACAAGGGATACATCCTCGGAGCGGTGGTCTTCGGCATCATATTCCTTGCCTGGACGGTAAGGAACTTCCTGGTGCTGGGAAGCCCTTGGATGTCCACCTACACCACCGATATCTTCCAGAGCTTTGTCGCTGAGCCTCTCCCGGTCCTGCTCACGGCCCACGGCACATACGTGGCCATATTCGGGGCATACATAGGCCTCCTGCTCGCAATCCCGGCAATCATCCTGCACAGGGGCATCGGCCTTAAGAAGGCGCTGGGAGCATTACGGAAGCGGCAGGACCTTAGCGCTATCGCGGTGTTCATACTCGGCCTTTGGATACTGGGCGCCTTTGCCGCAGCCGCAATCGCCACCGAGGTGGAGACCAGCGCCGGGCTCCCCCACCTCAGATACATTGCCGTTGTGGATCCCCTAATATTCGCCTGCTTTGCCATAGGCATAACAAAAACAGTAGATAGCAGGCGCGGAAACAGGAAATATAACACGTTTCACGCAGCGATGAAGAGCCCTTGGACCGCCGCCTACCTCGCCCTGGCGGTCATATTGATCTTGCCCAACTTCCTGTCATACAACGACCTGCACCGTTTCGAAGAGCTGCACAACGAGCTGGAGGAAAGGGGTGTGAAAGTGGTGTGGAGCGACGTGCCCAGGCTGATGGAATACAATACAAATTATCCCGGTGATGTCGAGTTCAGGCAGATTACAGATTTCGACCAGGTCCCTCCGAATTCGACCCTCGTTCTCACCGAACATTACTACAACGGGCTTGAGCCGGGCAGTGCGCCGGCGCCAGAAAACAGGTACGGATATCTTGTAGTGATATTCGGGAACGAGGGGGGCGGGCCCCGGGAAAAATGATCAAGGGACCTAAAACCAAGGGGAGATCCGATTATTGATAGATCGAAGCCAGTTAATCCATCTTGAACCCTATACCCAAGGTACTGGCCTCCATCCGAGCCATATCTACCAGCCGGTTGGCCCATTCAAGCTTTCTTTTTTTCACCTCCGCCTCGTCGTGGAACGAGTATTCGCCAGGCGAGGAGAAATCGTATCCAACGAGCCTTATGGACCTCGGCCTGAAACACAGGGCAAGGAACACGGCCCTATCGCCGTCCGTAAAGCCGCCGAAGTTCCAGACATGCCCTCTCTCCTCCCCCTGGGTGGTGGGAAGAACCGCCACCTCTGACATGAGGTCGGGCAGCTCCGATTCCAGAAGGTCTATATTGTCGCCGTGCCCGTGCACCACTATCACGCCCTCCGGTTTCAGGCAGCTCCATATCTCGTTCACCGGTGAATCGAGGTCAGTCACCACCACCTCCGCCCTGATCCCAAGCTCGTTCAGGTTCACGCAGGCGCCGTCACACGCGATAAGCGTTCCCCCCGCGTCCACCTCCGACTCGTCCACCCCGGCCGCTCCGACGATGGTCACATCCTTGTCTCTAACATGATATCGGACCATATCCCGGGCGGATCGGGCCGAGAATTCTTCCACCTTTCGATAAAGAAGGTCTCTGGCCTTCGCATCCAAGGAGAAATCAAGCTCCGGAAAGTCCTGTTTGATATCCTCAAATGTCCGGGCCCACTTGTCGTATTCCATGTTCATGGCTGGGTGATGCCGTAACCTATCAGGCGCCACTTGTCCTTTATCCTCCGGCTCAGAGCGATCCTATGGCCGCTCTGTATCACAGCCGGTCTTTTAAGCTTTATATCCACCAGATCCTCCCTGGCACTGGTAGCCACGCCAACAAGGGGAGTGGTGGCTATAACAAGCATCAAGGGCTCGCCGCTCTTGATCGGGTCCACTTTGATGTCCTCGTCTGTGCCTACAACGAAATCCAGCAGGTGCGGCTCTATTGTGAGGGAGTCGACCACCGGGGGCATGTTATCCGGTTTGGCAATGATGGTGCCGGAAAGGGAGTCCGATTTTGTGACGCTGGGGTCCAGCAAGGTCCCCACTCCCAGCAGGCCGCCGGGCCTGGCCGTCTTTAATTTGTTAGATCCGGCCATCAGAGTGGTCACTTTGGTCTTGTAGTTAACGTATTCGCTCTTGTTCTCCACCACGATACGTCTTCCCGGTGCGATCTCCACATCGTCGCCCTCCTTGAGCTCCCCCTGGATGAGAGAGCCACCGATGATACCGCCCTGCAAACCGTCTATCTCCGTGCCCGGTTTGTTGATGTCGAAGGATCTTATGGCCAACATCAACGGCGGTTTCTTGGGGTCGAATTCCTGGGTGAGGATGTGCTTTTCGATGGCCATTATCAAGGCGTCGATGTTAACCGTGTGATGAGCGGAAATGGGAATGATGGGGGCGTCTTCCGCAATAGTTCCCGAGAGGAATTCCTTTATCTCGTTATGGCTTTCCTCCGCCCTCTCTCTTGAGACCAGGTCAATCTTATTTTGGACGATGATTATGTTCTCGACCCCGGATATCTCTATAGCCGCGAGGTGTTCCTTTGTCTGGGGCTGCGGGCATTCCTCGTTCGCAGCGATGAGCAGCATTGCACCGTTCATCACCATGGCCCCTGACAGCATGGTGGCCATAAGGCTCTCGTGACCGGGGCAGTCCACGAAAGATATCTTTCTGGAGGGTTTGCACTTGGACCCGCAGTGCTCGCACTTTTCTTTTGTGGTATAGCACTTGGGCTCGTCGCATTTCGGGCACTTGTAAAACACCACGTCCGAATAGCCCAGCCGAATGGTTATTCCCCTTCTGATCTCTTCAGAATGCTTATCCGCCCACACCCCCGTAAGGGCTTGATTAAGGGTGGTCTTACCGTGATCCACATGTCCTACGAGGCCTATATTTATCTCAGACTGATCCGGATCCATGTTTATTCCTTCTTCTCCTTTTCTTCGCTCTTTACCAGCAGTTTATCTATCTTTTTCGGACCGTACTGGGTGACCACGCAGTTGATCACCGCCGTATCGTCGCATATCTGGTTTCCACGGAACATCTTCCTGCGCCTCTGACCGTTATGATCGGGCTTGAAACCGTGCCCCTTGGTCACAAGCAGCTTCTTCCTGCCCGAGCCGGGGAGGTCTGGTCTCATGGTGAAACCGGAATTGTCCATTCCTCCTGCGATCTTTACCTTGTAGCCAGGGAGACCGAAGAATATCCCGTCCAACTCGTCGCCGATCTTCTTACCCAGCAGTGCGGTGGCATGCTGGCCTTCGATGGTGGTGGAATAGGATTTGCCCTTCTTGGAGTCTCCTATCACAGCCTTGTACACTGTCATTATCTTCTACACCTCGCTTTGCTATTGGATTTAGATTGATATGTTTAGATAACATATAAACGTTGTGATTTCTGTATCCTGGCGCCTTTTTTCGGGTCAAACAGGGAGCGAATAGGGACTCAAGGATAAAAAACCATTTATACAATTTCGACATGAAGATAGAACATGGAAAGGGAGGACAAGTAGATGATGCCCATTCAGATAAAGGACATGATAATACACGACGAGTACATAACCATAAACCGGCACAGGGACCTGCATGACGCGATGAAGAGATTGATAGAGACCCCCAACTGCATGGGGATCGTTGTGGACGCGGACGAAAAACCCATGGGGATACTCAACGCAAGGCACATCCTGATGGCCATAGAGGACGGCAAAGACCTCGAGGGAACGGTAGTGGAGGAGGTCATGTCGAAGAACATCCTGTTGATCAGGCAGGACAGCCTTTTGATAGATGCCCTTGACCGCATCAAGGGCACGAACACGGAGGCCTACTGCGTTGTCGACCCGGAGGACCGGTTGATCGGCTACTTCTCTCTCAGCGACTACCGTTACTCGATCAAACTGCTGGAGGGTCTGGGGGAGGGTGACAAGCGGAGGCTGAGGCTCATGCAGGCCTTCAAGCACATGAAGGATGTGTACGAGGAGGGATGAGGTGGGGGCCATGGAAGACCTGGAAATAAAGAGGGCATTGATCAGCCTGAGCGACAAGGAAGGGATCGACGACCTGGCCAATCAAATCAAGAGCAGGGGGGGCAGCATCCTGGCCAGCGGGGGAACGGCAAGCTACCTGGAATCCCTGGGTTTGGAGTGTGAAAAGGTGGAGGACCTTACCGGCTACGCCGCCATGCTGGACGGAAGGGTAAAGACCCTCCATCCCAAGATATTCGGCGGCATACTGGCGGACACGGGGCGGGAAAAGCACAAGAAAGAGCTTGAGGAGCTGGGCATCAAGAAACTGGACATGGTGGTGGTGAACCTCTACCCCTTTGAGAAAGTGGCGGCCGACATTAATGATGTGGGCGAGGAGGAGAAAAAAACGTTGATAGAGAACATCGATATCGGCGGGGTAGCCCTTATAAGGGCAGCCGCAAAGAACTGCTCCTCCACCGCAGTCCTCACCTGCCCGGAACAATACGGCCCGGTATTGGAAGAGATGAAGGCCAATGACATGTCCCTGTCTTTAAGGACAAGGGAGAGGTTGGCGGTTGAAGCTATACGACACACCGCCTGGTACGACTCCATTATCTCCACCGTTCTGGGCGCCGGCATGGACTCTGGGCGGGAGGGGATGCCGAATAGAATGATACTTGCGCTCAACAGGCACGCCAAGGTAAGATACGGCGAGAACCCGGAACAGAAAGCAGCAATATTCACGCCCCCCATGGACATACCAGTGATTGCACGATCATTCCATGACTGGGAGCGGGCCATGCCAGGCATGATAATATTACAGGGAAAACAGATGTCCTTCAACAACTACATGGACACCTATTCCGCATGGGCCATGGTAAACAGCTGGGCCCGGCCCTGCTGCTGCTTCGTAAAGCACACCAACCCGTGCGGCCTCGCCGCTGACGAAGACGCGGAGAGGGCGTTCAAAAAGGCCTACGACTGCGATCCCATGTCGGCGTTCGGCGGGATCATCGCCTTGAACAGGCCGTTCACCGGGGCCATGGGCGAGACCATCAAGGGCAAGTTCTTCGAGGTGATCATTGCACCCTCGTACGAAAAGGACGCTCTGGATATGCTGGGCAAAAAGAAGAACCTCAGGGTGATAGAGGCCAGGGGCGAGGGGAAAAAACGGGCAAAAAGACCGCCGTTTTCCCTGGATATAAAGAAAGCGGGGCCCTTCTTCCTAGCCCAGGAACCAATGGAGCTGCCCCAAGCAGAGCTCAGCGATTGGGGCAAGGTGGTGACCGAGAGGGACCCGGGGCCGGGGGAATGGGCCGAGCTTGATTTCGCCTTCAGGGCCGTGTCCTTCGTCAAGTCCAACGCCATAGTGATAGTAAAGGACAGGGCCGCCGTTGGTGTGGGCGCGGGCCAGATGTCGAGGGTGGACAGCATGGACCTTGCCGTTAAAAAAGCGGACGGTAGGGAAAGGGGTGGCGTGGTGGGGTCAGACGCCTTCTTCCCGTTCAGGGACAGCATCGACTTGGCCGCGGAGGCGGGAATAACCGCGGTGGTGGAGCCGGGCGGGAGCATCAGGGACGAGGAAGTTATAGAGGCGGCGAACGAGCACGACATGGCCATGGTGTTCGCAGGACGGAGGGTCTTCAGGCACTGAGGACGATCATGATAGATATAGACGGATCTCACGGCGAGGGAGGAGGCCAGATCGTAAGGACGGCGGTTTCCCTCTCCGCAATTTACAAGGAACCGGTGCGAATCACCAACATTCGCGCCGGTAGGGACAAACCGGGCTTGAGGCCCCAGCACCTTTGCGCAGTGGACGCCGCCAGGCAGGTAACCGACGGCAGGGCGGACGGTCTGGAGATAGGCTCGAAAGAGATTGCATTTATACCCGGTGAGATTATTTCTGGCACGTATAATTTTGACATCGGAACCGCGGGCAGCGTTCACCTTCTGCTCCAGACCCTGGTCCCCATAGCCCTGAGCTGCGGACAAAAATTCGTGTTCAGGGCGAGGGGAGGCACCGACGTCCCGTTTTCCCCACCGGCGGACTATTTCCGCAGGGTATACGTCCATAATCTCAGGGCCATGGGCTACGATATAGAATACGAGCTGTTGCGCAGGGGCTGCTATCCCAAGGGCGGTGGGAAGGTGGAGGTGAGGTGCGGGGGCGGAAAGGGCAGAGGAGATACGGAGACGGGCGGAAAGGGCAAGGGAGATACGGAAAAGGATAAAGAGGGCTTTAAGTCGTTTGAAAGGGCGGAGAACACGAAAGAAGGCCGGCGTGAGATAGTCGTTGGTAAGGAGGGAGTGGAAATCATGGACGTGAATGAGGGGAAAGAAAGGGGGGAAGACGGAGGGGAAGACGGAGGGGAAGAAAGAGGGGATGAAAGAGGGGAAGAAAGGGGGGAAGACGGAGGGGAAGAAAGAGGGGAAGACGGAGGGGAAGAAAGAGGGGAAGAAAGAGGGGATGAAAGAGGGGATGAAAGAGGGGAAGACGGAAAAAGAGAAGAAAGGGTGGGGAAGACCGATATAAAAAGATTGGACGGCCATATCTTCATCTCCAAGCTGGACCGGAGCATTGCCGAGCGCATCAAATCCTCCGCTATGAAGATGGTGGCCATGCCGCTGACCGACATGGGATGCAGGTACCGGTTCCATATCCACCGGGAAGATGCACTGGACCCGGGGGTGGGAATAACCCTGGTGGCAGAGAGGGGTAACGGCGTCAGGCTGGGAGCCAGTGTGCTGGGGAGGAAGGGACTGAGGTCGGAAAAGGTGGGGGCCACGGCCGCTGAGCAAATTCTGGTCGAAATAAGATCAGGTGCGGACCTGGACGTTCACGCCTCGGACCAGATGCTGGTCCCGATACAACTGGGCGGTGGCGGCAGTTTCGGGGTAAGGGAAGTGAGCCGCCACACCCGGACCCAGGCCTGGCTGGTAAATAGGCTCTTAAAATAGGCAGGCATTTATCACACACCCATGGAAAGAGGCGTAAGGCTGAAATGTGCCACCATATCGTCCGTATCCGGCACAGGCCCTCCCGGGTCTCCGGTCGCATAACCATTCACGTATTCGGGTTCGGGCCCTATGCACCGCATCTGTAATTGTATCCACATGTATTGGTTGAACTCGGTGAATGTCAGGGTGATGGCCCCGTCCACATATGAATCGTAATAATCGTCGATGTCCGGATTGTCGCCGTCGTCGGATACTGTAGCGGTGCCGTACCTGTAATCCCCTTCGTCCTCCGTATATAGTTCGGGGGTCACGATCTCAGAGCCGTAATCGCTGTAGAAATACGTCATGTTGATGTTCCCATCGATCTTGACAGTGGAGTTTGTACTTTCCGAGGTGAACTCCGTTTCCTCAAAATCAACGATGAACTTTTGGATAGGATTATCACCTATATTGTGGACGTACAACCATGTGGTGCCGTTAACATCCTTTTCCGCAGGGAAACCGGACCAGTTGCCCCAGGCGCCGGCGGAGGTGGCATTTATATGAAGGATGGAATAGGTAATGGTCACCGTTGTAAGAAGATAGGCCTTACCGGCATTCGTAATAGTGCCGTTATCAAAGTAGGGGGCACCGATCATGATATCATAGGCACCGTCCCGGTTTACGTTGCCAGCGCCGTGGACGCTCTGTCCGAAGTGGTCTCCCTTGGTCTCTCCCAGATTCACGTAGAAAGCGTCCTGGCCCTTAATATGTCTATCCATTACCTTGTCCCCCAGGAACACGTACATCTTTCCGGCCTCGTCCCCTTTGTGAGGGTCCGCTTCGGTAGCGAGCAGGTCGTTTCTCGCACAAGGAGCCCCCACAGCGATATCCGTGTAGGCCGCCCGGCCCTTGCGAGGCTTCTGGGCCCAAGCAACACTGTAACCGAACAGGTCACCGGGTTCCTCGGCGTAGAGGAAGGTTATATTCTGGGTCTCATAGGAGAATGGATCGTTGAGGTCCAGGGTGGGGATTCCCACACCACTCCTGCCGTAGAAGACGTATGCTATACCCGAATCCGGCATGGGTGTCCCGTTGTCGTATTCATCATTATACCAAGGCGCACCCACAACGATATCGTCAACGTTACGGTCATTGTACCTGTCGCCGTCCACGTTCCCCGCATCGCTCACGCTCCAGCCGAACTTGCTTCCGGGAACGCCTGTTATAACGGTATTGGGCAGGAAATTGATATAGATGGTGTCGTTGATCATGGTGGCGATATTACCCACCCTGTCAACGGCCCACACGTAATAGTAGTTCAAAGCGCTTTCCACACCGATGTCGCTGTCGTTCCAAGAGCGGCCTTGGGCCGAGCCGGGGACAGCTATCTCATTTATGTAAAGGATATACTCATCCTCATCATAGGTCAGCTCGCTCTGATTTTTATCGGTGAGCTGGGCATAAAACAGATACACGCCGCATCCGGCCTCGGCTGTGTCCCAGGTCAGGAATATCTCAGCGTCATCGGAATCCACTTCCCCCGTCCACTGATCAAGATCAGGGTGGCACACGGCATTGGACAGGGACGGAGGCGAGGAATCCTCTTTTATCTGCCAGGTCACTGTTATGGCGTTACCAACATTATCGGTAACCGTAACTACGCAGGAATCGCTTCCGCTGTCCCCGGCCTCGATCCAGTAAGCGCTGCCGGAATCCCAGTCGAATGAAATGGTGTAACCGGATGTTGTGTCATCACCCGGCGCCGAACGGGCGAATACACCGGTATAGTCCACTAGATAGAGGCCGCTCTCCCCGGTCCCCTCCTGAGCGGTTCCGGAAAGATAGAAGTACTGCTGGCCGCTCGATATGAGGGCGCCGCTGTACCACAGTTCGTTGGTGCCGTTGTCAGCGTAAAGGTTCGGTTCGTAATAGCCGGGGTACTCGCCCTCACCGATATAGGAGAGCGATAAGTCGGGATCATAGGGATCGAGCTTGTAGGTCCAGGTTACGCTGTCAATGTAAACGTTGCCGACATTGTCGTACACCTTGACGGTCAGGGTCCCGTTCTCCACGTCGGTGGCGTCGAATGTATAGTCTCCCGAGGCGCTGCCGGTGGTGGTGTACCCGGCCCACGTATCAGACGAGGGAGAACTGCCAACTGCGGCACTGTAAGTAACCCTGTCGAGGCCGCTGCTTCCATCGCTTACATCGACGTTTATAGTACCAACCTGTCCGGATGACATATCGTTCCCGTACCAGATGTGGTCGTCATTTGCCGGATCGACGTAGAGGAAGGCCGAGGACTCGCTCCACCAACCATCGTCGATATTCGGGGAGGTGGTATCCTTTACGCAATCTAAGATCACCTCTTCCGTGTTCCCCGCCTTGTCTATGAACTTCAGAGATATACTCGAGGTGTCATCCCCGACGCTTATGACATAATCCAAGGAATAGGGGCTGGTCCCGTCGTCTGTGGAGACATCACGGTTGAAGCCGGGGCCGAACCTCACAAAGGACCAGTTGGAGGAGGGTTCGGTGCCAAATGTTCCGATGAGATCGAACTCCGCGCCATTGTCGCTGTAGTAAAGTGTATTAGTGTCCGGGTTAAAGTATATGTAATCTCCGCCAAGGGTCTCGGTAACGTCCATGTCGCTACCGCTGGGCGCCTCGGTGTCACAATGCACGGGGGCATTCGATAGTACCACTGACGAAGACGGATTCCCAGCGTTGTCAACGGCCCTGAGATACAGGGTATAGGCATCGTCGCCCCATGCCGACACGTCGAAGTCCTCGTCCTCCGCATATTTTTTATGCCAAGTAATATCGTCGAGACTGATCTCGTAATGGCTCAGACCGCTCTCCCCGTCGGTGGAACCGTCCCAGGACAGCTCGATCAACCAGTCGTCGTTCCACCCGACGTCGGGCTCGAAGCCGTCGCCGTTGCTGTCCACATCACCGTCGAACAGGAAGTTGGAAGGATCCGTCGGACCGGCACCGTCGGTCCTAATAATACCCCATTCGTAATCCTCGCCGCTGCCGGTGCCCGGGATGTTGATTATCGCAACGTTGAATATCTCGCCCTCCGGCGTGTGCGAGTCGTTACCTGCACAGGTGACATTGAAAGTACCTGCGGGATCGGTTGTGCTGGTATCGGTCCAAGACCGAGTGGGGCTGCTGTTGGTGTAGACCATCACGTCATAGTACTGGTCGTCGGGGGCAATCGTCGTGCCCTGGTATCTGACAGTGGCGTCACCGCTGCCGGTACAGTGAAGATCTTCGTTCAGCCTCACCCAGTCTCCCGAATACAGCTTCTCGTAATACTCATCCTTAATGGTGATAGCGTTGGACACGCGATAAGTGAGGTCGTTCTCCACCCGGAACACGTCGTCGCCGTTCTCATTGGTGTCCCATCCGTCGGCCGAAGAACCGTCAGCCGAGTAAATGGATATGGGATTGGGTGCACTCCCATCGTCGTCAGCCTCTTCCCAGTTCCAGTTGAAAGTGAAGGCAAAGGTAACGTTCAATTCGGTACCGCTGCCTGAAACGGTGCAAGAGGCGGCCTCCATGTTTATCCGGTTCCCTGAATCCCAGGCCTCCCGGAATCCCGTGCCCTTTTCCCAAACGAAGAACGGTGCAACACCGTCGGCAAGGTCGCCGGCGCCGTAATTCTGGCCGTCCCAAATCAATGAGACGTTCTCGATATCGGCATAGCCGTTGTCGTCGTACGCCGCAACGGAGTAGGAATACCCGCTCAATCCGGGATAGCCTTCCCTGTCGTTCCAGGTGCCCGTCCTGTAAACAAACTCATCGCCGTAGGGAGCTGCATCGGCAACGCTGGTGCCAACAGCGGCCCAATCATCCCAACTCCAACCGGTTTCGTAAAGATCGCCGGCGTCGTAACCTTCGAGATAGGCGCGCAGGCCCACATCGGTGCCGTGGGCGGTGGGTATAGGAATGGTATACTGGAGGCCGCTGAACTGATATGCGGACGGCTTGGTGCAGGTGTTATCTGCAAGGTCGGCGCCGTTGTTGTAGTACAGGTCCACGTCCCAGTGGGAATTGCTCGAGGGATATTTCGGTGACGACGAGGTGCCCTCGTATATCACGCGTCCGCTCACCGTAACCGTCTGGCCGGGGTCCGGGGTGCCGTCGTCTATACCGACATTATAGAGCTCGAGATCGTTCTCCGTGGTCCAATCTCCGCTGTCCACCCAACCCGAATTCAGGCCGTCATCATCTCTGACATAAAGATAGATGTTGGAGTTCTCGTCGTCCCACGTGAATTTGAACCGGACGTCCCAGTTCACCGTAAGGGTGTTGCCCGAGCCGCTTCTGGTGGAGGAGGACATCAGATAGCACCAATAGTTGTCCACGGTGGACAAGGAGCCGGTGGTTCCCGCGTCTATCCAGCCCGTATTATCATTATTGCGCAGGTACCAGTGATCGTTGTTTAGGTTGTAATAGCCGTAGAACGAGGCGTCGTTCGCCGGGTCCAGGTCGCTGTTTATCATGATGTACACGTATTGGATGTCGTTCCACCCGTCCTGATCGCTGTAGGTGGCGGTGAACCGGTAGGTCTGGTACCGGGCATAGCTCGTGCCGCTCGACGGGGAAACGCTATCCGCTGTGGGGGCCTGGTTGCACGGGGTGCCGTACGCCCGGACATTGTCGAAGTAGAACCAATCGTCGCCCTCCTTCGCGCCGTCGAAACCGAAGCGAACCTTCCAGGAGCTGGTCTCGGTGTTCTTTCCGGCAAGATCTATCGTATAGTAGCCGCTGCCGCTCTCATCGCTCCCGTCGGCCTTTACGTGCATCTCCCGGTGCCAGCTGCCGTCGTAATAAACCTCGACCGCGATCTGCGGGTCCATTGCGGGCCAATCCTTGAGATGGTAATCGTAATGGAACTTGAGATATTTTGGTTCGGAATTCGCCATGGACGGAAGCGTGGGCGATTCTAGCCAGACGCTTTCACGGTCCATTCCGTTGCCGTCTCCACGAAGATAGACCCACTGGCTGTTGTCACCCGCGGCGTTATGCGACGTTACGCTGGAGGGCGCCTGATCCTTGTCCGATATCCACTTGTACGCACTCCAGGCATGATCGGCGTCGTTGGTGTAATCGGCGTCCTCGAAGTTGTCCTCCCACTGCAGCGCCGCGTACTCCACCTTTATCTCGGCAACGTCAAGCCTTACCCAACCGTCGCCGCTTGGATTGTCATAGGTCATCAGGGTTCGCACCGAATTAGCCTTCGCAGGGGTGTCGAAGGTGCCGGACAGGTCGGAAGATGTCCACCATGTCCAGCTTGTTTCCTTGTTCCAATCCTCGACGTACTGCCAGCTCCCGTCCCATACCTCGAAATCGTCCGGCTGGATATCGCCTGTGTCGTCACCACCGGACTGCTGATTCTCCGAACACCTGGCCTCGAACCGGACATTCACCTGCGTGATCAGCGCCGTCGAGGGAATGCTCAGATCAGGGAAGTACATGTCAAAGTAGTCGAGATTGCTTTGCTGATCGTCTTCCTGCGCATAGCTCCCGTCGTCGGACCGCACCTCGGCCGTATATGTCCCCCCGTCCTCTCCGATGACATGATCCACCGGAACCCATCCACTACTGACGCGGGTGCCCCTGGTCAACGCAGAGCCTCCGCCGCTTCTGGTCTTCGATTGTTCGGCCTCGTCCTTTGCAGCCGGGTCTTCGGACTGTTCCTTGGTTGTAATCTCCTGTTCGGATGGCGGCTCGGGGATCGGGTCCTCGGAATTTGGGGAGGACCTGTTCGATGAACCCGAGCGGGTTTGCTGAGCCCTATTGATGCCGTCTCCCGCCGTTCCGATACCGCGCCTCCCCTCGATATTATGCCAGTCGGGGCCGCCCATGTAGACGTAAACTGTATCGATGCCGGGACAGCCCACCACCACGTCGTGGTAGCCGTCGCCGTTCACGTTTCCGGCCCCGGAAACGCTCCAGCCAAGCTGCTGACCCGAGGTTCCGCCGTAGATCGTCACGTTGGCCTCCTCGACTGTGAAATCCTTATGTGTCTCGTTGATCAGCCATTCGCCCCCGTGATATATGTACGCGGCCCCCGCGTCCGGTAGGGTGCCGGACTTGCTGCCGTTTCCAGGCGCGCCTATGATGATATCGTCCAGTTCCACGACCCGGCCGTATCGTTCCTCAGTTATATCATCCCCGTCAAAGTTGCCTGCAGTGGAAACGCTCCAGCCGAAGAGGTCGCCTTCCGAGGAGCCGATGATGGTGGCATTGCTCTGATTGTAGATATCGCCTCTGGAAAGGTTGATGACGGCGTGACCGCCGCTCCTTTCCCAAAGGCCGGTCAGCCACTGGCCGGAGAACAAATAGGCTGAGCCCCGATCCGAGGAATTGTGGGGCGCGCCTATGATGATATCGTCGTACCCGAAGTATTCGCCCCATGCAACCTTGTTAATATCGCCGTCCAGATTGCCGGCGTTGGACACGTTCCAGCCCAGGGTGTCCCCCGGACTGCCGCCGTATATGGTTATGTTGGCGTTTGTTTCGGATGCGTTAATGTCTATTTGGTCCATATCAAGCCTGCCGAAGAATATGTAGACCGCTCCCCTGTCATCCAGCGGATGCGCGGTGTTATTGTCATGGAAGGGCGCGGCTGCGATCACATCATCGAAGCCGTCGGCGTTGACGTCTCCCGCATAGCAAACACTGAAACCGTACTCCTCGCCGTTCTGGCTCCCCGTGCCGTTGGACAGCTCCAGCATCTTGTGGAATATGTAAATAGGGCCCGTGGAGTAGACATACCTCGGTCCGTTCACGCCGTCGGAGATCTTGGCATATATCCACCAGGTGCCCGTGGGGACATCAGCGATCTCCCAGGTGTACATGTCGCTGTTGTAACCGTCCGGGTCCTCCATCCTGCGGCCGATGAACGTGCCGTCGAAACCAGCGTTGTCACTGTCGTAATACAGCTCGATGACGGCGTTCTCTTCGGGGTCCTCGTCCAGGGACGGATAGGGCCACCCGCCCGTGTGCCAGGTAATATTGAAGAACGAGGAGGTTGAAACAGGGGTGGCGTTGGGTGCCGTAATGACTATCGACGGGGGATGGTTCATGCCCAGGATGTAGGCCCTGCCGCAGTCCTCCCGGCCGGGAGCGTCGAAGAACGGAGCGCCCACCCCCATCTCGGTCCAGTTGTCGTCGTTCACGTTACCTATACCGTCAACGCTCCATCCATATCCGTCGCCGGGGTTCTCGCCGTAGGCAACGCTGTAATCCATCTCGGAGATGGAATACCTCACACCAAGGGTGGCGTTGGTAAGGTTCTTACCCCTCAACACGTATGCGGCCCCAATATTATACCTCTCAGGTAGAGAGGCGTGCGGAGCACCCACCACGATATTGCTGTACGAGGTGTCGTTGTTAATGGGTAAGTTGTATTCCACGTGGAGAGTGGCGTAATCCACATACAGCTTACTGCCGCTGTCGGGTTCCCCGTAGGTCAGCCTACACTTCAGTCTATTGACCCAATTCGCAGATACATTGTCGGCCATGTTCGACGAGTTCCACCTGTGTTTCGTCGTACCCTTGACATAGCTCTCAAGATGAGTCCACGCGTTCGAGGTGTAGTTCCAGTATTCGAAATCATCGGTTTGTTCCGAGCCGGTCTCATTGTTAGGATTCTGGGTGGTACCGTCGGTTTTCAGCCACACGCTGACCGTAACATTGGTGAGCCACGCATTGTCGGGGATATCCATGTCGGGGAAGGACAGAGTGATATTATCCAACCTGCCATCATTCTCGTCATCGGTTTCGACCAGATAATCGTCATCGAGGAGCCTTACCTTCAACGTATCAATATCGGGGTCCTCGATGGGATAGTCGTCCTCCCTGGTGCCGTTGGCCACCCTTCGAGTCTTGGGCAGGTGATGGTCTACGATATCGCCCAGTCCCACGCTGTGCCCGAAATTGGAGCCCTCGGTCCCTGCGAGGGTGACGGGAGCGGTGGTCACGTAGTATATCCGGATCCAGTGCAGGATAGGGGTCGAGTACTGGTCGGCATTGGAATAGAAGGTCACGTTGTACTGGAGCTCGTCGCCGGGAATGGCAAGTGTGTGCAGGATATTGTTCTGGACCTCCTCCCATTCCCCATTGGTTACGTTCGCCTTGACATACACCTTAAGATCGCATCCCGCCGGCATGGTAGCGCTCCATACCACACGCACTGAACGGATGAACGTGGAGGGCTGGTGGAACCCGCGGAGGTCCGGATTGTTCTCGTCCCGGGACACGTAATGACCCACAGCAGAATACTTGTTCCTGATGCGGACCTTGTCCTCATAATTATCCCAGCCCACGGATGTGGTGCCGTCGCTGACCCACAGGCCGATGTCGCTAACCCCGTCCCAGGGATCGCCGCCGTCCCCCCTGTGGTAATCCCTGGCAGTCCACTCCTGCTTGGGCATGATCTTCCACTGGACCGTGCGGGTCGTGCCTGCGGTGGACGTGTAGGTATCTCCGTCATTGTACAATATCACGTAATTGCTGTCATAGGTGCCGCTCTCCGACACCGTATGCCAGGAATCGTCATATCCGTTGTAAACCTGGAAGCCGGTGCCGCTTAGCCACCTTAGATGGGGCACGGCCCAGCTCTGGGCTCCGGAAATCCACGGATCGTCGATACCGTTCCATGTAAGGCCTTCGAACTGCTGGTTGCCGCTCAGCCCTCCGTATCCCATGATGGCCCTGGCATCGGTGATGTCGGCGCCCCCGTTATCGTCGTCGTAGGTGGCGGTGATGGTATAGTACTTCTTCTCCGCATACCATATACCGGAGTCGGCGGTCACCGAGACGGATGTGGTGACGGGCGCGACATCGGCAACACTGGTACCAACAGCGACCCAGTCATCCCAAGCCCAACCGCTCTCGTAAAGGGCCTCGTTATCATAACCTTCCAAATAGGCCCTCAATCCGACATTCGTGCCGTGTGCCGTGGGCACCGGAACGGTGTAGGTCAGGCCGCTGAACTGATAGGCGGACGGCTTGGTGCAGCTGTTGTCGGCAAGGTCGCCGCCGTCGTTATAATACAGGTCAACGTCCCAATAACCGCTGCTCTGAACGCTCGGACCGCCGTTCTCGTATCTGACGCTGCCGCTCACCGTAACGGTCTGGCCGGGGTCCGGAGTGCCGTCGTCCACGACCACGTTGTAGAGCTCGAGGTCGTTCTCGACATCGAAGGCATTCGATCGCTTCAGCTGCCAGCCGCTGTCGTAAGGCCCGCCGTATACAGGATCGTTGTATTGGTCATAGTACAGGCGCCGTTCATTGGTGGTGACCCTGACGTGCATGTCGATTCCCGGCTCGTCATCCCAGTTGAAGTGGAACTCGACATCTATCTCGATATTGATGTAATGATCGTTATAGGTGCTGCCGGCGTCGCTGTAGGCCTCCCAGATACGCCTGGTGTGGACCGTCCAGTAGGTGTCCGTGTAGCCGCCTGAACCGCATGACTGCCATCCCGATTCTACATCATAGACATAGAAGGCATTGGAGTCCTCGTCGTAATAGCAGTAGAAGTACCCAGTCCCCGCGCCAGCGTTGCTAGTGGGATCGCCGGAGTCGACCCAAAGGTACATCCGGTCGATGCCTTTATAATTATACAACGTGCTCGTGCCGTGGTCGGGAGAGTGCTGGGCCCTGTACCTAAATGTATAGTAATGGCCATCGTTATCGTCGTCATACCTGGTGTAAGCCGTGGAGATGCCCTCGTCATAGGCGTAATCCGCATAATAGTCCGTGGCCCTTGTGGAAAATGATCGCTCGGGTGGCCCTGGACCGCCGTAGGTTTCCGAAGTAAGTTGAGCGATGTTCCGGTCAATGACAATATTACGGAATTCTACAACTTGCGAGGCACTAGATTCTATGGGAGTATCCACCGTGAAGAAGCTATTATGAACCAGGGAGATATCATTGCTTCCCCTGACCAGGATGCCGGTAGCGCTGTCAGAGATATGGCAGTTGCGGACGGAGACATCGCTGGTCTCATTGACAACTATGGCCCTCTCCGCACCTTTCACGGTGGCTTCCGATATCCTTGAATGGGATGCATTTGTCCCGGAAATCGTAAGTCCTTCCCATTCCCGCCCCCCGGACTCGAACTTCGCATTAGATACGCCCAGTCTGCCCTCGGCATACAGACCCGTCCCCTGTTTGAATCTTAGAGTGCTTCCCCCTATGGATAGACTCTCGTCCTCCGCAACGTGCATATCCTCGGATATCTTGAACCTGTTATCGCCAAGGTCCCTCTCCCCGGCATGGATTATTGCACGGGTCCTCATGTTATACGCCGTAACCCCGGACGTCTTTTCCAGCTTACCCCTGGTGACAGGGGAGTCCGCGTCAGCGTGTTCGGGAGCCAACACAACCGCGCCGTCGCCGGTGCTGGTGTCATTTATCAAACCGTCCACCGCGCTGACGTCCTTGGTAATATTATACTTGTGCAGAGGGAGGTTGTCGGTTGTGTTGTATGTCATGAACTCGTCGTAGGTACCCTCGGCCCAGTAATTCTCGGTGGTGGCGCCGCCGAAGAAAACGTAGGCATGCCCCCTACCTTCCTCCGCGAACGGGGCACCGATCACAACGTCGTCGTATGCATCCACGTTGATATTGGCGGCCGTGCACACGCTCCAGCCCATCATCTCGCCCATCTCCTGGCCAAGGAAGTTCCTGTCCCCGGCACCAGGTGAAAGCACGTAGGTCTCCCGTAGAGAGGCGTCGCCGAACATGATATATCCGGCCCCCCTTCCCTGGTTCACGCCCGGAGCGCCCAGCACGATATCGTCGATCTCGTCGGCGTTGAAATCGCCCGCCGTTGACACGCTGAAGCCGAGCCGGTCCCCCGCACTCTCTCCGAAGAGCCTGACGTCGCAGTCAAGGGCGTGGATGCGGTACTGGGTGCCTGAGACCCAGGCCGGGTCCCCGAAGAACACGAACGCGCCGCCGCCGTCGGTCGGGGTGTGTTCGACGTAGTTGTCGAGATAGGAATAACCGTTGTAGACCCAGTGATGGAACCTCCATCCCAGGCCGTCGGGCATGTCCAGGCTGTAGCGATTGTTTACCCGGGGATTGCCCTTTTCGTAAACGTATATCTCGAAGAGGCCGGGATCGTCCCTGACCGTCATTCTAACAACATAGGTGGTATTGAGCT
>CAZUZU010000040.1:0-19518 GCA_964624865.1 uncultured archaeon
ACGTCCATCCCCGAGGATGGGAACCAGACAGCGGATGGCGAGGAGGACGGGAAAGACGGCAGCGACGGGGAGGATGGGGACGACGGTAATGGGGACGACGGAGGTATAACCGTAAACCATCACCCCAAAGCCGAGATATGGACATCATCATCGGAAACGTACCTTGGGGAAACCGTTAGATTCGACGCAAGTAATTCCTCGGACCAGGACGGGGAGATATCGAGTTACACCTGGGATTTCGATTCCAGCGACGGAATAGCGATAGATGCCACCGGTCCTGTGGCGGAGCACACCTATCATTCCGCAGGCGATTTCACGGTTACCCTGGTGGTCGAGGACGATCAGGGTGCCACGGACACAGCAATAGTAACCATATCTGTTGCCAATACCACCACCGAAGGGCTCAAAGCCTTGGCGATGGAGTGCGAAGAGGGCAATTCGGGCACCATTGTCTACTATCCCCTCCAGGAAACTGACAAGACACATCACTGGGACATGCCCTCCAAAGTGGTGGAGGTGAGGGCAGTCCTGAAATGGGACGACGTATCGTGGTCGTTCAAGTTTTCCATGGGCACAGGGGAAGACCCGGAAACGGGGGACACCGTGGCCTTGACCACAGGTTCACAGGGAAGTATGGACTTAAAGGAAACCACTCCAGATGGATTCTTTGAGCAAGGGCGCTGGTTCGCCAACATAGAGATACAGAATCCTGAAGAACACGCGCCCAGGGTGGAACAGTGCCAGTATCAAATATCGATAATAGTCTACATCATGGAATGACTGAGATAACTCAGACCTTAATGTCCAGGACCTCGTCCTCCATCGGCATGTATACATTATAGTTGTCCAGGTCCTTTGCCAGCTCTTCCCTGTTGTCCCCGTGCATCAGAACAACGGTGGACGGGTCGCAGCCGTGGATGAAATCCAACAGTTGGCTGTGCCCTGCATGGGCGGAAAAATCGTAGAACTCCACCTTGGCCTTGGGTCTAACGCTTACACCGGCGATGTCGATGTATCCCGTTTCCATCAGCATCCTGCCGTTGGTTCCCTCTACTTGATAGCCGGTAAGTAGTATCGAGTTCTTTTCGCTCATGCCAAGGGCCGGGATGTAGCTCATTACCGGCCCCCCGTCCAGCATGCCGCTTGTGGTGACTATTATCTCGGCCTCGTTAATTGCCCTTTCCCTTGCCCGCTGGGAACGTACAAGGTTCACCCTCTTTGATATCTCCTTCAGTCTCCCCGGATCCTTGACATAGGACGGCCTTTCTTTCTTGTAGAACCGGGTAACGGTCTTACCCATACCGTCCAGGAAGATGTTGTAATCCAGTGAGGAGAGCATGAGCAGTATCTCCTGGGTTCGACCCACTGCGAAGGCTGGTATGATCACCTTCCCTCCCCGGTCTATGGTGGATTCTATGGTGTCGATGAACTTATCTACCAATAGGTCCCGATCCCCGTGCTCCCTTCCTGCATAGGTGGATTCAATGAACAGAACCTCGGTGTTCACCGGATTGGCCTTCTTTACCAGGTGGGTGTCTGTGGTATTGATGTCGCCGGTGAACAGAAGATTGGTAATTCCGTCCAGCTCGTACATGGTGGCGCCAGGGATGTGTCCCGCCCTGTGCAATTCTATGGTCGTGTTGGTGCCGTACTCCACCACCTCCCCGAAATGCCTTAGGTCAAAAAATCTCATCATGTCCTTGATATCTTCGTCGGTATAAGGGATGGGATATCCTTCTATTCCGCTGATCTTATGGCTGTCGGTTGCCAGAACCCTTGCAACCTTGGTTGTTGGGTGGGTGGCCACTACCGTAGGCGCGTACTTGCTGGTGACCCAAGGTACCATCCCGCTGTGGTCTACATGGGCGTGGCTGAGTAACATCAGGTCCACCGGAGGGGCCTGGATCGGGAACACGGGAGGGTTGGTGGGGGTCAAGCCGTAATCAAAGAGTATCTTCTTGCCGGCCTCTATTTCCACCAGCAATCCCAGGCTGCCTACCCGGGACGCGCCTCCAAGGAATTGTATCTTCATGGTTACACCACCTTGTACTCCGGGGCTTTTCTTTCAAGAACCTTCACCACCTGTCTGGCGGCAGTAATTCCCACCCTGGCCTGTCCCTCGGAGGTATTAGCCCCTATGTGAGGCGTGAAAACGCATTTTTCCTTTTCCATGTTCAGAAGTGCGGATCCTTCCGGAGGCTCGGAGGTGTAGACATCTATTCCAGCGCCTGCTATTTTCCCCTCGATCAGGGCGTTTAATAGAGCTTTTTCATCTATTATGGGGCCCCAGGCGCAGTTAATAATGTAAGCGCTCTCCCTCATTTTCCCGAACTCTTCTTTGCCTATCATGCCCCGGTTCCCATCGTTTGGTGCCGCGTGAATCGAGATGAAATCGCTCTGCTCGATGACCGTATCGAGGTTGACCAAGGTAAGGTCCAGCTTCTGCGCCATTTCCTGAGACAGATTGGGGTCGTATGCGATGACCCTCATCCCGAAAGCATTGGCCCTTTTGGCGACCTCTCCCCCGATCCTGCCGCAGCCCATGAGGCCGAGTGTCTTACCGTACAACTCGTATCCTTCCAAGGCCCCCCTGTTCCATTCCTCTTCCCTCACGTGTTGGTCGGCTTCGGGTATCTTTCTTGCCAAGGCCAGCATTAATCCCAAGGCCAACTCGGCCACTGAATAGGCACTGGAGCGTGGAGCGTTCACCACGGATATTCTCTTTTCCTTACAGGCATCCAGATCAATATTGTCCACCCCGATCCCCGCTCTGCCCACCACCTTCAAGTTATGGGTGTTCTTCAGGATATCGGCAGTGAGCTTTGTTCTACTCCTTAGGATTATACCGTGATAGTCTTTGATCACTTTTGCCAGCTCTTCCATGGAGATCTCCGGCTCGTAGTCGTAGTCTATCTCAGCGTCCTCGAGCACGTCGAATACCTCCTCTGCGATCTTGTCAGTTACGATCACCTTGGTCATGTACTTGCACCTTCTATTCTATACATCGGTTATCTTATACCCATATTTAACTGTGGTGGATATTCGCCTTTGATTTGAACCGCCCCAGAGGGATTTGAACCGCCCCAGAGGATGTTTTTAATATCTCATATATAGGCCTAATGATTATATGTTATGAGTAGACCAGTAATATCATGGAGAAAAGGGACGGAGAGACAAGGACGAAGTCGCACAGCCCTGCAAAATACGCAGAGATATTGGGGGCGACACTGGTAAGGGCCTTTGCCCTCATGACGTTGGTCTTGTTGCTGGCCCCTTACCTGGTGGTGCACGGGCTGCTGGTGTCGAGGGGGCAGGGTCAATAAGCGAAATACTTATTATCGCATCTTATTTCTTCTGTGTGTTGCAGCGAGCGGTGATATGTATGACTGATTACGTGAAGATCAAGGACGTGCTGGCGGACGGAAAGGAAGACGACGAGATAGCGCTCAGGGGCTGGATATACCGGACCCGGAGCAGCGGCAGTATCGCATTCATCATCCTGCGGGACGCCACAGGTATTATCCAGACCCCGGTATTCAAGGACACGGTGACCGAGGAGGAGTTCGAGGAGGCCAAGAAGGCGCTGGTGGAAACCTCCGTTGATATCAGGGGGAAGGTGCATCTCGATGAAAGGGCGCCCGGCGGCTGCGAGATCCACGTCACCGAGTTTAACGTGGTGTCCGCGGCCGATGTCTTTCCCATTCAGAAGGACCAGAGCGAGGATCATTTATTAAACAACAGGCATCTTTGGATAAGGAGCCGTAAACTGGTTAACGTGATGAAAGTAAAGGAATCCCTTCTCAGAGGGGCAAGAGACTGGTTCCGCGAAAACGATTTCTGGGAGGTGACACCCCCGATCATCACAACCAATGCTTGCGAGGGCGGAACCACGCTGTTCGAGATAGATTACTTCGGCGGCCCGGCATATCTTAGCCAGAGCGCCCAGCTGTACCTGGAGGCCATGTCCTTCGGCCTGGAGTTCGTATACAGCCTCACCCCGTCCTTCAGGGCCGAGAAGAGCAAGACCCGACGCCATCTTATCGAGTACTGGCACCTGGAAGGTGAAGAGGCCTGGGTGGACAACAAGGGCAATATGGATATCCAGGAGGGCTTGGTTTCGGCAATGATCGGTCTTGCCGTAGAGGAAAGGGGAGCCGAGCTTGAGGAGCTGGGTGGCGATTTGGACATGCTGAAAGGCATCCAACCCCCCTTCGAACGAATTACGTATGAGAGGGCCCTTGAGATCCTTGGTGAAAAGGGCGTCCGCTGCGGCTGGGGAATGGACCTTGGGGTAAAGGAGGAAAGGGCGCTTACCGAAGAACTGGAGAAACCGATATTCGTCACCCACTTTCCCGTTGAGACCAAGCCGTTCTACATGAAGATGAGCAGTGACGAGAGAACCTACGAATGCGCCGACCTGCTTGCCCCCAAGGGCTTTGGCGAGGTAATCGGGGGAAGCGAGAGGGAGACGGACTACCAAGCTCTGGTGGATCGATTGAAGAACTGGGACATCCCCATGGAGAACTACGAATGGTACCTTGACCTGAGGAAATACGGCTCCGTTCCCCACAGCGGGTTCGGTCTCGGCCTGGAGCGACTGGTCATGTTCGTTTGCAACCTGGACCATATCAGGGATTCCCAGCCCTTTCCCCGAACCATAAACAGGGCCTATCCGTGAGCGGGTTGCAGTAATGAGATACACCATATATCACAAAGAGCTGGATACCGAATTCGAGGTGGAGGTCGATACCCAGGGCTACATGAAGAGCCCGCCCCACGTTCTCATCATCGAGCCTACCAATCGCTGCAACCTCCGCTGCCCCATGTGCACCAACTTCCTCTTATCCAGCCGGGGAAAACTCGAACAGGGGAATATGCCCCTTCACTCCTATCTTCGGTTAAAGTCGTTCATGCGGGAGGCCGCCTTGGTGGCGCTTACCGGGTTCGGGGAGCCCTACCTGCATCCCGCTTTGTTCGAGTTTATAAGGATTGCCCGGCAAATGGGCGCCAAAACGGCGCTTACCACCAATGGCGTTCTTCTACCTGGCCACCGCTCCCTGAGAACGGTGGAAAGCGGGCTGGACTTCATCGAGGTGTCCTACGACGGAAAACGGGGCAACCCGCGGTACCGGGGCGTAGATGCCAAGGCCACCCTCGCCGGGGTGCGGTCCCTGAACCGGGCCAAGGAGGAATTGGGGGAGAGAAAGCCGGAGATAACCTTTGCCTCCGTGCTGGGCACAGGTAACCTGAAGGACGTGGAAGAGATCGTGAGGACAGCGTCTGAACTAGGGGTGGACGAAGTGCGTTTTCAGCCTATCCAGATATTTACCAGGGACATGATGGATGAGAATTTATATCAGATCAAGCGAAAGGCGGAACGGGCCTTGTCATCCGCGACAGACCTTGGAAGGGACCTTGGAGTAAATGTAAAGGCAAGGAGAAGCACCCTGGCCCTTGACGAGAGGTATTCCCGGGAGCGGACCTACCTGTCCAGTTATTCCAAGGAGCTGGGCTGCGTGGACCCATTTGCCAGGTTTTTCGTGTCTTGGAACGGCGATGTATTGCTTTGCTGCGGCGGCATCCCCACCCATCTCAATATCTCCGACCGCCCCCTCTGGGATATATGGAACTCTAACATATACCGCGCCTATCGGATGGACCTGCTCGGCGGCCGGCCAAGAGGATTCTGCAGTCACTGCCCCCAGATATTCGGAAGTTTGGAGAACCAGGTGACCTTTTTGGGAGAATAGTCCCGTTTGGACCTATATTTTAGAGAAATATCTAGGACTCCTGTTGGATGCGTTCTCTGGATGGTCAGCTATATATCATGTATGAAAATATGAGTATAAGGAGGTGGTCTTAAATATGAAAAAGTCTTATGTTAGAGGAACCAGAGGTATGATAGCATGACTTTGGTAATATGCGAAAAGAACAGGGCTGCAAGGCGCATTTCCGGTATTCTTTCGGGATACAATACCAAGACCCGCAAGCACAAAGGGGTGGCGATATATACCTTCAAGATGGGGGATGAAGAATGGGAAGTGCTGGGCCTCAGAGGCCACATCGTGGAGCTTGACTATCCCAAAGAACTCAATAAATGGCAGTTGGAGACGTTGGAGAAACTGGTGGAGGTGGATCCAATAAAGAACATTCGGTCCTGGAACATAGTTTCCGCCATAAAGGAGAGGGCCAAGGAACACGACGAGGTGATCATAGCAACGGATTACGACAGGGAAGGTGAGTTGATAGGGGTGGAGGCCCTGGAGATAGTACAGGAGGCGAATCCGGACATCAAGTTCCAGAGGGCCAAGTTCAGTACCCTTACCAAGGACGAGATAGACCCCTCGTTCTCCAAATTGATAGATGTGGATTATAACCTGTCCTCTGCGGCAGAGACCAGGCAGGTCATCGATCTGACCTGGGGAGCGGTTCTCACCCGCTTTCTGTCCATTACCACCAAGAGGCCAAGGAACAGCATCTTGTCCGCCGGAAGGGTGCAGACCCCCAGCCTGGCCATAATCGTTGACAGGGAGAGAGAGAGGGAAAGCTTCAAGCCTCAGGATTTCTGGAACATCATCGCCTTTTTGTTCAAGGAAGAGGAATTTCAGGCCAACCACGAGAAGGACAGGATATTCGACGAGGAAGAGGCCAAGGCCATATTCGAGCGCGTGAAGCCAGCGGAGGAGGGAAAGGTGAAGGACATTTCTGTTAATGAAAGGAATGAAAGACCGCCTTCACCGTTCGATACCACCGCCTTCCTTGCCGAAGCGTCCAAGTACCTGAACATCAGACCGAACAAGGCCCTGCAGGCGGCGGAGTCACTGTACATCCAGGGATTCATAAGCTACCCCAGAACAGATAACACGGTCTACCCCCGCTCCACGCCTTTGAGAAAGATACTGGAGAGGCTCAAATCCATGTATCCCAAAGAGTATAAAATCGTGGAGGCAAGAGGTTCCGTAAGCCCAACCCGGGGCAAGAAGGAGAGCAAGGACCATCCCCCGATACATCCCCTTTACGCGCCTGAAAAGGGCAAGGTCAGCACAGAGGAGTGGAAGGTCTTTGACCTGATCGCACGCCGTTTCCTGGCAACCATCGGACCATATGCAAAGGTCAGGTACACAGATCTGATCGTGGATATCAAGGGAGAGAATTTCCTGACGAAGGGGATTCATACCCTTGAGCCCGGATGGAGAACGATATATCCCTTTATCAATTTCAAGGAGACCTCCCTTCCCGCCCTTGAAAAGGGAGATATCCTTGAGATAAAGAACCTGAAGATGAAGAAGGATAAGACAAAGCCCCCTGCGAGATATTCCCATCATGCCCTGTTGAGGGAGATGGAGAAGCTTAACCTGGGGACGAAATCAACCCGGGCAGATATCATCAACAAGATATTAACCCGTGGTTATGCCAGGGGAAGAAGCCTCGTGCCAACGGAAAGCGGAAGGGCTGTGATATGCTCGCTGGAGGACCACGCGGAGCCTATCACCCGGCCCGACATGACCTCCAGGTTGGAAAAGGATATGGAGCAGATCAAGGAGGGGAAGACCACCAAGGACGAAGTGGTGTGCGAGTCACATGAAATGCTGGAAGATATAATCACGGCTCTAAAGGAGAACAGGGAAGAGATCGCCGAGGAGATAAACAAGGCCCTTGAGCGGGAAGGCAAGTTCGGCGTATGTCCGGACTGCGGTTCGAACCTGGTAATGCGCAAGAGCAGGAGGGGAAAACGCTTCATCGGATGCAGCGGATATCCCAAGTGCACACGGAGCTATCCACTGCCCCAGAAGGGGGCTGTATATCCCACGGAGCGGAAATGCAAGTGCGATGCCCCTCTTGTCCGTCTATATGTGAGGGGTAAGAAACGTTCCACCCTGATATGCCCGAATCCGGAATGCGAGAGAAACCAAAGGTACTGGAAGCGAAGAAAGGAACGGGAGAAGAAAAACAAAGAAAAAAAGGATTAAGTTTTCGATCTCAGGTTTTTCAGATCCTACTTACCCACGAATGCTGCAGAATACTTGCTGGCTCTGTAACCGGAATCCATAGCTTTTTCTAATTCAAAGGGCGGGCCAACTACGTCACCGCATGCGAATACCCCGTCCAGGTAAGTGCTTTGCTTCTCGTCCGCCTTGAGATAGCCCCAATTCTCCGGGAAGATACCGATATTAACCGCAAGTTCGTTGATCCATTTGGGACCGACCTCGATGAAGAGGGCGGACGCCTCGATGCTGTCACCGTTCTTGAGATGGACCTTTTCCAGGATCCTTTTACCGGAAAGGGAGTCTATACCCGTATCGTGCAGTCGTATTCCCATCTTGTTGATCTCTTTCAGGGTGTATTCGTCCCTATCATAGGGTATGAAGTGTATTTCCTCGGTTATGGGCTTTAGTTTTTCCAAGCCACTTATGGCCGAGTTCCCGGAGCCAAGCATGACCACGCTCTTACCCTTGTAGAACTGGGCGTCGCATTCTGCATTAAAGCTGACCCCCAATCCCTCCAGATACAATTCAATGTTTTCGATCTCCGACATGACCTTGGAAAAATATTCCGGCCTCCTGCCCAAAGCAAATATTACGGACCTGTGTTTGAACTTCTCTTTTACAGTCTTAATATGAAATAGATTGTCCTTCACGAAGATATTGGAAACGTCCGCAGGCACCCTGAACTGTTTTTTTTTATCCAGCCACTTTCTCATTCTCTTCAGCAAATCCTTGCTGTCTTCCAATTCACTTGTACCTATCCCCATTTTTTTCAATATGTCGAGATCACCCTTGTTCAAAGCCGCCGGTTGTTTGTAGTAGTGGCTCTGCTGGACCTTTCCGAAAACGCTTACTTCCATGCTGGTGTCAGTTAAATTATATGCGGCCGTGAGACCCGATAAACCCGACCCTATCACGGCGATATCCCTTGTTACCATGAAAATATGTCCTCCCGGCTATATATCCGCCATGTCCGCCCATTCCAACAACAGGTCCTTTCTTATCTCCTTCATGCAGGCGTTCTTTCCCACCCTTGCAGGTTTATTGGCCGGATCAATGGCAAGGACCCGATCGTAGGCGTCCACCGCCTCCTTGTATCTGCCCCTCTTCTCCTTTACGAATCCGAGATTGAGCCATCCTTCGGCGCTGTAGGGATTTATGTCCACCGACCGCTGGAATGATTCTATCGCCTCTTCCATTCGGCCAGTTGAGTAGAGCAGGACTCCCTTGTTCACCCACACCTCTTCCAGCTCCTCGTTCTTCTCTATTGCCTGCTCATAGTAGTCCAGGGCCTCTTCCTTGTTGCCCAGGATGTCAAGCAGGGTTCCGAAGTTGCCCATCATCTCCGCTCCGTCCATGCCCAGGTCTATTGCCTTTTCCATACACTGTTTGGCCCTTTGATAATCCTGCTGCATAACGTATATCTCACCCAGGTTCTTCCAGGCAGCGGCGTTCTCCGGGTCCATCATGGTTACCTTCTCAAAGCATTGATATGCATCGTATATCTTGCCGTGATTCTTGTATTTGGTCCCGTCCTCCAGCAGTCTGCTGACCTCCCTTTCCTTGGTGATCTCCATGATGTCCTCCTCGCCTTCTTCCTCCCCTACGAACTCCTCTTCCGCCGTGACATCGTCAATATCGCCCTCTTCCATGGCGGCCTCCGCCCCTTGTGCGGCGTTCTCCCTTTCTTCCGCACCCACCTCCGCGGGCCTTTCTTCTGTTTCCTCGGAAGGCCCAGTCGTAACCTCCGTGCCCTCTTCCTCCATCAATCCCTCTTTCGCTTGGGACAGGACATCTTCGATATTCTCTTCTCCCATTTCCTCCAGGATGCTGGCCACAGCTTCCTTGTCAACATCGGATAGGACATCCGCCACCGCTTCGGACACCTTTTTCGTATCTTCGCCTTCAAAATCCCCCACCATCTCTTCAACGGTCTTGGTAATGCTCTCCACCGATTCTTCAAAGCTCTCCACCGCTTCTTCCGCCTCCTCAACGGCTTCCACCGTTTCTTTTTCAATTTCAAATTCTTTGCCTTCCTCTTCCCCCTTGCCCTCTTCTTCTCCCTCTGGCCCTAACTCTTCAGGCTCTTCTTCCCCCTCCTCCTCTCGTTCTTCCTCTAATCCCTCGGCTTCCTTCTTTCGTTCTTCCTCCTTCACAACTTCCTCCTCCAATTCCATCTCTGCTTTTTCTTCCCCTTCTGTTCCAACTTCCTCCATCTCCCCTATTTCCGCCCCTTTCATTTCTACTACTTCTTCTCCTACTTCGGCCTCAACCTCTTCGGGTGCGGCCACTTCGGCCCCCACACCTTTCTCCGGTTCTTCCACCGCCTCCCTGGTTTCTTCCCGTATTTCCTCGGCCGTCTCTTCCACCGCTTTCTCTCTTTCCTCTTCTTCCTCTATCGGCTCCATCTCCCGCTCTGCCACCTCCTCGGCACGCTGCCTCAGTTTCTCGGCGAGCTTGATCCTCTTTTCGCATTTATCCTTGTAGAACTGGGCCTTCTTGTTCTCTGCATCCAGGTCCAGAACCCTGTTGAACAGTTCCAAGGCATCCTCGTATCTCTTCAGCTTGAACAATCCGCTGGCGTCCTTGAGCATGACGTCGATATCCTCTTTGGTTTCCATACTGACTTGAGGTTCCTCCTTCCTCTCCTCCCCTTCTTTTTCTTCCTTCTCTATCTCAAATACCTCTTCTTCTTCCTCGGATAGCTCTTCCCCTTCTTCCTCCACTTCTTTTTCCTCAACCTCTTCCCCTTCCTCTATCCCTTCCAGCTTTTCCTTTAGCTTTGGTGCGGTCTCCGCTTCTTCCGCCTCCGATATCATCTTCTTTGCCTTTTTGATACCCTTCTTTATTTCCTTGGCCAGCTTCTTTAATTGCTTGAACTCTTTCTTGTGGAGCTTGGACCTGGCCTGGTTGAACTTGCCCCCGAGTTCAATGGAAATGGCGTGCACGTCCGCCTTCTTTGCCCTATCTTCGATCTTACCAAGGTCCTCCTCGAACCCCCTCATCAACTCCCGATATCTTACAGATATGTATTCCTGCCATTTGGAGCGCAGGGATTTTCGAACCCTTTTTGCCTTTATGAAAGAGCTTCTGAACTTCTTCTTGGAGTAGAGCTCCATGGCATCTTTTAATCCCTTTTCCTCTTCCTCTGTCTTCTCTCCCGCCTTGCTGAGCTTATCAATCAATTTGGTGGTTTTTTCTAGCACTGTATCCGAACGTTTCTTGTAGTATCCTAGAAGTGTTTTTTTAATGGTCTGGTACAGTTCCTTCAGGTCGTCCCAGGCATCGTCCGCTCCCTCTGATATCCGGTTCACTATCTCGTTGTACTGGGCCCTGAAATCGTCCGCCTCCTCCACCTTTACCTTCTCGCTCCGGTACAAGAGCTTCTCGATCTTGTCCCGGATGTCCGGTTTTACTTTCTCTTCCTTTTTTCCAGTCTTCGGGACCGGTTTAGGCTTTGTCTTTACATGCTCCTCCTTGAGCTTCATCAATTCGCCCTTGATCTCATCCTGCTTTTTCAGCCAGCTGTCCTTCTTTTCCTCCACTTCCCCCTCTACTTCTGCCTCTGACTCCCCTTGTTCCTCCCCTTCTTCCTCCACCTCAGTCCCTACCTTTCCTTCTTCCCCCTCTTCTTCCCCCTCTTCTTCCCCGCCTTCCCGGGCGGCGATCATCTCCTCGCAGTACCTCAACGCGCTCTTTGCCTCGGTATCCTTGGGATTGATCTCAACCGCCTTTTCGTAGCAGTACAGAGCCTCCTTGTAGTGTTCCATTACCGAGAGAAGATTGCCCTTGTTGAACCAGGCGTCCCCGTTATCCGGCTGGAGTTCTATTGCCTTGTTGTAGGCCTCTATGGCTTCCTCATATCTGCTCAGGAGCTTGAGGACTAACCCTTTGTTGTTGTACAAAGAGGCGTTTTTGGGGTCTAGGTCCAAGGCATCTTGAAAATAACCTAGGGCCTTTTCGTAGTCTCCCTTGCTATAGGCTTGGTTTCCCTTTTGAAGCAGTTTCTTGATCTTTATCCTGGATAACGGAGTCGGCATTCTTATCCCCTTTTTATTCTTTAGGAAGGTTAATACATAACAATATATTAAAATTTACCACCTTGTTGGTTTTTTTATATCCGTTTTGTTACGGATAACAGGGTCGGGAAAAAATCAGTCCTTGTATCCCTTACCCACTACGTAGACCTCCGAGGAGGACTTGCGGGATGCTTTGGGGGAATGTACCTTTACGAAATCGAAGCAGTCCCTGACCTCCTTTAGAAAAGCGTGGAAGTCTTCCCCCTCGAACACCTTTACCACTATGCCGCCCCCCTGTTTCAGGAATTCCCTGGCATAGTCCAAGGTTAGCTGGGCCAAGGCAACCGAACGGGCCTGGTCCATGGAATAGTTGCCTGATATGTTCGGGGACATGTCCGAGACCACCAGGTCCGCTTTGCTCCCGTCCAGCTCCTCCCTTACCCTCTTCTTCGTCTCATCCTCTTCGGCATCGGCTAGTATGAACGCCGCCCCCTCAACCTTGGGCATGGGGTCCCTGTCAATGGCGATTACCTTTCCTCTATCCCCGACCAGCTCGCAAAGGACCTGGGTCCATCCGCCCGGCGATGAACCGAGCTCAATTATGGTATGCCCCTTTCTCACAAGGTCAAACCTGTTGTTGATCTGTTTTAACTTGTATGATGCCCTGGAACGATAGCCTTCCCTCTTTGCCTTTTTATAATACGGATCCTTTCTTCGTTTCCGAAGCCACTTCTTCCCCATCGTAAAAACCTAGCGGGCAACAAAAAGATGATACTTCTGATTTGGCTCTACGATCTCCAGCTCAATGCGCTTGGCTACAAGCTTCTCCGGGTGGTGGATGGAAGACACCCTTTCCTCAAGGTCCTCGAAGGATTTGAAAGGCTCCTTCTCCTTTTCCTCCACTATGGCCCACATGGTCTTCTTTCCGAGGCCCGGGAGCAGCTCCAGCATGTGTAATCGCGTTGAGATGGGGTAGGCGTCATTGTAGAACTTTACGTACCTCTCCTCGTGATTGCTCACGATCTCTTTGATTTGATAGGGCAGTTCGGCCTGGGCGGTATGGGTGACCTCGTTGTAGCTGACCCTGCGCTTCACGTGCTTGATCTTCTCCCTTTTTTCGATATCCTTTCCGATATATATCTTCTCCCCGATGTTCAAAGTGATATTGGGTTGGGGGGCAAGCTCCAGCAACTTGAACTCCGTGGTTCCGAGGCCGTAGGCAATGGGCTCTTTTCTGAATCTCTTGCTGTCTGGATGCCCTAGTGGCAAATAATCAAGAATGTAAGCATAATCTTCCATTATGTAATCACCTCTCACCTATTGAGAACACGTAACTATTTAAAGATTTTGTTGCCCCTATAATGTCAATCCTCTCGATACTGGGACATCAGATCCAATATCTTTTTGACGTCGTCCTCGTCCAGGTCGAACCTCTCCTTTGCGAACACGGCTCTCACTTCATTGGGGTCCGCGGGCATGATCTCAACCAGTTTTATGGCGTGGATAGCCTTCATTCTCTCGATGGAGAGCAGCTCTTTGGTTAGAGCCTGGGCCTCTTTGGCTGAAATATGGGCAAAAGTCCGGGCATGCTCAAGCGCCATCTTCTTCTCGTATCGCATGTTGAGGTCCTCTTCCTCCTCCTTGTCTAGGATATCTTTGACCTCTGACAGCGACATCTCCCTATCTACGTTTTTATTCTTTGCCATGGTGATCAGCTCCTAGTAAATATCAGCTCTTAATGGTCTTTAGATGTGCCGGGGCACAAAGCAGTATCTTTTTCTTCTTTCCGTCCTTGATCTCGACCTTGTATACCCTTCCTTGCATTCCCTTTACCACGCCGGTGCGTCCCTGGAACCTGGGATGAGGCATTCCCTTGTGTATGCTCGGGTCTATGACCACTGCGACGTAGCTTCCGGTCTCAAAGGTGCGGAAGCCCTTGCTTATCGGGGGCATACCCCTGTCCCTGGGCTTCTTTCTTAGTTTCTTTCTGGTCTTTACCCGGAATCCATGCGATCTTCTTACCATCAGGACACCCCCTTGATCTTGATCCTCATTGATGTGGGCATCTTCATATTTGCCCTTCTTAATGCCTGCTTTGCCTTTTCTATATTCTCCTCGTCAACATAAGCTGTCATTACGATCTGGCCCCTGTTTACCCTTGCCGCGGTTCCGACCGGTTTGCCGAAGGACCGTCTCATGCCCTCGCTGACCCTGTCAGCCCCCGCCCCTGTGGCCACCTTGTTCTCGCGAATTACGTTATGGGGGTACACCCTCACCTGGAGGAAGAAGTTCTGTGCACCTATTGTGTTGTTGAAATAACGGGTGGCAGCTATGCGTGCCGATTCCAGGGCATTGTGCCTGACCTGACATTTTTCCTCCGAGATCAAGTTAATGGCATGGGTGTATTCCTTGTGCCTGTTTCCCATATTGAACTGGGTGATCCTGCTTGCCGGTACGCCGCCCATGTATTCCTTGCGGGTATATGCTTGCTGTCCTCGTATCTCCCTGTACATCTTTGCGGGTTTTCTTACCATGGGGATTCCCCCTTTTCTACATAGAGCTAAGAGTTAAGCTAAATGTCATTGGGTGTTTATTAATGTTTTGCCGTTTTTCTTCTGACATAACAAGGGTCTTTCGTCTTGTTTTTCTCGAAAAAGGATGCCCGCCTGCTATCTTCCGGTGCCGAGACTTTCCAGCATGGATACTGTTTTTTTAGGGTTTTCGATGAAATATCTTGCCTTTGACGGCGATGCCCCGACTTTTATGGAGTATGCGGAGGCCGGCAGCGCGCCGAACGTATCCTCGTCAGTGTGGTCGTCACCTAGGGCCAGGATGAAATCCCAGTTCTTCTTTTCCAGCCAGCGGTTCACCGCCATACCCTTGTTCACCTCAAGGTTTCGCACCTCTATGACCTTCTTGCCCTGTATTACTTGAAGCTGGAGATTGGTGAGATAGGCCTTGAGTATGTCCATTATTTCCATTGCCTTGGCCTTGCCCAGGTCCCGGTTCACCTTCCGGTAATGCCAGGCCAATGAAAAATCCTTTTCCTCCAGAAAAGAGCCAGGGACACGTTCAACGAACGATTGGATTATAGGCCTTATTGTGCCCTTCCATTCAGAGGACAATCTTTGAGGGGTGTACCACTGTCCTTCCTCAGGTTCGTAGATCCAGGCGCCGTGCTCCGCCACCAAGCACACGTTGATGTCCTTGAACCAGCCGGCCAAGGTATCCTTGTCCCTGCCGCTGACCAGGACAACGCTGTTGTTCTTGTCCCTGCAAAGGCCCCCTAGGGTGTCAAGCAGCTCCTTTTCCGGCCTTGCGTCCACCGGGTCCGCCTGGAAGGGGACCAGGGTCCCGTCGTAGTCCAGGAACAGCAATCTCTTTTTGCTATTGTTGTAAGCAGCTAGGATTTTCTCGACCTCCGGCTGGTTAAGCCTCTTTTCCCTCAGTTCATACTGTTCGCCCTTGGTTTTCAGGAGTTCCGTGAGGAATGATTCCCCCCACTTGTAAACATCGAACTTACGGATCCGACGCCGCATTGCCTCGAACCTTCTATTCTTCTCCTTGGTATCCATTTGGAGTGCCTGGTGGATGGCGTCAGCTATCTCGTCCTCGTTGTTCGGGTTCACTATCAAAGCCTCGTTCAGCTCCGAAGCTGCCCCTGCCATTTCGCTGAGGATCAGGACGCCTTTCCCCTCCCTTCTCGTCACCACGTATTCCTTGGCCACCAGGTTCATCCCGTCACGCAGAGGGGTTATGAGACCAATGTCCGCTATGCTGTAAAAGCTTACCAGGGTATGGAAGGGAACGGAGCGGTACATATACCATATCGGCACCCAGCCGGGGGTGGAGCAGGTCCCGTTTATCTGTCCCACGAGCTGGTCCACTTTTTTCCTCAACTTCTTGTACTGTTCCACCTTGGTCCTTGATGGAACGCCAACCATGATGAAGGTTACCTTGTCGTGCCACTGCGGATATTTCTTCAGGAAGCGCAGGTAACCCTTCAGACGCTGGGGGATGCCCTTGCTGTAGTCCAATCTGTCGATGGAGAATATTATCTTCCTGTCGGCCACCTTTTTCAGGAACTGCTCCGCCTCGTCCTTGGTCCGCTGCTCCTCCCGTTTCTCAAGGAAGTCGCTCACGCTTATACCTATTGGGAAGACGTCGGCCTTGACAGTGCGTTGTCCCGTGGTGATCTTTCCCATACGGTGATCGTGGCCTCTGAGCCTGTGAACGCTGCTGATGAAATGTCTTACGTATCCGTAGGTGTGAAAGCCCACCAGATCGGCTCCCAGCAGCCCGTCCAATATCTCGTCCCTCCATGGCAGTAACCTGAATATCTCCATACTGGGGAAGGGGATGTGAAGAAAGAATCCTATGGTTGCGTCCGGTCTCTCTTTGCGGATAAGGTTGGGCAGCAACATCAAATGGTAGTCGTGTATCCACACCCTCTGCTGGTCGTCCATCAGGTCCAGGACCTTGGATGCGAACTTCTCGTTGACCTTTTTATATTCCCTCCATTCGGATTGGTCGTAGACAGCGTACTGGGGGAAGTAATGGAATAACGGCCACACTGTCCTGTTGCTGAACCCCAGGTAATATTTCTTGATTTCATTCTTGTTTAGAAAAACCGGTTCGTATCCCATCTCCCCCTCCAGGGTGGTAACTATGTCGTTCCTTTCGGCCTCGTCCTCCGGGTATATGCCGGGCCAACCGATCCAGGCCCCGCCGTGCTTTTCATAGAAGGGGCCTAAGCCCGTTGCCAGCCCCCCCATGGCCTGCTTGAAATAGAGCCCGTCCTTCTGCCTCTCCACAACCACTGGCAGGCGGTTGGATACGATCAACACGTTCTTTTCATCGGTCTGCATTTCCATCTCCGTCCAATTTACTATCCTTGCATACTTGTCCTGACTTTTTAGGTTGTTAGTTTATTATAGTAAGAACTATATAAGTATTCCTGATAATGTATTTGGCATCAACAATAATGACCAAACATATTGTTGTTTTGTATGAAATCGGTGTGTTGATAAATAAAAATCAATAACACTTGTCAATCATTTCCAACATAAGTGACATGTATGTCAATACACTCTGACCCGCCCAATCCTTATCAAGACCGAAATAGAAATAATGGACTTCGTCTTTAACAAGGATTATGAAGGTGTACTTCTCGCCCAACGGGATAGGGCTTGGTCACGCGTCCAGGTGCGCCGCCATCGCAGGCGAATTGAAGGAGAGGGGCGTGGATGTTCGTTTTTCCACTTACGGCAGGGCATTCAAGTACCTGGACCAGGAGATGGGTTTTCCCACCTCAGACTCGCCCCCGATAATGTGGTCGGAAGGGGAGGAGGGGGCCCTGGATTACGAAAGGACCATGCTCCGCTCTCCTCTGATATTTCTAAACATGTTGCGCCATTTCAAACTCGAATACAAAAGAGTTCAGGCCTTTAAGCCGGACATTTCGGTCTCCGATACACGATATACCATGATCCCTGCGACAAAAAGGGGCGGGGGGAAAAGAGTGTTCATTACAAACCAGCCCAGGGTGGTGATGCCACGGAGAAATGACGGCAAGAAGTCACCCTTGCAGGGCCTGGCCAGGGCGGTGAACTACAACCTGCTTTCAGGCCAGGACAAGGTGCTGCTGCCGGATTTCCCACATCCCCATTCCATCTGCCACCTGAACATGGATTTCGAGCAAGAGATAAAACCGAAGTTAAGGGACAAGATGGAGTTCATCGGCCCTGTAACCCCTTACGGCCCTGAGGACGTTACCCCTCATCAAATCGAGAGGGTGAGAGAAAAGTACGGTATCGAGGGCGATGGGCTGGTCTACATAGCGCTGTCGGGCCCCGGCAAGTCGAGGACCAGCGTTAAGTTCAAGGTCTCCGAGCTGGTGAAAAATATGGAGATCGAGGCCGTCATGACCACTGGCGTTCCTGCCAAGGAGCCCAAGATAACCAGGGCGGGCTCCCTCCTCCTAGTGGACGGCTGGATACAGGAGAGGGCTGAGATACTTGCCCTTTCCCGGGCCATAGTGTGCAGAGCCGGACTCTCCACCTTGAGCGAGGTTGTTCGTTTCGGCCTTCCCTCCCTCGTGTTTCCAACCAGGAACCAGCCAGAGCAGGAGTCCAATGCAATGGGGGTGAAGAAGCTGGGCATAGGGCGGGTGTTCATGCCTGTTCAGGCCGGGCCCATGGACATCCTGGGTAAACTGGAAGAGGTCCTTGACGACAGGGGTATCAAACAGAACTGCGCCGAGATGGAGGAGATGGCCCGAGAATGGGACGGGGGGAAAAAGGGAGCCCAGGTGCTCATGTCCATGCTGGGGGCCGGGGAATGAGGTGCGAGACCGTGAAAGAGGGGGACGTGACCTTGAGGGTGCCGTCTGAGAACTTGGGAAGGGTCAAGGGCCCCGGGAGGAAGGGCGGTCAGCCCTTCTACAACCCTGCAATGTCTGTTAACAGGGGCCTGTGCGTGCTGTTGTTGAGACTCTGTCTTCCCAGGTTTTACCACAAAAGAATCCGGCTATTGGACCCCATGGCTTCCACGGGGGTCCGCTCCCTGAGGATCGTACAGGAAACCGTCCGGCCGGACAGGGATTTTCTTGGCGGCAGGTCGGTTCTCCTCCATGTAAACGACTGCAATCCGAGATGCGGCGAGATAATGGGGAGCAATTTAAAGGAGGCGGATAAAGGGCCGGTTGAGGTCGAGATAACGGCCAGGGATTTCAACAACCTGGATTTCGGCCGCCCCTATCACTACATTGACATCGACCCTTTCGGCACCCCGGTTCCATTCGCGGACAGAGGCATTAGGATGCTGGCAAGGAACGGGATACTGGGAATAACGGCCACCGACACCGCCTGCTTGTTCGGCACCTATCCAAAGGTGGCCAAGAGACGCTATATGTCCTATGTACCCCGCCTACCCTACGGATACGAGGTAGGCCTGAGGACTTTGGTCGGATACCTGATACGAACCGCGGCCGTGCATGATACGGGAATGACCCCCGTCCTTGCCTATTATCAGGGCCATCATGTAAGGGCATATCTTACCAAGAGCAGGGGGGCCGGGAAGGCGGACCAAGCCCTCTCGCAATTGGGCTACCTGTTGTACAATCCCGATAACGGCGGGACCACCGTTCTCAAGGAGGGAAGCGTCAACCGGGCCATGGCGTTCTTTTTGGGCCAGGGGAAAAAAGACTACCTTGTGACCGGCCCCCTCTACCTCGGGGATCTGGTGGACCGTAAGCTCTGTAACAAGATGCTCAGGCTTGCCAGGGAAAGGGACATCTATGAAGAGGAAACCACATTGTTGGAGGGGATAATTCGGGATTCCGAGGTTAACGTTCCCTACTATTACCGGATGGACGCCCTGTCCAAGATATACAGCGAGGCCCTATGCCAGCAGGCGGGGCTTCCCTTCACCATCATCCGGCCCCACAACGTCTACGGGCCGCGCATGGGCCTGGCCCACGTGATACCCGAGCTGTTGCAGCGGACCCACGAGGC
>CAZUZU010000041.1:0-15682 GCA_964624865.1 uncultured archaeon
CCATGCCGCTCAGACCCCCGCCGATCACCAAACCCCGGTGGTCCACGTCCAGCTTGACCGTGGGCAGGGGTTGTATCAGCCTGGCCTTTGCCACAGCGGCCTTTACCAGGTCCTTTGCCTTCTCGGTCGCCCTTTCCCTGTCCTTCATGTGGACCCAGGAGCACTGGTCCCTGATATTGGCCATCTCGAACAGGTATGGGTTCAGCCCCGCCTCCCTTATGGTATCCCTGAACAGGGGTTCGTGGGTTCTCGGTGTACAGGACGCCACTATGACCCTGGTCAAGTTATGTTCCTCGATCATCTCCTTGATCCAGACCTGGGTGTCCTGCGAGCAGGTGTAGAGGTTGTCCTCTGCATATACAACGTCGGCCAGGCCTTGGACGTATTCCACCACAGAGGGAACGTCAACGTATCCGCCTATGTTGATGCCGCAGTGGCAAACGAACACACCGATGCGAGGCCCGAGCTCCGACACGTCCTTTTCCGGAGGGTATTCCTTTACCGTAACGTGCTCTCCCCTTGCCTTCGACAGTATGGAGGACGCCTCGGCCGCCGCGCCGCTGGCCTGGGCAACGGTTTCCGGGATGTCCTTGGGCCCCGAAAAGGCGCCTGCCACGTAAACACCTGGCCTCGTGGTTTTTAACGGTTCAAAGCCGTCGGTCAAAGCAAAATCGTGAGAGTTCAGGTCTATACCCAGCCTCTCCGCCAATATCTTTGCATCGCCCGGAGGCGAGAGCCCTACGGACAGTACTATCATGTCGAAATCCTCTTTCACCAGCTCTCCCTCGTCGTCCTCGTAATGGATCTCAAGGTTCCTTGTCTCGGGGTCCTCCATTATATCGGAGACCCTGGAACGGATGAACCTCACACCGCTATTCTCCGCCCTGTCGATATACTTGTCGAAATCCTTTCCGTAGGCGCGCATGTCCATGTAGAATATGGTGGGCTCTATGCCGTTCACGTGCTCCTTGGCGATCACCGCCTCCTTGATGGCGTACATGCAGCAAACCGAGGAGCAGTATTCATTTCCCAGGTGGCAGTCCCTGGAGCCAACGCACTGTATCCAGGCTATCTTCTCCGGCTCCTCCCGGTCCGAGGGTCTGACTACGTGGCCCTTATACGGGCCGGAAGCGGAAAGTATCCGCTCGAACTCTATGCTGGAGACCACGTTGGGGTATCGGCCGTAACCCCATTCTCCTTTGATCTCCGGGTCGAACTCTTCAAAACCGGTGGCTGCGATTATCGACCCCACGGATATCTCTTCCTCACTTTCTCCCTGCTCGAAATCTATGGCGTCGGCCATGCAGAAGGCCTCGCAGGTCCTGCACTCGCCTGTGAGCTGGTATACGCAGGCCTCTTCGTCTATCACCGGCACGTTGGGCACGGCCTGGGGGAAGGGTATGTGGATGGGATGCCTCCCGGTAAGACCGGCCTCGAAATCTGAGAGGAGGGGTTCAAGGGGCTGGTCGTATTCAATCTTGTCCCTGATAACGTCGGTCGGGCAGACGGAGAGACAGGCGCCGCATTGGGAGCAGTAATCCGAGGCCCGGTCAAAGGGTAGGACCACCTCTCTGTCAGAGCCCCTGCCGCTGAAGCCAATAACGCCCTTGCCCATCCTTTCCCTGCATATTCGAACGCATAGGCCGCAAAGCAGACAATCTTCCTGCCCATCGAAGCGGGTCTTAAAGCGCGAATCCTTAACACCGAATCTTCCCGCCAGTTGCCGGATATGTTCATCTTCGGGGCAGCGGGACAGCAACAACTCGAATATGATGTCTCGGTTCTTTATTACGCGCTCGGACCGAGTGGACACCCCCATGCCATTCTTTACCTTGGTGGTGCAGGCCGTTTCCAGCTTTTTCCTGCCCCCTTGATCGATCTCCACCAGGCAGAGTCGGCACGAACCGTAGGGTTCCAGGGCCTCGTGATTGCACAGGGTCGGGATATCTATGCCCATCCGGGAGGCTGCCTGTAGAACGGTCTCGCCTGGCCGGGCGTCGACCTTCTGCCCGTCGATAGTCACAGGGATGGTGGCCTCTTCCATGGTCAGTCCACCTCCACCGCATCGAAATTGCAAACGTCGCGGCAGACCCCGCACTTGATGCATTTTTCGGCATCGATGGTGTGGGCTTCTTTTACCTCACCTGAAATGGCATTCTGCGGGCAGTTCCTTGCGCACAGAGTGCAGCCTGTGCACTTCTCCGGATTGATGCGGTATTCGATCAATGCTTTGCAGACACCGGCCGGGCATTTATTATCCCTTATGTGGGCCTCGTACTCGTGCCTGAAGAAGCGTATGGTCGTTAACACCGGGTTGGGCGCGGTACCCCCCAGCATACATAAGGACGCTTCCTTCATCACCTCGGCCAGCTCCTCCAAGAGCTCTATGTCGCCCTCCTTTCCCCGGCCGTTACATATCCCGGTGAGGATCTCGTGCATCTGCCAGAGACCTTCCCTGCAGGGGGTGCACTTGCCGCATGACTCGTCCATTAGGAAATCGACGAAGTAGCGGGCCACGTCCACCATGCAGGTGTCCTCGTCCATGACTATCATGCCGCCGGACCCCATCATGGCCCCCACCTCGGTCAGCTTGTCGTAGTCCACGGGCAGGTCCAGGAGGTCTTCGGGTATGCAGCCCCCGGATGGCCCTCCGGTCTGCACGGCCTTGAACTTCTTGTCACCCGGGATACCTCCCCCGATGTCGTAAATCATTTCCCTCAACGTGATGCCCATGGGCACCTCCACAAGACCGGTATTGTTGATCTTGCCCACCAGAGAAAAGATCATGGTCCCGGTGGAGGATTCGGTGCCCACCTTCTTGAACTCGGAGGCGCCTTCTTTGAGTATCCGGGTGACGTTTGCCCACGATTTGACATTGTTGATGTTTGTTGGCTTGCCCCAAAGACCGCTCTGGGCGGGATAGGGCGGCTTGGGTCTCGGTTCCCCGGCCCTTCCCTCGATGGATGCCATCAGGGCCGTTTCCTCCCCGCACACGAACGCGCCCGCTCCCCGGTATATTTCCAGGTCAAAGGAGAAGCCGGTGCCCAGGATGTTCTTGCCAAGCAAGCCGTAATCTTGCATGCTCTGTATTGCCTTCTCCACGTGTTCCACCGCAAGCGGATATTCGTTCCGGACGTAGATATAGCCATGGCTGGCACCTATGGCATAGGCTCCTATCAGCATGCCCTCCATTACCGAATGGGGGTTTCCTTCCAGCAGTGAGCGGTCCATGAACGCGCCAGGGTCACCCTCGTCTGCGTTGCAGATAATGTACTTCTCATCGCCCTCGGCTTTCCTGGCGAATTCCCACTTCAGGCCCGTGGGGAAGCCGGCACCGCCCCTGCCCCTTAGACCGGATTGCTTTACCTCTTCGATCACTTCTTCCGGTCCCATGTTCAGTGCCCTGCCCACGGCTAGGTAGCCGCCAATTGATATGTAATCCTCTATGCTCGTGGGGTTGATGATCCCGTTGCTTCCGAATATTATCCTGGTCTGGTTCTTGTAGAAGGGAATGTCCCTCTCTTTTACTATCTTCTCACCGGTGGCGGGATCCCGGTATAATAAACGGTCCACTATCTCCCCGTTCTTGATCGTCTTGTTGACTATATCCGGAACGTCCGCCGGCTTGACCGAGTGGTAGAATATATCTTCCGGTCTTATCACTACTATCGGCCCCTTCTCGCAGAACCCGTGGCAGCCCGTGGTCAAGATATCCACATCCGATATACCAGCGTCTTCCATCTCGGATTGGAGGGCGGAGATCACGGCGTCGGAGCCGTGAGCTATACACCCGGTGCTCTTGCAGACGGCTACGACCTTTCGGTTCTCATCCTTGGCCTCTAGCAGCTTGGACCGGTGTGCCTCCAGGTCGTCTATGCTCCGCATTCGGGTCATTCCTTTGTCACCTCCTCGCCCTTGAGCTCCATAGAGCGGTAGGACTCCGGCCCTTCAATGCTCCGCAACCAGGTCATTCCTCCGTCACCTCCTCCATGTTTTGGACCTGTTCCAGTAAGGCCTCTACCTTGCTCGGTGTTGTGGAATGGTATTCCTCATCCACCACGACAACGGGGCCCATGGCGCAGGCGCCGAGGCAGGCGACGGTCTCCAGGGAATACTCGCCGTCTGATGAGGTTTGTCCGGGTTCTATGCCCAGGTTCCTTTGGATAGCGTCCAGTACCCTGGGTGCACCCCGGACGTGGCACGCTGTGCCCATGCAGACCCTGATGTGATGGCGGCCCCTGGGCTCCAGGGAAAAGGATTTGTAGAAGGTGGCCACGTGATACACCTGGCCCATGGGGACCTCCAGCTCCTCGGAGACCAGCCTCAGTGCCTGCTCGGGTAAATAATTGTACAGCGCGTTGATGTCCTGCAGTATGGGGACCAGGTCCTGCTCGCCACGGTATTTCCCTGTGATGGACTCTACCTGCTCAATATCTTTATCGTCCATTTCCAGGCGGACGGAAACCGGCTCCCGAAGCCTTGGCAAGGCGATGACAGGGCAGTTCTGGGTACAGACCCCGCAGCCTGTGCATTTCTCAGCGTCAACGTATCTTGGTTTTATCTTTATCTTGACCTTGAAATTTCCTGCCCCCCCTTCCGCTGACATAACCTCGGAGTAGGTGAGCAGTTCTATGTTGGGGTGGCGGCCAGCGTCCACCAGCTTTGGGGAGAGGATGCACATGGAGCAGTCGTTGGTCGGAAAGGTTTTATCCAGCTGGGGCATGGTCCCCCCTATGGAGGGTGATTTGTCCAAAAGGTATACCTTGAAACCGGATTCCGCCAGGTCCAAGGCGGATTGGATACCCGCGATCCCGCCACCGATGATCAGCACCTTGGACACGATCTTTTTCCCGTTTTCACCCGTTTTTTCCGTCTTCCCCCCCGTTCCACTGTCTATCATTTTTTTTCCGTCTTCCCCACCGCCCCCGTCTCTCATGATCTCTTGCCCGTCTTCCCCACCGCCCATAGTACCGTTCCCCTCACTTAGCGCCACTTTGCCCCTTCCATCTGTTGCCCCGCCCATCACCGCTCACCCCTGATGTTCTTGAGCTGCCCGTATGAGAAGACCGGCCCGTCCTTGCACACGTAAACGTCCCCGATATTGCAGCGGCCGCACACGCCTATGCCGCATTTCATCCTCATCTCCAGGGTGGTGAATATCTGCTCGTCCTTGAATCCCAGTTTTAGCAGGTTCTTGATCACGAACTTGATCATGATAGGCGGTCCGCAGGTGATGGCTATAGCGTTGTCCGAAGAAGGCTCCACCTCCAGCAGATTATCGGGAACGAAGCCCACGAAACCGTCCCACCCCTCTTCCTCCTGGTCAACGGAAAGGTGGATGTTCACGTCGTCACTTTCATCCAGGGCCTTGAATTCTTCCTTGTAGCACAGGTCCCTGGAAGTGCGGGCGCCGTATATTACGTCCATGCTCCCGTAATCGTCCCTGTGGTCCAGCATGTAGTGGATCACCGGCCTCAAGGGGGCCTGGCCTATGCCTCCCCCGATGAATATCATGTTCTTTCCCCTCCATGACTCAACGTCAAAGCCGTTGCCGTAAGGCCCTCTGACCCCCAGCGTATCACCCTTACGGCATTGATGGAGCTTGGAAGTGACCTTTCCGTGCCTCATGACGCTGACCTCGATATATTCGTCCCTGGTCGGGGAAGAGGAGATAGCGAACATGCATTCCCCCTCGCCAAAAAGGCTGACCATAACGCACTGGCCGGGCCTGAAGGAGAAGCTATCCCTGTCTTCCCCCTCCCTCAATCTCAATCTGAAGGTCTTGATGCCCCGCTCGCCAGGCACCTCCTTTCGGATGTCCTCGATAACGGCGGGCATTGGGAGGTACGGGTTGTCGATGCTCATTGTACCGCCCCCCTGGTGTTGTCTATGTCCCCCTTGGCGAGCATCGGCACATGGGGATTTCCGCCGCTCATTGTACCGCCCCCCTGGTGTTGTTAATCACTTCTATGATGTCTATATTTGCAGGGCAGGCGTCTATGCAGCGGCCGCAGCCGACACAGGCGATGACATCCCCGTTCTTTGGGTAATAATTATACTTGTGATAGACCCTGTTCCTTATCCGGTTCTTGCGTCCGGGTCTGGGGTTGTAACCTGAGGCCTGCAAGGTATATTCGGGGAACATGCAGGAGTCCCATATCCTTACCCTGCCTCCCTTGTTCCGCGCCGTTTCATCCTGGATGTCGAAGCAGTGGCAGGTGGGGCAGAGGTAGGTGCATATACCGCATCCCAGGCATTTCATTGCGATCCTTGACCAGTAATCGCTCTCGAAAATACTGTCTAGCCTTTCCTCGATACCATCAGTGTCCATCTCGCGCCGGATCAGAGCCGTGGCCTTACGCTCCGCCTCTTTTCTTTCTTCTCTGTCTTCCCCGCCCGCCCCGGTAAACAGATCATCGGCCCGGGCAATGAATTGTTCACCTTTCTCAGTGACGACCTCCACGAAATACCGGTCCCCCAGGTCGGTAAAGAGCAGGTCCATGCCCTGGGTGTCGCTCGGCCCACCGCCGACGGAGGTGCAGAAGCAGTTGGTGCCAGGGTGCAGGCAGCTCAATCCTATTATCAGGGTGTTCTTTCTTCTCTTCAGATAGTAGGGATCCTTGTATTCGTCGTCGAACACGCGGTCCAGGATGGAAAAGGACCTCGCATCGCAGGGCCTGATGCCAAAAAGAAGTATTTTATCCTCCAGGCCGGGCTCTTCCAACTCGATATTCTCACCCTTTCGGAACTTGAAAAGCGTCTCGGTCTGGGGGAAAACAAGGGATTTGGGGGGCAGTTTGCTGTTAAAGTATTCTAGATTGGGTTCGGAGGTAGAATCAATTTGTCGGAAAAGGACCGTGCCGTCCCTGTCCACAGGTGCATAGACCTTGTAGTCTTCAAGGGCTCTTTCCAAGAGCGTATCGAGCTTTTTCTTGTCCATTATCATGTCCATTTTTACACCTACATGATGAAATCGTCAGGGTCGTCCGGCTCGAAAAGGGCGAGCAGCGGCTTTTTTTCCGGTTCGACGCCCGGGCAATAGTCGAACATCTCTTTAACGTCCTTTTCCACTTTCTTGGCCAGGGCCATTAATGGTATGTCCATTGGACATGCCCTCTCGCATTCGCCGCAGCCCACGCACCTGCCCGCGTGATGCAGGGCCCACATTATGTTCCAGGCCGCGTTCTCCGATATATTGACGGAGCGGCGCAGCCACCTGGGGTCGAGCTGTTCTGCCATGCATTCCTCGCACTGGCACACGGGGCACACGTTCCTGCAAGCGTAGCACCTGATACACTTGTCATACTGCGCTTCCCAGTATTTCCATCTCTCTTCCAAGGACATATCTTCTACCCTCTCCATCCGGGAGTATTCCTCTTTTCCCTCCGGTTCGAGCTCTTCGCCCAACAGCAAGTCGTAGATAATTGGATTGGGGTTCTCGCAGGCCAGGCACTTGTCCATCAACAGCTTTTCCCTCTTGATATTCCTGGTCTCACCGCCCCTCGTTATAACAAAGTCATCGCCGGCTTCCTCCGCTTCCACCTTTTCCCCCTGGGCCGGAAATACCATCTCCAATTTCGCAGGGTCTATCATACCCCTGCAAGGGACGCCGAGGACGATGATGTCGTCCCTTTCCACACCCTCTTCGGCAATGAGCTGGACAAGGGCCTTGGAGTCGCAGCCCTTGACCACCACTCCGATTTTTTTACTGTCTTCCCCTTCCGCCCCCGCTGCTGCATCTTCCATGGTCAAGTAGACGGTCAGATTGTTATGGCATAAGGGAGAAAAGATAAGCCGGTCCGCGTCCCCCTTGTCAAAGGCAAAGCCGGGGGATGTCCGAGCGCCGTAGCTCCCCTTTTCGTAGCCTATGATGTATTCAACGTCATCCCTGGCTATGATCTCCTTTATCTTCTCTCTCATCCTTTCTTCGTCTACCATTTATTGCGCCTCTTTATCTTCTCCATCGGCCCGAGCTCCTTTATGTCTCTGGTCACCTTTTCCACCACCTCGGCGAACTTCGGTCCCTCGGATGCGGAGATCCAGGCCATTTGCACCCTTCTCGGGTCTATGCCAATGAATTCCAGTATGTTCTTGAGAACGGCCATCCTTCTCCTGGCCAGGTAATTACCCCTCTCGTAATGGCACTCGCCGGGATGGCAGCCCCCGATCAACACGCCGTCCGCCCCCTGCTGGAGCGCGTTGACTACGAACATGGGATTTACCCTGCCGGAGCACATCACCCTCACGATCCTAACGTTGGGCGGGTACTGGAGCCTGCTTGTCCCCGCCAGATCGGCTCCCGTGTAGGTACACCAGTTACAGCAGAAGGCCACTATGTTCGGCTCGAATTCGGAGGATGATTTCTCTTTTTTAGCTTTCTGATCACCAGCTCTTTCAGTGTTCATCATGCTGGCTTATAGAACCAAAATATATATTTTTGTTGGTAGAGACCGACATCTCCCGAATGTCTGAGGCATTGTTCTGTTTACGCCTTGAACATTTTTTCCAGATTTATGTAGCACCAGTGGCTCTTATCGCAGTCCAGACAGTACAATTCGACCATGCAGACCGTATCTATATCGGTGAAAGGCTGGCTCGTTAATACCTTGTCGCATTCCGGGCATCTCGGATAGTATTCGACAGCCCTTTCCTTGTTCGTTCTGCTCTTGGTGCGATAGACCTCGCTGCCACAAATGGGACATTTCAGATCTTCCGAATAGTTACGGGTGTAGATCCGGCATTCCGGGCACCACTTGTTCTTTCTTCTGGATATCTTTTCCAGGTCGATGTAGACCCACTGCTCCTTCTCGCATCGTGGACAGGTAAAGGACTGCATGACCACCGTATCCCTGTCCGTAAAGGGCTCGTCGGTAAGCCTTGTGCCGCAGTCGGAACAGGTGGGATAGTACTCCACTTCCTTCCTTTCCGCCTTTTTTCTTTCCCGGACCTTGCTCTTGACCTTGCTAATTGGTAGCTCAAGTCTTTTTGCCACGTATTCCAGGGCATTTTCAGGGAGGCAGTTGTATTCCTTCTCCACCTCGATCAAGATGGATATCAGCGCATCTTTTTCGCACTCGTATTTGTCTATGATAATATCCAGTATCTCCTGGTCCGCGGATTTCTTATCCTCTATCTTTCCGATCTCTTCAAGGTTTACTACGCCTTTCACTTCTATGCCTACTTTTCCGTTCATTTATATCACCTCTTGTTTGTATTGGATCTTCTGTCTGGCCATTTCTTCCAGCACGGTCCTCAAGGGAATTCCAGAGGTAAGACACTGCTCCACACCTTCCCTGGTAACTTCTCTCAATTTCGAATCTATCTGGGAAAAGGCGATCTCCTGGCCCTTGAAGCTGTACTCAAGATATGAGCCGATGGCTCCAGCCATCCTTGGAATTATATCAGGTATCACCAGACAGCCCTTTTTATACAGGGTCTGCTCGGCAACCGATGTGACCGGGTCGTTTATGCCCTCTACAACGCATCCCGCCCTGACCCCTCTGACATTCTCTCCCGTAATCACCCTCCCGCCTGTGGTTAGAATGAAAATGTCGCAGTCCACGTCTATGATCTCTTCCTTGGGTAACTTGTCGAACCTTTTACATCTCTTGAACGATCTTGTTCCGTTCTGACCGGCAGAGCATTTCAGAACCTCGTCCAGGTCCATACCTTTGGGGTCCCATAGGGCACAGTTTCGATCTGATAAACCTACCAGCCTTGCCCCCTTGTCCTGCAAGTAACGGGCCAGGGTCAGTCCCGTGTCGTCGAAGCCTTGTATGGCGATCTTTGCACCGGCCAGCTCCTTGGGTAGGCCTGGCGAGGACTCTGCCGTTTCCAGGCAGGTCTCGACAGCCACACCCATGGCCAATCCGAAGATCCCGGATTCGTAGGTTATACCGCCGTTCGATTCGGATTTTCCGGTTGCTCCCCTTCGGTCTTTCACCTCATGAGCGAAGGCTTCCATCTCTTCCATACCCACGTGAACGTCCGGAGCGCCAATAAAACGCTCTGGTACAAAGGGCGAGATCTTCCTGGCAAAGGACCTTATCTGCTTTTCCTTGTTGTGTTTCCGGGGGTCGGCCTTGATGGCGGCCGCGCCTCCGCCGAGAGCGACATCCGACAAGGCACAGGCCCATGTCATGTTCCTTGCACGTAGAAAGGTCTCGTAGGGAGTTATAGAAGGGTCGATCCTTATCCCGCCGCAGCCCGGGCCCAGGGTGGTGTTGTCAACCACCAGGATCCCCTGCATATTAGCGCCGGGATCGAATACGTGAAGCACGTGAGCAGGGCCCAGTTTGTCTAAAAAGGCCGATATGTTTATCTCTTTTAAGGTATGTATTATGTTTATGCCTTGCATATCGGTCTTAACCTTCATATCTCCGGTTTGTGTCATATCAGTGATATATAAAGTTCTTTAAATATATATATCTTATTGACAATATGGATGCGATAAAATGTCTGCAATATCAATATCCACGGGGAAACATATCACTCTGCCCAATATCTTGCCATGATATGTAACAAAAATACTGCCCAATATTTAAAAACTATTTTATTAATAATGATAACATTATTATGATAAACTATTTATAATGATGAATTAATGACCTTGTAATGGCCGAAATGCTAAATGATAAGTTGAACCTCGAAATCCTGGAAAACGTATGTTCTGGCATCGGGGTAAGTGTGAATCTAAGCGAATTGGCCAGGAGTCTGGGGAAACATCGAAACACTGTGAGGACCAGGGTGGAAGACCTGTTCAAAAATAACATTATCACCCCTCCTTTTTATCCTTTTCGTGCATTGTTCAAGGAGAGACCGGTGCTAGCCGTTGTAAAGGCCGACCTGCCAAGGAACGAACAGGTGGAGCGATTCCTGATCGAAGACGATACCATATTCGCGGCCTTCTGGGCCTGGGACGGTGATTACAATACATTAATGTTCGAGTTCCACAAGAACCTGTTCACCTATCATCAATGGAAGGAAAGGATCGTCAAGACGGGAAAGATACCCGCGTTGGAGAACCGGGCCCCTGCGGATGTGATGTTCTTTGATAACGAGCTGATGATAAAGTATAATCCAAACTCACCGATCAAGTGCATGGAGAATATGTTCAGGATCAAGGGGGAGCTCAATATAAACGGCCACGTTCTGGACGAGCTGAGCTTCAAAACATTGAAGAAGCTTCTTCTGGGAAAGGGCATCAAGACCAACGAGAACCTTCTGGCAAAGAAACTCGGCACCCACAGAAGGACCATGGAGAGACGGATAGATGAAATGGTGAAATGCGGTGCCATAGGCCGGCCCCTGTGCCGATTTCCCGGCTTCTTCGCCCCCCCAAACTACGTCCTCGTCCTATGCATGATCCGGGTTAACAAGAACAAGGAGAAGATCCACAACGCGATCCGTTCCGATTGTCACGTTCCCATTGCATATCAGGGCCATACGGGTAAATACAATATACTGTACTTCGGGACCTTTCCCAATGTGGAGTCGCATTTCAAGTGGGAAGAGGCCTATCACGGGAGATTCCCGGGCTGCTTCGGGGCAATGAAGAAGCTCTACCTCTCCCCTCAGATGATCGCCTCTATAGATCATCAAAAGGTTTCAATGGGTATAATAAAACATCGAAAGGAATCCCTGCACGGCAGAAAGATCAGGGGCGAGCTGGGTAGGCAGGAACTGCCCTGCTAGATATATTTTCCTTTCCCAACTTGTCTGTGTAGTCCCGACTTGTATCTTATGTCCCTACTGCGGCTCTGCTTTTTCTTCAAGTATCAAGGTTTTCTCTATCATGGCGTTGAGCTGATCGTTCTTGTAGCCCCGCTGCTCTATTGCGCCGGAAGGACAGGCAGAAACACATGAGCCGCACCCCTCGCAGAGCGAGTCGTTCACTTGGGCCGTTTTCTTCCCTGGTATGTTCGGGTTGTCTAATATTTCAATGGCGCCGTATTCACACATGCTCTCGCATATGCCGCACCCCGAGCATATATCGACATTTACTACTGATATCTGGGGATCGATCTCCACCTTTCCACTGGCCAGGGGGATCGCGGCCTTTGCCGCTGCACCGCTTGCCTGGCCCACGGAATCAGGTATGTCCTTTGGTCCCTGGCAGCATCCCGCCAGGAAAATACCTTTGGTGGCGGTGTCGGCCGGCCTCAGCTTGGGATGGGCCTCCAATAAGAAGCCGTCGGCGCCCTGGGATATCTTTAGAATCTTTGCCAGGCCTTCGGCGTCGGCCCTTGGAACCAGCGCGGGCACCAGAACCACGAGGTCCGAAGTAACCTGAAGTTCCTTCTTGGTGCTTGTGTCGAAAACGTCGAATTCCAGCTGGTCATCGTCCAGAACACGGATCTCAGACGGCCTGCCTCGTATGAAGTTCACGTTCATTCCCCTCACCCGCCGGTAGAATTCCTCGTAGCCCTTGCCGAACGCCCTTATATCGTTGTAGCAGATATTAATCTCTACATCGCTGCCTAGATGCTCCCTTATCAAGTATGCGTGCTTCAACGCGCTCATGCAGCCCACGCGGCAGCACCAGGGTCTTTCCCCTTCGTCACGAGAGCCGACGCAGAGCACGTAGCTCACGCTCTTTATCTCCCCCTTGTCTGATGGCTTTACTATGTGCCCCTCGGTGGGGCCGTACGAGCTAACCAGTCTCTCGAACTCCAGGTTGGTTATCACATTGGGGGATTTATCGTAGCCCAGTTCATAGAGGGCGTCGCCATCCAACATATCGTAGCCTGTGGCAACTATGATGCTCCCCACGTTCAACTCCACCAACTCCCCTTCCTTGTCCATGTCATGCCTTATGGCATCTGCCTCGCACGCCTCTATGCACGCGGGTTTCTCCCCGCATTTCCCGAACTTGATAAAGAGGCATTTCTCCGCATCTATGGTGTATCTGAGGGGAACGGCCTGGGGGAACGGGCAGTATATCGCCCCTCTGTTCCCAAGACCCTGGTTGAACTCGTCGGGTACCTTGTCCTTGAGCATGCAGGCTTTCGCACATTCACCGCAGCCAGTGCATGCGTCCCAGTCCACGAAGGTGGGCTTCTTCCTTACCTTTACTTTAAAATTACCTATGCTTCCGCTCACTTCTTCCACTTCTGAGTAGGTCATTAGTTCGATATTGGGATGCTTTCCCACGTCCATCATCTTCGGGGTAAGGATACACGAAGAACAGTCCAACGTGGGGAAGGTTTTGTCAAGTTGTGCCATGCGGCCCCCTATACTCGGCGTCTTTTCCACAAGGTAGACCTTGAATCCCTGGTCCGCAAGGTCAAGCGAGGCCTGTATCCCGGCGATGCCCCCTCCCACCACCATGGCCTCACGCACCACGTCCGCCTCCCTCTTCTCCAAGGGCTCCAACAACCTTACCTTGGCCACCATGGAGGCCACTATCTCCATGGCCTTTTCCGTGGCCCTTTCCTTGTCCTCCATGTGGACCCAGGAGCAGTGCTCCCTGATATTTGCCATCTCGCAGCAGTACGGATTCATGCCGACGTCGGAAACCACCTTCCTAAAGGTGGGCTCGTGCATTCTCGGGCTGCATGAAGCGACCACGACCCTGTCCAGGTCTTGTTCAATAATAGTGTCTTGGATGAGCTTGCCGCCGGGGTCCGAGCACATGTACTTGTAGTCCTTGGCCGCGACCACGTCTTCCAGTCCCTCGGCGAATTTTCTTACCTCTTCCACGTCGACCACGGAGCCGATGTTGGCCCCGCAGTGACACACGAACACGCCTATCCTTGCCATCATCACTCACCTCCTCCCTGTCCCATTTGGTCAACCGGGCTCTTGTTCAGCTCCAGGCCTAATTTCTTCTCGTCTATGCCCATGACCATGCCTAGTAATTGAGTATAGTAAAATACCGGTAAGCTAATTGATTCCCCTATGGTCTGGCCGGCGTCCTCCTGCTTGCCGTCCAGCATTCGCTGGCCCCAGGGACACAGATGTGCCAGGGCATCGAACTCACGGTCCTGGACCGCCTTGATCTTCTGGCCTGTCTTGGTAAGCGCGCTCTCAGGTAGATTGATGTGTATGGGCGCGCCGCAGCAGTTGAGCTTCTCGGTGTAGTCCTCAACTTCCGCGCCAATGGCCTTGAGGAGGTTTTCCATCTTCAGCGGGTTCTCCGAATCGTCCGGCCTGTCCAGCTGATGCGGTCTTATGAGGTGGCATCCGTAATGGGCCGCTATCTTTACCCCCTCCAACGGATCCTTCACCCTCTCCTTTATCTTGTCGCAACCTATCTCGTCATGCAGCAGGTCCAGGACGTGAAAGATTTTTGTGCCTTCTTCCCCGCCCAGGTATTCCAATCCTTCTTCCTTCAGCATGGCGTTGACCTTGTCCCTGAGCTCGGGATTCTTTTCCAGAGTGTTCTTTGCCTCCGTAAGGGCCAGGTGGCAGAGCGGACAGGGGGCCAGTATGTCCAATCCCTCCTTCTCGCCTATGGCAAGGTTCCTTGCGCTTAAATATGAGGTCATAAAGAGATTGATGCCGCGAAGCGGTGCACCGCAGCAGGATGTATTCTTCAAGTCAACCAGCTCAACACCCAATTCAGGCAGGACCTCCCGAAGAGACATCTCGTAGCCGTACTGTTCGGTCGGTATCACACAGCCAAGGTAAAGTCCGACTTTCATGATATCACCCCAGGGTTCCCGTTGCCGCCTTCATCACTGTCTGCTGGAACTTGGCAGGGTCCTCCAGCGAGGGAGCGGGCGGCAGTCCCAGGGCTTCCCTGTTGACAGCCTCGTTCTCCCTGTTCAGGACCTCTTTCGGTGTCTGGATGTACCCGGTGCCAATAACGTTCTGTAGCATGTTCGTATAGCCCGCGTTTATCTGTTTTCCGGAGGCAACGGCAAGGTTCTTCAATGCGTACAGAACCTCAACCGGCGCCAGGTCCTGGGGGCATCTTTCCATGCATTTGTAGCATGTCATGCAGGTCCATATGATATCCGAGTTAACCAGCTCGTCAACGAACCCGGACTTGGTCAGTGCCATTATCTTGTGGGGCTCCAGTTCCAGCAATATGAAGGCCTCGCAACCCGATGTGCATTTTCCGCACTGATAACAATAATTTGGTATGTTTTCGCTCAAGGCGGATAATATATTGTTGATGTTCCCCACCTTGTCCTTTTCCGGCTTTGCCATTGACGTCAGGTCCACTATGCTCATGTTTGATCACCTGAAATAATTGGTGTAGGAAGCAGGTCCGTGCTGATCCGAGATTCAGGCTTCCATTATCTTTATCTCTCCCTTTTTCATGTTATAGTGCTATTGGGCTATAATGTCAATGGATTTTGTTTATATAAATATGTTGGTATAAGTTGTTTTTTTATGACAATACGGCTATCTTTCCTTGGTGCTCGAACCCCTATTCCGCCCATTTATCCCTCCAATTCACCAAGCACCATGTCCACAACCCTTGGCAGGGCTTTTTCCACCTCCGGGCTCATTTGCTCCGAGAATGTTGTGATGTCCGCCACCTCCACCGCATATATTATTACCTGGGAGGGGAAACTGTCTGCCGCCCTTTCCCTCCACAGGTCCAAGGCCCGGCTGAAGCTGACGTCGTGGATCGAGGAGGCGTGGACCGTTTCCTTGGCCCCGGCTATATCCTGGGGAACCATCCGGTATATCTCCCCGACCGCCCCTTTCCCCGTCTTGATGGCGTCTA
>CAZUZU010000041.1:15692-19502 GCA_964624865.1 uncultured archaeon
CATCTCCACTAAAATGAGCCCGCCGGTGCTTGCCTCTTCCACCTCGATTTCCCCTTTCACCTCCTGTTTCCCCGGAGTCTCCAGCTCTTCCACCAACTTGCGCGCCGCCCGAACACCGACACCATCGTCGGAAAGGATAGGATTGCCGATGCCTATTATCAGGGTTTTCATATCATTTCCTCTCCTATGATTAGGATAGGATTGCCGATGCCTATTATCGGGGTTTTCATATCATTTCCTCTCCTATGATTAGGGTAGGATTATATAAGTCACTTGCGGAAATATCAGCAAAAACATCGTTGATCATAATTGCCGGATCTCGGGTCCTATCGGTGCTTGCAACTCTTATGATCCGATGTCTGGCACACTCCATTATTGACCAATGCTCAGCGGATTATCACGCCGCCGTATCGCCTTGCCTGTGTCTAATCCCGCCGTATCGTTTTGATGACGCTTCCGTCATCTTTGCTCCTCAGAGTGACTATCATTGGCGTTTGGCCAGGAAGGCTGTGGGTTGCGCAGGCCAGGCAAGGGTCGTAGGCACGGAAAGCCATCTCCACCATGTTCAGCAGTCCGTCCGACACCTCCCCTCCTTTGATAAGGCCCTGGGCCGCCTTCTTTATTGACATGCACATTGCCGCAGAATTCCCAAGGGTGGCAACGATGAGGTTCGCTTCTTTCATGATACCCTCCTCGTCGGTCTTGTAGTGATGGAACAGAGTACCCCGGGGAGCCTCCACCACTCCCACTCCCTCGGACGGCGTGGCGGTGGGGATGTTCCTTATATCCTTGCCGTACAGCTGGTCGTCTTCGGAAAGGTCTCTTACAGCTTCAGCGGCCTGGAGGGCCTCGATGAGCCTTGCCCAGTGAAATGCCAAGGTGCCGTGGGCCGGTTTTCCACCCAGTGTCTCGTACATCTTCTCGTAATGCTCCTGTGCCAAGGGCGTCGCCATGCCGTCGGCGGCGTTCAGTCTTGCCAGCGGGGCGACTCTGTAGATGCCGCTGTCCTTACCGTCGGTGAAGCCTTTCCATCCCACCTCCTTTAGGAATGGGAACTTGATATAGCTCCAGGGCTCCACGTGTTCCCCGATATGGTCCAGGTAATCACTGGCCTCGAATTTAGCCAACTCCTTTCCCTCGGGGTCCACGACCCTGATCGTTCCGTCGTAGAAGTTCACCTTGTTCTCCTTGTCCACAAGGCCCATGTAGTACGTGTCGTGCTTGTATATGTCGCCCACGATGAGGTCAACGTAATCCTGGTTCTTCAGTACGATGTCCTCGAATGCACCTAGGGCGAACTGGGCGAACCCGACGCTGTCCTCTCCCAAGGCCTTGATCTCTTCCCTGTCCTCTTCCTTCAGCCCGTTGGATACGCCGCCGGGCAGCCCCATTACGGGGTGGACGACCTTGCCCCCGATCTTGGTCATCAAGGCACGGGCCCTCTTGCGTATGTCTATCACCTTGCCCGCTGTCTCGAGACCCACTTTCCCTATTACCCCCAGTATGTTCCTCTCCATCTTCGGGGCGTCCGGGCCTACGATGAAATCGGGCCCTCCGAGGTAGAAGAAATGCAGGGTGTGGTCCTCAAAGGTGAAGGCGTTGTACATGAGCTCCCTGATCTTCCTTGCCGTAGGCGTGGGCTCCACTTGGTAGAGGGCGTCAAGGGCCTTGGTGGAGGCCATGTGATGTGCGGTGGGGCAGACGCCGCATATCCTTGGTGTTATGCGAGGCATCTCCTCAGCCGGTCTTCCCACAGCGAACTTCTCGAAGCCCCTTAACTCGGGTACCTGGAAGTAGGCGTTCTCCACATCTCCGTTGTCGTCCAGGAATATCTCGATCTTTCCGTGGCCTTCCAGCCTGGTAATCGGATCTATTGTTATCCTCTTTGTCATATTATCACTCCCCCATTTTCCTTTTTAGGATGGAGTCTGACATGCTGAACCGGTAGAAAGTGCCCAATGGGTCGGGCACGCTGTTCATCAGCTTCTCCACCTCCTCTTCGCTCAGTTTTTCCTCTCCCTCCACGCCGAATATGGAGCTCAGGACCGAAACGAACGAGCCGCCCTGGTCCGCAATCTTCCTGGGCGGTCCGAAGCAGCCCCGGCATGGCATGTTGGCGTTGATACAGAGCTCCCCGCATCCCCCTTGGGTGGCGGGACCCATGCATATGATGCCCTGGTCCAGGAAACATTTCTCCGGGTCCATCTCGGTAAGATGCGGTCTCTTTATCTCGGAGACGGACATCTGTTCAGGCTTGCTGTCGTTCCTTTCGCACGATTTACACAGCGAGCTCTCCACACCGATGTAGCTCCCTTTCGGTGGCAGCTCTCCGGACAGTATGGCCTCGATGCCCGCCATGATGATCTCCGGTGTCGGAGGGCAGCCCGGTATGTAGTAATCCACGTCTATTACCTGGGCCAGGCTGTGGACTGTGTTGTAGAACTCGGGCAGGGTAAGTTTCTCCCCCTCTTCGCTCTCCGATACCGTTTTTGGAACGGTGTTCTCAGAGTTCACCACACTGGGTGCCTTGGAATATACCCAGTCGAAGATGGATTCCCTTGTCCACTGGTTTGCCAGAGCGGGTATCCCGCCGGAGCATGCACAGGAGCCGAAAGCGATCACCATGCCGGATTTTTTCCTCAGCAGCTTCACGATCTTTTCCTGCTCCTCGGTCCTCACCGCACCGTTGATTAGGGAGACCGCGATCTCGCCGTCCTCCATTGCTTCTATGTCCGAGTATTTTGCATCCACGGCCACTGGCCAGAGTGCTATGTCAACAGCGTCAACCACCTTCAGGATATCCTCGTTGAGGTCCACCACCGCCTCCTCGCAGCCGCCGCACGAAGCGCACCAGTACAGAGCTATCTTTGGTTTTGTCATTAAAACCACCTCGTTTCACTCGCTGGTCTCACTCGTAAATTACTATTTCGGTCATTTTTCATAAGTTGTAATTTAATCATTTATTACACCTCCAGTTTGAGATGTCCCATCTCAGTGATATCGCTGGACATTTCGGTGACCACCTTGACGAACTTGTCGCCCTCGCTTGCCGAGACCCAGTCAAGGCGGTACCTGTCCGGGCTCACACCGAACTGTTTTAGCATCTTTTTTAACAGGAAATATCTTCGCTGCGCCTTGTAGTTGCCCTTCTTGAAGTGACAGTCGCCGGGATGGCAGCCCAGCACCAGCACGCCGTCCGCCCCGTCCTTGAAGGCCTCCAGAACGAAGTTCGGCTCCACCCTTCCGCTGCACATGGTGCGGACGATCCTGACATTTGCCGGATATTCCTTCTTGTTCATACCTGCCTTGTCCGCCCCCTCGTACGAGCAGTAGTTGCAGCAGAAGACCACCAGGGTCGGTTTCCCCTGACGCGACTTCAGCAGCCGGTGCCGTTCGTCTTCGTAGTGGCCCTGGGCGGGGCCCCCGCTGTTATCTACCATGAGCTCACCTCCTTGATCTCGGCAAAGAGCTGGGGAGTGGTGAAGTGCCTTGCGGTGGCCGCCCCTGTGGGGCAGCCCGCAACGCAGGTTCCGCAGCCCTTGCACAGGGCCTCGTTCACCACTGACACCTCCTTTTCCTCGTCAAACGATATTGCCTTGTAAGGGCATTGGCTTATGCAGAGCTTGCACGCCCCGCACGTTTCCTCGTCGACGAAGGCGATCATCGGCTCCAGCTTCAGCTTGCCCCCGATCTCTATCTTGGATTGCAGCCTTCCGGTGGCTGCCACGGCCTGGGAAAGGGACTCCTCTATGTTCTTGGGTTCCTGTGCGCAGCCCACAACGAACACGCCCTCTATAACGGTGCCGTAAT
>CAZUZU010000042.1:0-10087 GCA_964624865.1 uncultured archaeon
AGGGTGAACAAGATAGTCGATCTGTTGGAAGGTATGGGGGCGAAGGATGTTTTAGGCCGCTCTTCGGATGCCGCCATACCAGGATTGGGCCATGCAAGAGGAAAATGCACCAAGGAAGGTATATACAAGGCGGATTTCGTGCTGGTCCCCTTGGAGGACGGGGATCGGACCAAGGCACTTGTAGATATGGGGAAGACGGTTGCAACAGTGGACCTCAACCCCCTCTCCCGCTCGGCCAGGGACGCAAGTATCACCATGGTTGACAATATAACCCGGTGCCTGGGCGAGGTCGAAAAGGAATACAAGGCCCTGGACGATGAAGCTGCCGCCGCCGTTCTGGAAGAATATGATAATACTGAGAGCCTGGCCAAATGTCTGGATTTTATTGCGGAGAGATTGAGAGCTCTTGCCCAAGGTTAGGATTAAGGCCGATTAACGAGCTTGCCGGGAGATCCGGTTCTTGGCAGGGGTCAATGCCCCAAAATAACATGGAATCGTTAAACAATATACTGATAACAAAATAGTCTATGATAATCTTTATATATCATCTTTAACATAAATCTTTCTTGGTGTTGATATGGCTGCTGCCGGAATCAAGGGTGCTTTGGCTACCAGGAAGGTCTTTTCCGCCTTGTTCATTACAGTTGTGATAATTATCGGAGGAATGATGTTCTTTGTCTGGCCCGAGGAAGAGGAGGTTGAGACCAGGTCCCTTCCCGAGGATTACATTATCTTTGTTCAATATCCCGAAACCGAAAAGGACATGGAGTTCATTGCATCGCTGTCCTCAATATCCGTATCCGACGGCAGGTATCATCCCGTTTACGTGCTGGGCAGGGACGGTACGGTGGATGATAAGATCAAGCACACTATCATGCAGATGGGCGATTTCGGTGAGGCCGTGGCGTTTATCGATGCCCCCGAGGCCAGGGCAAACTTCGAGCAAGACTTTGGTGCAAAGCATATTTTCCCCAGGTGCCCGAAAGTGCTGGAGTCGTTCAGAGGCTATTCCGGCACTATCAAGGTATCTTCCTACGAGGAGGCACTGTGGGCAGCGCCCGTTGCCGCAGAGGAGCAGAAGCTTATCGTACCCTCTTCAACTTCCACCTATTCCTCCCAGTCGGATGCCTGGAACCATTTGAAGGCCATAGGTAAAAGACCGAATTACGTGGTGGTGGCCAACCCGAAAGACCTTACCAATGAGAGTTTTGATAAGGAAATGGTTCCGTATCATATTCCCGCTTTATCTGCCGCCTCCGGGCTGGTGGCAGCCTATCACGGGGCTTATGTATTGACGTCCTGGGAGCCGTCCCGGACGGAAATCGGATACATGGAGATCCAGAACAACACCAAGGCCATTGGCATATACGAGAAACTTCGAAAGATATGGTCCGAATACGGTGAGATCGAATACATTGCACTTGTCGGCTCCTCGGCAGCCGTGCCCCAGTTCCAGCTCCCTGATAAAACCTCCAGCAATCCTGACAGCAGGGAGGCGGACGGTATCGTTTCCAGCGACGTGGTATACGGTTTTTTAGATGAGGATATGTATACCATGGACGCAGCGGTAGGCAGACTGGTGAACTGGAATCTCGAGGGCCTTTCCAATCAACTGGCAAGAACGTATCGATACGAAGACATGGCCTCAAGGGTGAGGGTCAAGGACAGCACCGGCCAGGTGCAGGAAAGGGAATGGCGAACCCACGGTTCCATATGGAACGGTTACGAGGTCGCGGACCAAAGGCTCCAGATGACGCCCGGTTGGTTTGCCAAGGACGACATGGTGGACGAAGGCCTTACTTACGATTACATGAGGACGACCGGGAACGAAGGTTGGCGTGACGCGGGCACGGGCAAAGAAAGGGACTTCAAGGCGATCATGGAATCTTCGAACTTCGTGTTCTATCGCGGGCACGGGAGCTGGCATGCCACATTCTATGTCTGGAAGCCCTCGGAGTACCAGGACCCCTCCACCTCGGCCCAATACAGGACCTATATAAAGGACAGACTGGAGGGCAACTGCTCCGCCTACTCGCCCGAAGCGGATTTCCCAAGCGTGGACGTGTTCAACCTTCCGCCCCAGTTCGGCCTGTTCGTATGCTGCGAGAACTCAAAGATAGAAGGTACCAACTGGATTGGCACCCCCGTGGATATCAGGGCCTCTTTCCCACTGCATTATATGTACGCCGGGGCGGTGGGGATGATATCAGCCACCGAGGTCTCCTTTTCCAACCTTGGCCAGGATATCTATTCGTCCACAGAGGAATATCTTCCCGGTATTCTTAATCCTACTTGGAGCGACGGTGATTACGAGTGGGATATGAACGATTTCTGGTACGCCTGCGTTCTGGATGCCATGCTCAACCACGAGAGCGATTACGGATATATCGGTAAGGCCCTGCAGTGGGGAATGAACCGGTACATGTCCTTCTACGCAAGGGAGAGGGGGACGCTGGAAGGATATCCTGAAAAGATATCCCCGCTTTACCAGGACCCGGGCAATCAATACTGGCAGAGCGGAAAGACCGAATTGCTAACCGAGGGTCATTTGTTCAAGTCATACTCTTCAGCAGGCACATACTGGAAGGAAGTGGCGATGTTCGCATGCTACGGCGATCCGGCCTTCAAACCTTACACCGGCAAACCCGGACCAAATAGTTACGATCCCTGGCACAACGGGCCGGAAGACATATGAGACCTAGGAAATATATGAGACAGAAGTGATGTATGGGGCATAAAAACTGGAAAGGGTAATATGTCGGGTACCATAGTAATCCATTCGGATTTCGGGTTCAGCCATTATGTCGGGGAGATGTGCGGGATCATATTGAAGATGAATCCGGACGCAAAAGTGATTCTCGGTGCCAATGATCTCCCCCCACACCGGATATACGCCTCCTCCGTGATACTTGCCTCGATGATAGATTATTATCCCTCGGAATCGGTACATGTGGGGGTCGTGGACCCGGGGGTGGGAACGGACAGGGATGTTTTGTTGTTGGAATGCGGCTCCGGTACGGTGTTCGTTGGCCCGGACAACGGCCTGTTCCATTATTCCGCTAACAGGCTGGGTGTTGAGAACGTATTCAAGGTTTTACCGGATAGGTTGTTCCGATTGACAGGCCTTAAGCCCAAGGGCAACACCTTCCAGGGCAGGGATGTTTTTGCCCCTGCCGCAGCCTTATATGCAATGAAAGGGCTGGCTGATGCGGTTTTCGAGAAGCAGGACGTGGTAGGCCTTGAGGATAGGTTTGGTACGAACAGTGACGGCATATTCGGCTCAGTGATATTCGTTGATAATTTCGGCAACGTGATAACCGATATTCCAAGCGATTTCATAGAACATATTTGTGTAAGGAAAGGAGATATTGTTGAAGTGGAACACGATGGGAACCATGGTTGCGCGAGCTATTCGGACCGTTACCAAGGTGAAGGCCTGCTCTTACTGCCTACGAGCCACGACACTCTTGAACTGGCCTATGGCAGGAAAAAGGCAAATGAGCTGTTGGACCTGAAAATAGGCTCAAAAATAAAAATAAAGAAAAAGAAATAGAGTTCGAGGATTATTCGAACTCTGTTCCACAGTAGGGGCACTTGGTAGCGCTGAGGGGAATGGGTTTTCCGCAGTTGAAGCACTCGATAGTGGCCTCTTCGGTTATTTCCTCCTCCATGCCTTCCCCTTCCATGGCCTCTTCGATCACTTCTTCCTCCTCGAATACCGTTCCGCAGTATGGACACTCCGTTGTATCTACAGGTATTCTTTCACCGCAGGCATAGCATTTGACCATGCCTTCCTCCTCTTCTTCCTCCTCTTCTTCCTCCTCTTCCTCTTCTTCCTCCTCCTCTTCCTCTTCGACCAATAATTCTTCTCCGAATTCCCCGGCTCTTTCGAACTCTACCCCGCAGTTCGGACATTTCCTGCTGTCGGCCGGTATGACCGAGCCGCAGCTGCCGCATTCGATCATATCGCCGAACTCCGTGCCGCACTTTGGACATTCGTTAGCGTCCATCGGTATGGTGGCCCCGCAAACGCTGCACTTGGCTCCACCGGCCTCCAATGCCTTCTTGCGTCTCATCAGCAGGAAGCCGCCTACCGCCGCGGCGATCACCGCAACCACCACAATTGCGATAATGACCAGCGTCCAATCCATACTCTTACTTCCAGTCACTTTATGGATCTCGACGGGTTGAGATGTCTCGGGCAGCTCTATGTCGAGGCCCCTGAATTCCGGTGGCAGGTCCCCCAGGTCGATTATTATTCTAGCTGAGATTGTATCTCCCACAAGCTCTTTGGAGGGTTTGTAGACGAAGTTGAAGTGTCCGTTCTCGTCAGTGGTGGTTTCCGCTGTATAACCCAACACGCCCAGTGTGACCGGAATATTGGCGACCGGTTCCAGGGTGCCGTTTTCGTACTCGTATTGGACCGTTCCTTCAATGTGGCAGTTCACGTTGGCATACCACTTGTTTCTATCCAGTTTTTTATCCTCGTTGTATATCTCTATGTTGCTGACAACCACCCTTACGGGGGGCGGCTTGGATATGGTGATGTCCTCTATGTTCATTGTATTGTTCTCTTCGTCCTTTTCCATGATGTCATTGTTCGGATCTATCGAGGCGGACAGATTGTGTGCACCTACTTCGAAGCTGAGCTCAAAGGAAACGTTTACCACATTTTGGGATGAGTTAATGGTCAGTGTCTCGTTTGTAAGTTCTTTGCCTGTGATGTCATAGATGGCCACCGTAACATCTGTGACCGTGAACACGCCCAGGTTGGCCACTGTCACGGTAATGTTAACCGCTGCATTAGAGTAGTATCTGTCCGGGTTCTTGTAGGTCGATCTGTGGGTGGTGTTCTGTATTACCAGGTCCGGATGTTCCAGGACCGTGACCTCGAATACCAGGATATTGTTATCTTCGTTCGATTCGATCAATTCATTGCCGAAATCGACGATCAATGTATAACGGTACTTCCCGGGATTCTCCAGTGGATATTCGAACTCGAAGCTCTCGTTTCCCTCCGCATCCACGTCGAATCTGCTCTCGTATACATTGCCCATGTTCTGCTCGGTTCCTTCCGTGTCGGTATGGACAAGCCTAATGACCGCTGGGAAATCCACTGCGTTTGCTTCCCCGAAATTATGGATAGATAGCCGGGCGGTGAGATTGTCGCCTTCTATGGTGTAGTTCTCCTCCCCGTAGACCAGGTTGTCTCTGTTACCCCCCTCGGTCCCGAGTGAATCCAGTCGAGGGGACAAGTCCGATTTGAACTCGACAATGAGATCTATTTCTACAGTGTTGTTTTCCTCGTCGTTCTCGGTGAACTTCTCGTCCAGGTCTACGGTCACTTTGAGGGTGTGCGCACCCCCGGTGGCGGTCCATTGGACCCAGGCTATGCCCGGATTGTTCATGTTCTGGGCCGGAACGTCCATGGTGTAGTTACCAACGTTTACGTCGTCGATGAAGAAACCGACAATGACTTCTTCGGCCAGTGCCTCACCCCTGTTGTAAACGCGCGTCCTCAAGGTCAGAACCTCGTTCTCGTAGAACGTCCCCTCTTCGATCGGTTCCACGGGTTCTATCCAGGTGTTGGTCTCCAAAACGTACAATTCCGGTTTCTGCTTGACGTGTATCTGAAGGTTTAACTCGTTGTTTTCCTCGTCATCTTCCGATATATCGTTATCGGGGTCCAATGTGATGGAGATGTCGTGGTCCCCCAGTGACGCGTCCCATTGGAAGACGACCATTCTTATCTCTTGAGAATAGAAAGGCGGGTCAATGCCGGTCGTATTGGCATATCCGTCATCTATCTCCAAGTATACGACCACCGGTTCAGAGGTGATGTTGCTCTCTCCGATATTGTGGACGTCAACGTAGATGGTGACCGGTTCACCCTCGAAGGGCTCCACGGGGTCGAATGTAACGTCCTCAGCGCTCAAGGTAACGTCCGGTCTTGTCTTTATGTAGAGTTCTTTAACGGCCTCGTTGTTGCCCTCGTCGCTCTCGGTAACGTTGCCTTTTTCATCCACCACGACCTTTACCATGTGAACGCCTGCGGGAGCGGCGTTCTCCCATGTCGCCGTGGTCTGGTTCTGCCCGGACGCCTCTATGAATATCTCCGTTCTGTTCAGGAACACGTCATCTACATAGAAGGCCACCTCGGTGGTAACGTTCTTGGCCCCCTCGTTTTGGACCACGGCGGTTATATTTACGGCGGAGCCGTTGACGAAGTCGTCGCTGGCAAAGGTAATATCATCTGATGTGATGAATATATCCAGATATTCCACAACGTTCACTGTAATGGTTATGTTGTTATTGTTCTCGTTGCTTTCATTGATCTCGTTTTCCGAGTCAGCTGCAATGGTCATTTGATGACTTCCGGGGAGTTCAAAGAAATACTGGAACGAAACCTCGACACCCTGGGGGGCGTCCCAGGGAACGTCCACGGCGGTCGTGCGCACCACAACACCGCTGTCCAACAGGGCGACTGTAACGTTGTCCTGGTCCGAATCTGCGTCGTTGAAGATGTCCGCCGTAACGGTGATAGTGTCGATCTCTATGGTCGGGTTGGATTTTGATACCTGTATGTTTTCCGCCCTTAGGTCCGGTTTCATTGAAACATAGACCCATTTTTTGGCCTCGTTGTTATATTCGTCATCCTCCAAGATGAGATCGTCGCCGTCCACGGTCACCTTCAATTGATGATTGCCCGATTCCTTCGGAGTCCATTCGATGCTGGCTACATTGCTTCCATCGGCCGGGATATGATTGATGGTGTATGATTTCTTGAACCCGAACGAGCTGGAAAGGTCTTCCACCGTAACGTTCACCGCCGACACGTTCACGTCGCCTATGTTCCTTACGGTCACCCCTATCTCCACCTTGTTGTCCACCGGCGGGTTCTCTTTTGAAAGGGAAATGTCGCTGCCCTGAACGGTAAGGTCGGGTTTCAATTGGGTGAACTTCAGCCCGGTCGCGTTGTTACCTTCCATGACAACGTTGTTTGGCGGTGTCGAAGATTGTTCGATGGGATGGGTGGCGTTGAGCATGTAGTTTCCCACAAAGGCGTCATTGATCGTGGACCTGAGTCTGAACAGGGTTGTGGACTGCTGCATCAGGGGGCGGCACTCCAGGAACCTCAGCTGGTAAGAGTTGTTGTTCGGGTCCTCGTAGTCAAAGTAGCCGTAGAGATTGACAGTGGACCAGTTCAGCTGCTGGTCGCTCCCGTCCCTTACATCGACCGAGAGCCAGTACCACACGGTGAGATTGGACCCCCCGTCCCTGGTTGGAACGAGCTTTCCCCCTCCGGACATCAGCGGGTCCGTAAGGTCCATATCGGTACCGTCATACAGTGCAACTTCCTGGGAATAGGTATCGTTCATTGAAGAAACGTTGGTGTTGTAGAACGACAGGGTCCTGGGCTCGCTCATGTTAAATTCGTTGTCCTTGAGCTCGATCTCGTCGTAATCGTTTCCTTGGTCCAGCACCAGGTTCTTTCCCTCCAGTATCGTGTTTGTGACGGATAGATCGGAGACGTCGATCATTATACTTTGGGTATCGGACATCCGGGTGTTGGATATGTCCACCCTGCCGCCTGCCGTTTCAAGCACGTTCAGGTAGCCCTTGATCTGCGAATCGGCAATGGTGACCGACATGTTATTGCGTGCCCCGATGGCATGGACGTAGAGTTTCGATCCCATGATATTGATGGTTGCGTTGTCATACATGTAGATATTGAGGGGCAGGTTGCTCCTGAGGGTCAGGTTGTTGATGTTCAGCGTCCCGTTGTCCTGGACCAATATATAGTGTTTTTTCTGGCTTTCCTGAAGGATCTTTACATACGCCTCCTCAAGGGTCAGCGTCCCGTTGTCTATTACCTTGATGTTTCCGAAATGGGTGATGTCGTAGTTGATGAGCAGGTCGTCTTCGTTGTCAACGATCAGGTTTACCTCGCCCTCGCTGTAGTAGGGAGCTTTGGGGGGGAGCAGTACCAGGGGTAATTGAAGCCCCAAGGGCTGGCTGCTGTTCTCCAGGTCGGGATAGGGCGGGAAGGAGAACGATTTGCTGTTGGACGAGTGAAGTGTGGAGGATATGGGGTCCATGGCCTGTGCACGGGCCTTGAAATTACCTGTGTAGTTGGAATTCGGTAGAGTTCCTGCCGATATCCGGTCGGTCATCAGGGGTATCTTGCACATGCCGTTGGAGTCTGTGGTGTTGAAGTTCCCGGCGGTTCGCCCCAGATGGTCCAGAATAACGTCCTCCGGCACGTCCTCCACCACTGAAGAGTTGTGATGGTAACGAAGGGTCACGTCGGAATCCACTATCGGCAGACCGGCTCCGTCGGTGACCGAAACCTCCAGCCATCTGTATATGTTCGCCCACGATGTGCCGTCAACGTCAATTGCCCCGTCCCCTGGCTTGGTGGGGTCGAACATCGAAAAGGGTGTGATGTTTATCAGGTAGGCCATTCCGCTGTTGCTTATCCTGAGTTCCTGATGGGGGTTGTTGGCCCCTCCGAACGGGAACGGTCCGGGACCGGATAACTGCTCGTAGAAGTCTATTGGGAGATGGGAGTCCACGGCGTAGAACTCGGACGCGTCCACTTCCAAATGCTCGGTGTGGGTGACGTTGCCCTGGTTATAATACATCCTTCCCAGCTGGGATTCTATCACTGCAACTGTACTGCCAGTCGTTATGTTCAATCTCGGTGACTGAAGCGAGCCGTAACCGGCCAGTGCTTTTATCTCGCTGTCGGGGATCAGTTTTGAATTGTTAATATATAGCTTTGAACTATCAACCTGAACGGTGCCGTTGAACCTCAGCTCGGATCCATCGGTTATCTCCGATACGGTGTTGGCATTGTTATCAAAGTATATGTTGAAGTCAGCGAAATAGCCGTCGAGCGCGTCCTTGTACAACTTTATTACACCGTCTTCCATGAACAGTTTTCCGCCGTTCTGAACCTTGAGCCACAATGGCTCGTTCGCCGAGGTCTGGCTGAAGATCAGGTCAGCGTTCCTGATCTCCAGGACACCGCCGTTACCGACCGTGATGTTCCCGTTGTGGATATAGGTCATATCCTCGATCGTATAGGTCGCGTCGGTAATGGTAAGATCGTTTCCGCTTATCTGTATCCCGCCTTTGGCTTCCCACGGTGCCATGACACCGAAAATAACGCTAACCACGGTAAGAGTCATTATCACGGCCACGAAACCGGTGGTCAATTTCCTTAGCGTGCCGAAGGTATCGTTCTTTATCGGTCTAAAACCTAACATGTCTGATTCCTTTCCCTTTCCAGTCGATTTAACGGTCATCATCCAGACCTCCTAATCTTCTATAAACAAGCTACTTTTGCTATATAATGATAAATAGGTATTTAACTTTTTTCTATCTTTAATATATGTTGTGTTTATTTGTAAAAAGGTCATTGGCGGTTGGTTTGTTGATGGCAAATTGTATTGTTTTGCAAAACGGGCTGTTTTCAGGGCTCGATTATTACTTTAATGGAATCTTGGGCCTTTTCCACCAGGGCAAATCCTTCTCCCGTTCTTTCCAGTGGCAGAACGTGAGTTATCATGTCACTCACCTCAATCCGTCCCGAACCTATCATGTCTATTGCCGTGAGTATGTCGGAAGGTGCTCCCGCATAGGTGGTCTTGACCTTCACCTCGTTCCTCCAGAAATCGTTTATTGGAATCTCCGGAGCTACACCTTGATCGGGCGGAGCGAAGAAGAGAACCGTGCCTCCGCGGTCCACGGCCTCCAGTCCCTGCTCTATTGCCTTGGGGGCCCCGGTGCAGAGTATCACCAGGTCGGCCCCGGCTCTTCCAAGCCCTTCTCTCGATTTTGCAACGACGTCTTCCCTTCCGTCTACCGTAATGTCCGCCCCGAATTCCCTCGCCTTGGCCAGTCGATATTCGTTTATGTCGGTGGCTATGATACGGCCGGCGCCCATTGCCCGCGCCGTCTTGACGTTCAGAAGGCCCGATATACCGCTTCCAAGCACCATCACGTCCTGACCGGGTTTTAATCTTGAGAGGCGCAGGCCGCGGTGGACACAGGCCAAGGGCTCTACGAAGGTCCCTTCGTG
>CAZUZU010000042.1:10097-18799 GCA_964624865.1 uncultured archaeon
CACCGGGCAGCTCGAACGTGCCCCTGTCCACGTTAATTGAAGGGACCCTGATATATTCCGAGAATCCCCCGGGATCGAAGTTGGTGCCGTGTAAGGTCTCGCAGGCCGTATGATGGCCCTGTAAACAGTAACGGCAGGTGTTGCAGGGAACGTGATGGGAAACGAAGACCCTTTGTCCGGCCCTCCATCCCTCCACGTCATTGCCAACCTCCTCGATAATACCGGTCATTTCATGTCCCAATACCCGCGGGGCCGTCCGGATGCGGTACCATTCCATGACATCGCTCCCGCAGATGCCGCAGGCCTTTACCTTGACGAGTATCTCATCGTCGTTGATCCCGGGTCTTTCCATCTCCTCCAACCGGACATCGCTGTTGCTGTAATATACGGCCGCCTTCATGTCTATGCCCCTGGTTATTGCCCCGCCTTTTCCCGGTACAATTGATAGGCTTCCTTTGGCGTATGATCATCATGGACCACGGCCCTTACGGCCTGTATCATGGCAACCGGGTTTTCGCTCTGGAATATGTTCCTGCCCATGTCCACGCCTATGGCTCCCGCCTGTATCGCGTCGTATGCCATCTGAAGAGCCTGATCCTCCGGCGTCTTCTTGCCGCCTGCGATGACTATGGGGACGGGACAGGTCTCCACCACCTTCTCGAAACCTTCCACGAAATATGTTTTTACTATATGGGCCCCCAGCTCGGCCGCCATTCTCGAAGCGAGGGACATGTACCTGGCGTCCCTGGTCATCTCCTTGCCCACGGCGGTGACCGCCACTACGGGTATGCCGAAATCCTCAGCGTCGTCTATCAGCTCGGTAAGGCCCAGGACAGTGTCACGTTCGAATCTCGCGCCTACCATAATGGACCAGGCCACCCCGCTCACATTGAGCCTAATGGCGTCCTGGATGGAGACCACCCTTCCCTCGTGCAACAGGTCGTCGTTCAGGATACTGGTCCCGCCCGACATCCTCAGCACGATGGGAATATCGTTCTCAGGAGAGATATAGTTCCTCAGCGCTCCCCGGGTCAGCATCAGGGTATCGGCGTATTCCAGAAGGGGCTCGCACACCTGGGTTAGGTTCTCCAATCCGCTGGTCGGTCCCATGAAGTAGCCGTGATCCACAGCGAACATCACGGTCCTTCCGTCCCTCGGTTTTATGATACGGCTCAAACGATTCTTCGTTCCCCAATCCATTTTCATCGACTCCTTTTTATTTCATATTTGTCATTAATTTCTGGATAATGAAGGAGAATATATAAATCATGCGCAAGCCTAGATCCTGCGGTTGCATACCTCCACCTTGCAGTGGTGGCAGATCAGTTTTTTCTTGTCCTTTTCCGAGGTCTTCAGGGTTATCTCCTCGATGTCTTCCATATGTCTCACCCTGTCCAGAGCCGGTATCGGGATGGACCCTTCCACGATTATCCTTACTATTCCTTGTTGACCTATGTATTCGGATCCCGTCAACTGCCTTATATTGCACGTCTCTCCCGCCAGTGTATCGAGGACATCCTTTAGCACGCAGCCGAACGTCCCCTCCGGCAGCCTTAGCTCAAGCACCTCCCAACCCATCACGGGGGCGAGCTCGTGTAGGCTGACGCAGGGCATGATCCTTGAAAAGATACTTCTCAATGCGTATTCCCCCCGGATGTAATCTATGGTGTGGTAAACGATCTTACGATTGACGTTAGAGAACCGGGCCACCACGCTGATGGGTACCTCCATGTCCCCAAGATAGATCTTGCCCTCCTTTACTGATAGACCGTACTGGAACATTGATTCAATGACTTTTTGTCTTGCCGGGTAATTCTTGAAATATTCTTCCAATATCGGGAGCATAAGCGGAGATTATGGGTTAATGATATTTAATGATTATTGCTGATCGAAATGCGCTAATCGGACTTGCTTCCCCTTTCAACCTGCTCGAACATGTCCATGGCCGCGCCTATGGACCCCTCTTCCAATGCCCCCTCCTCCTTGATCTTTTCTTCCATCAGGTTATATTTGAGGAACCTTTCCTTGACCTCTTCGATGTCCGGAGGTTTGTCCGTCCTTTTCACGAACTGCCACGGCGATAGTATTTCCACACCCGTCTCGTAGAATACCCGTTGTATGTTGTTCATCAGCCTTGACCTTGTCAACGGTATGGTCTTGGGCATATCGGTAAACGCCCGCAGCTTGTATTCCACCGCGTAGTCCTTGAACTCAGTGGCTATGGCGTAAGGCTTGGGGTCTGCCAGGATACCGTTGGTGGCCTTTGCCCCCATCCTTAGGAGCTTGGTCACCATTGACGCGGGTATCTCATACCCAATCGACGTATTGATATCTATTGCCACCACGCCGGACCTGGAGTAGTTTGTGATCTCGTTTTCAAGGATCAAGTTATTGGGTATGGAAACGATCTCGTTGTTCAGGGTCCTAACCAGGGTGAAAAGAAGGGAAAGGTCCTCAACGTCACCGATTATCCCGATACCGACTTTCACACGGTCCCCCTTGTCGTAGGGCTTCATGCTCTGGAGCACTAGGCCGGACAATATATTGCCGATGGACCCCGTAGCCGCCATGGCAACCACCAGACCGAGCATGGTGGATAAGATGACCAATATTGTGGACCCTATTTCCTGCATGTTCGCCATGCTCAACAGGCTGAAGATGATTATCAGGCCGAAGACGAAATATATGGAGAAGGAAACCATTTTTGACGCAGTTCTTATCATATGGGGCGAGTACTTGGTGGAACGTTTCTCGATGTCAGAGATGAAGGTCTTTATCAACTTGCTGGCAAAATAACCGAGGATGACGAGGAATATTATCAGTGTGAGGTACCCCAGGTTCCTTGAGAAAAATCCGATCATGCTGGTGTATATCAGATCGTACATACCAAAGGCGGACAGGAGGGTTACTATGATAAGAAAACCGAGTATTCCGATAACGGAATATTTCAACACGATATTCAAAAGGAGGACAGTGGTGGGCAGCCCCTCTCCCACCTTCCTCTCTCTAATCTTCTCCACGAAGTTCTTTATGAGGAACAGTGCCAATCGTCCGATCAGAACAAGGACGAATATGATCATTATTGCGTTTAGCCATGAAAGCAGATACGAGAACAGTGCGTTTTCGCTGAACCCTCCAATGAAACCCGAGATATTCAAGATAATGTAAAAGGAAATGATGCCGTAGACGGCCTTAACGGTAAAAGAGAGTATCTGGAAGAGGTCGGGGGCGATATGTTTCCTTTTTACCTCGGCCAATTTTTTAAGCCTTGAAGATAAAAGTCCGAACAAGAATATCAGGGCGAAGACCACGCCGATCAGTATGAGGATGAAATATCCGTTCTCAAACACGAAATTTATCACGCTCCCCAGGGTGATCTCCTCGATCTCGTCCTGTTCCAGTGTCACGTTATGCCACGTGTGGCCCTTGGCCGAGGCGTAGACCCCGGTCCCCGTATAGAGCAGTTCGTTTCCTTTGAATACCGAGATATTGTACTCTCCTTCGGGCACGTTCAGGGCATAGTGCCCCCTCTGGTCGGTGACGGTCTCGTTCCAGTAGGATTCCTTGGTGGAATTCAGTTTGATTCGGTAAATATCGTTGGGATCCTGTCCCTCCCTTTCCACGTATCCCTCCAGGCGGACGTCCTCTTTCATACGATATGACTTGTAGATGTCGTGCACGCTGGTCCCGTTGCCGTCCACCATGATCCCGGCAACGCTTTCCAGCACCGTGTCCTTGTATATTACGGTCAAGTTGTACCTTCCGGGAGAAAGCTCGAAATAATAGTTCCCGTCCCTCTCAGTGATGTCTGACCTGCTTGTGCCTCCCGCCCCCTCCACGTATACGTGAACGTTCATGAAGGGCCGGTTGTATTCGGTATTGTATATGGTCCCCCTCAGAACCCCTTTGGGTTGGTTATTCTGTGCCCGGACCCCCACTTGGGCAAGGCTTGGAATAAGAATGAGCAAAACAAATGCGAAGCATAATAAACGACACTTCCGTATCCTATTCGTTGTCCTCGCACAAAGAATTAAAGGTCATTATATAATGTTCATATAACTTCATAATACGCAGGTAGGTGTTTATTACAGCTCTTTTCCTCGGCCACCCTTGCCGCGATACTGTTGTATTGCCTTCCTTAGGTCCATTCCCAAATCCCTGGCTTCCTCCTCGTTCTTGAAGTTGGTGGTTACGTTGACCAGCCCTTCCGTAACCTTTTCCAGCTTTTCCAACTCGGGGTCTTTAAAATCCATCTCGTTCTTTCTGAACTGCTGTCTTATGATGGGCATGGCAAATTCTTGACCGCCCATCACCTCGCAGAACCTGGCAATGATATAGTCCTCGACATCGATGATCGTATTTATATCGTCCGCCGCGGCCCCGGCGCTTACCGGGATATCCTCCCCCTCCGTCAATTCCGGCGGTATCTTCACCTCTTTCTTCTTCAGATGGATCAAGGCCATCTCCCTTGCTATGGTTTGGAAGGCATCCTCGACATGATCCCCGGTCTTGGCGGATGTGATGTAACAGGGGCAACCGTACGTTCCGGCCATTTGCTTTAGGTCCTCTTCCGAGAAGTCGTATTCGTCCTCGAGGTCGCACTTGTTGGCTATCATTACCACCGGAAGCGGCCCGGCCACTCCGAAAAGCTCCTCGATCCACGTCTCCAGGTCTTCCAGCGTCTCCTTCCGGGTGAGGTCGCAGACCAGCAGTGCGCCCTTCGCCCCCTTGAAGGCCCCTTGTAGGACATTTTTGAACTCGGCCTGTCCCAGCGCGTCCCATATCATCATGGACAATCTTATGGCCCGGTCCGAGACGTTGAAGCTCAAGCTCTTCTTCGTCACCTTGGATCCCAACGTGGATATGTACTTGTCGTCGAAACTGTCAAGTACGAATTTCCTTATCAAAGAGGTCTTTCCCACCGCGGGATCGCCAAGGAGGCAGACCTTCATCTTCAGTTCCAATTCGCTCATGCCATTCATAGGTTATGTATTTCTCTGGTATATAAATTTTACATCAAGCTAAATTTTTACATGAAAATGTGACTTGTTTTTTCAGAATGGTGACTTTTACACGACAATCCGCCATCTGGTACTAAGAATAGATCAATTGAATGTACTATAATTCCGGATGGGCGTGTTGTACCTATAAACAGATGTTAAATATTGAATTGTTAGCAGAATTTCAATATGATATCTTTGTTTATATGCCCAGTCAATCAAAAAAAGTTGAATATCAGAAAAGATTATTAACCCCTGTTTGTTCAGTGCTCGTGGGTTTGATTATGAGCTGGCCAGTTAAATTGGAGCCGGTGAACTCCCCAGGTTCCGAAAATGTGTTGGAAGTGTCCCGGATATCGGGCAATGTGAAGATCAAAGGCCTTTCCGTCAAGATATCCAGCAAGGGAAACCTGAAGTTGCTAACTGATTTCTCGACGTTCCGATATTCGGAAGAATCCGATTGTCGTGTTTACCGGGGCTTGCACGTCCGGGTTCATAATCAATGCGGGGACGGATGTCTAGGCAAGGGGGACAAGATAGAGATAATGCCGGGAATTATAGAGAAGGGGGACAATATCTCCGTCCTATACGAGGGATTAACCCTCTGGTACGGCAAGTTGTGAATCACTTCTTTCCTCTTTTTCACGAGATAGTTGACAGGCAGGATCTTACTGAACATACGGCCCCCTTAATTTATATCCCGGATCTGTTAGGATAGAGATCTCGATATCTTATGCATCTAACAAATAGACGGACAGAGATTCCAGTGGACGACTATCCCCCCGCCGCCATCGAAGGCGGGCAAAGAACTATTTGATATACATCCATATTAGATTATCACCTATATGTATGTGACGAAACCGAAAGGGATATGTAAAGATATGTAAAATCCGTAATTTTCCCAATTTGGATGATCGAGATTGAATACCTGTTTTTATGCCGGGATTCGTGGTTTTCGCAAATCTCATGATATATGAAATCGTGGTGAAAGGCAAAGAGCATATAGGGCGTAAAAAAAGGCATAGGCACACCCTCTTGTTTGTCAAGATTCGATTACTATTGTCGTCAAGAAAAGAGAAAGGCATTTGGTGGTCGTTGAAAAAAAGTGATAAGAGAATATTTTTAAATTGAACGATTCTAATAGAAATTAATAAATATCTGTAAAAATATATGATTTACAAGGAGGATGATATAGTGAAAGTGCTAATGGGAATCGGTACGAAAAAATTAGTGTCTATAGTGGTTTTAATGTTGTTTACGACTAGCGCGGTGGCGAGTTACAATCACTTCAACGGGCAGGAAGGCCGTTCGGAGAAACCCGGGGATGGTTTGCCCGAGGATAACCCCGAAGATAACGGGAATGAAGGTATCAACATAGACGAACAAGAGAGCGATAACCCCTACCTTCAGGAGTTTATCGATGACATAAACAATCTGAACGACGAGATCCAAAATCTACCTGACGAGTGTTTCAAGAAACCCGCCAAGCAGCGAAAGCGCGCACTTGAGAACAAGCTGAATGCAATCATTGAACTTGCAATGGAGGGTTATTATTCCGAGATGCTTGACAAATTGGAGCACGACATCAGGGCAAAGATGGACGGGGATGCGAGGACAAGAAACGGCGAGGAAGTCACTGTAGTGTTCGGTCCCGAGACGTGCGAGAGGATTAGCGGTGCACAGGACCAATATCACTTCGAATTCGAATCTGATGCGGGAAGCGGGAAGCTGCACGCTTCCCTGGACGGCATAAGCTCGGCAACCGTGACGGTTAACGGAGTTGACGTATGGGCCCCTTCCGACTTCAATCCCAATCTCGAGGAACTGGGAGAGGGTATAGTGCTAGAGGAACAAAACACTCTCGACGTGGAGATGGGAGGAGCACCAGGCTCTTCAATTACACTTAAGATCACTCTGGACGAGGAAGAGCAGGAAGAGGGAGAACAGGAGGAAGAACAAGGCGATGATCACGGGGGAGAACATTATGCCGGTAATGATTGGGTAATATGTGACGAGGGTAGGGTACTGTTGAACGGTCTCATTGACGATATTGAGCAGAAAGACTACGATGAAGATGAACTATCGTTGTGGGATGAGGGCAAGGTACATGGCACCGACCCGTTTGATCCCGATTCCGACGGTGACGGACTGCCTGACGGGTGGGAGGTGGAACACGGATTGGACCCCGGGTCGGACGACGCCGCCAGCGACGGAGACGGGGATACGCTGACCAACGAGGAGGAATACTACTACGGCACCGACCCGACGAAGACAGATACAGACGACGACGGTATAGACGACGCGGACGAAGTGAATCCCCTTGCATGGTGGTTCGAGGCCGAGAAACAGGCCATTGACGATAGACCTTACGAGGAGGGGGGCCAGATAGTTATAGACGACAGGGCCTCTCCAGAAGGAGATTATCGGGTTCTGGTCCACGCCCCAGGCACGACAGAGATAGTATCCCCCGAGTCATTCGGCACGGTAGACCTCCATTCGTTTGCCACGGTACGTGTCGAGGCTGCGGTTGCTACGGTCGCTCCGGCGGGCACCGTGACGGCGGATGTTGCGATCACCGTCACGGATTCGGTCGGCACGGTATTGATTGACGAGGATATCCATCCGATCACGGATGATTTCAGAGTATTCTCGACGCCAGTATTCGAGACCACGGGTTCAATAGAGATCTCCGTTACTGATCACAGCGCAGGTACCATCGATTTGAACGAGAACTTCGTCGCCGTGGATGACGTCTCGGTCATCTCCATAGACGATTCCTCGTGGCAGACCGTGCAGGGCCAGGTAACCTGCCCGTTCCAATCCGATACCGATAACGATGGGTTGGTTGACGGGGCGGAGATCACACAGTCCGCATGGTGGGTCGAGGCCGAGAACATCGCTTCAGTAAACTCGGACCTGTTCGTGGATGGTGGACAGATATTACTCGACGCCGATTCGAGCAACGGTAAAACGGTTGTGGAAAGCCAGGGTACCGAAGACGATATCGTTACGTTCGAGGAACCTCTGGTCGAGGGAGATTATCTGGGGTATGTCAGAGTGGATACGGACACGGAACGGCCCCTGACGGTCCAGTTCGGCGCCGAATACAGTTACCCGCAGATGGAAATGGACCTTTCCCCCGGCCTCAACTGGTATCAAACGCCGCTGTTCCATTATAACCCGGCATACGGTGATGGATATTTCAATTTCCAGGACCTTTATTCTGTTGGTGGCATCCACTTCGACCAGTTCATGCTGGATCCTATTGAGTCTACGAACTCCAATGGAAAGTACGTATTGAACCCCGATACGGGCACGCCTCCCTTCGAATACCATGGTACGAGCGATACCTACAACGTCTATTTCAATAACGAAACGAACGACGGGCCGTGCCTGTTAATAATGAGAAACGGATACACCTTTAACTTTACATTCTTGGAAATGTTGGGGGACGATACGACAATCGGTAACAACCTGAACGCGCAGGCCGAGGTCGATGGTGCGGTTTTGTTCTACGAGAATGTATTCGATGACGTTGATGCCAGATACATAGTCTTTCCTGAAGAACTTAAAGAATACATCTATATCAACGAGTACCAGGGCACAGGAGACCCGACGATACGATCGATAATTGAATACGACCCGGGGCTCGATATCTGGGTCAACAACGAGAAGAAAACGAGTGATTTCGATACGACTTAT
>CAZUZU010000043.1:0-18764 GCA_964624865.1 uncultured archaeon
AGGTGATGAATATGAGGAATAGAGAGAGCTGTGACACATGTAAGTGTATAACACAGTATCGATATGCGCGGGCATAAGGCATCATAGGGCAGCCCTTCATTCCTCCAATCTATGAGGAAATCTTAAATATCATCCACAGTTATATGCATAACTCCTGTGTGGAATGGTATAGGGAGAAAGGTGGAGGATAGATGCAATCCGCGCAGGAGGGCGATGAAAGACCGGGCTAGACCGGGGGGCCAGGCCTACCCTCTGGTGCCCTAGCGGGCACCTGCTGTAAATGGCCTATAACAGGGTTGAAGCTCGGGGGCGGCGTATCCGGCTGCCATCGGAACCAGTCTGCGACTGTGACGCCTCGTCCCTCGGGGTCGCGGGTGGCAGGTCTCTTCGACCGGAGGGTCGAGGCCCTGTCTTTACCAAGGGAAGCGGACGAGGCCCGGAAGGGAGCAGTCTCACTTTGGACTAACGGCGCTCGTGGGGTTCACGGGGCCGAGAAGCGGACTGGATATCTCTGATGGCTTGCTAGGACGTCCACCCCGGGTGTGCCCGGTCCATCTGTGCCCTTGAAATACTACAAAATAAACAAGTTCATTTCTATGAGCTAAAAAGGCAAAGGCTAGGGCAAAGTATCAAAGTATCGTTCGACTTACTACTCCAGCACATCCCCCACGGCGTCCAACAGGGTATCGAGCTCGAACGGCTTTTCCACGTACTTTTTAACACCGAGCTCAAGCGCCTCCTTTTTGAACTTCTCGTCCCTTATCGCGGTAACTATCACTATCTTTGCTCCAGGAGACAGGGACAGCATCTCCTTGATGGCCTTCATACCGCTCATCTCCGGCATTATAAGGTCCATGATGATTACGTCCGGTTGATTCTCTTTGAAGGCCTCGATAGCCTCCTTCCCGTTGGAGGCCTGGATCACTTCCTCGGCCTCGAAGGCCTCCAGTAGAACATCGCTCAACAGCTGTCTCAGGGTCGCCTCGTCCTCGCAAACAACGAATTTCATTCATATCACTCCTTGAATATCTCCTTCAGCTCCTCCTCGTCGTCTTCCTCCCCCGGTAACTTCAGGTCCCTGTCTTCATTCTCCCTCGCCTTGTCCAGGTCCCATTCCTCCTCGGGCATCTGGAAATGATCGCTCATCTTTTCCTCCTCTTCCTCCTGCTTGGTCGAAGGAAGGGCCTCCTTCTCGTCCCCCTCCAAGTAGGGCCGTTCCGTTGGGTAGTTCATGTAGTAACCCGCCTGCCGGGAATAGGGGTCGTGCCTGGGCTCCAGGTAGTTGTAATAGGCCTGGCTGTAAGGGTGCCCGGACAATGGCTGCTTCGGCGGCTTGGAGCTCTTAGCCAGGGCGTTCTGCCTATCCACTATCTTCTTAAGCTTCTCCTTCTCCCTCCTCTCCTTCTCCCTTTGCAGATGCTTTGTGTAGGCGTAGAGGGAAAGCCCTGCTATCACGGCCACGATGATCACCACGATGACCAGGTAGATGTAGAGCATATTAAACCCTTCGTCTGAGGATTTGGAAGAGGGGGTCTTGGTTTTCTCAACACCCACCGCGGTGCTCTTCCAGCCCTCGGGTCTTCCTTCACTGTCAGTGGGATTCCCCATGATATAGGCATATATCTCATGGTCTCCCTCCAGGGCCACCCAGTTGGTTGAGATATCTCTGGTAGCCCCGGGTTCGAGGTCGCTGACGGTCCTTCTGCCGATCTCGCTCTCACCGTCCATGAAAACCACTGTGGCCTGGTTCGCGGCAGCATCCCCGATGTTCTTCACAACCGCCACCATCTCGACATTGTCCTTCTCCTTGATATCCTCCGCCCTTACGAATACCGATTCCACGATAACCAGGGAGGTCTTGATATGGATTGTTATTACGTCCTCCTCGGTATCGCTTCCGTCGGATACCATAAGCTTGATCTCGTGCTCGCCCGATTCCACCTCCGTATCCAGGGTTATCCCGGTACCTACCTTCTCACCGTCAACGTACCAGGCATAGGTAAGCTCGTCATTGTCCTCGTCACTGCTGTCTCCCGCATCCAATGATAAAGTGGTGGAGGTAAGCACCTCTCCGTCGGAGGGATATGTTATTACCGCATAGGGAGGTGTGTTGGCAATGGTCACTTCCAAGGTGGCGGGGTCGCCCTCCGCGTAGCCGTCCCAAGGGGTGACCTTGCAGTAGACCTCGTCCTCCTTCCTCAGGAACGAGGAATGGACTATGGACTCCTCTTTCACTGAGAAATCGTTGCCCTGGTCCAGGGTAAGCTCGTCGTCGTTACGGAACCACTGGAACTTATACCTTGGAGTGTCGCCGTCAGGGTCGTTGGACGGGGTGGAGACCACGCATTTCAGATCGTCTATGCTCAGAGGGGTGCTGGGAGCGAATTTGATCTCCGGGGTCGTGGGGGGATTGTTGAACACTGTGATGACCTCGGTGAGGGGCGGGGAGGTGGCCCCCTTGGAATCCTCCGCGGTGATCTCGACGTAGTATTCCTGGCTCAGCCCCTCCGGCCCGTAAGATAGGGCCAGGGGCACCATCATGGAAGTGGGGAAGGTGGTGATGTCGTCAATTATCAGCTGGCCCTCGCTGTCCGTTCCCTTCCACATTGAAACGCGGTATAGCACGTCGTCCACGTCAGAGTCCTGGGAATCATGCCAGGAAAATCTCGGCCTGAGATCGTGGGTCTCGGTGGGCTTCAAGTTCTCCGGCGTTGTGGGCGCGGCATTGTGCAGAACGGACACCGAGCCCTTGCTGTAGCCCTGCGACGTCCCGCCCTTGCCGTCGTCCACCGTGATGAAGATGATGTAGTCGCCGTTGGCAATCAGGGTGGTGTTCCATTGGTAGGAGCCGGTATTCTCCAGCCCGGATTCTATTAAATTCTTGGTATCCGGTATAAGGGGCCGGATGTAGTAAATGGAAATATCCAGGTTCTCGTCCTCCTGCTCCTGGTCCGTGGCGGTCCAAGTAATAGTGAACGATTTATCCGCATTGTCGTTGTTGCCGTCCGGCTCCATAACCGAAACAAGGGGATTGGTATTGTGCTTAACGGTAACCATGCCCGGGCTGTAGGCCTCGCCGCTCCCTCCCTCGCCGTCCTTGATCATGGCGTAAACGTAGTAATCCCCGTTCTTCAGCTTGGACAGGTCCCACTTGAACTGCCCCTTGGCCGCGTCGAGTCCCATGACTATGTCCGCCTTTACAGCGGGATCGGTATCGAAATCGTAGTAGAGGTCAACAGTGCAGTCCTGGCCGTCCGGATCCGCCCAGTTCCACTTGATGAAGTAATCCGTATCTGCCACGTCATTGGTGCCGTCCGGTTCAACCAGGGTGATGGACGGGTTCTGATTGGGTCCGGCAAGGGTCACGGTGATGTTTACCATTGTGCCGTCGCTTCCCCCGTTCCCGTCGTCCACGCTCAAAGTTATGGTATGGTTACCCCTGGTAAGTTTCTTCTGCAACTGCTTGGAGGAGCCCAGTATCCCGTCTATGCTCGATTTCCACATGTATGACAGGGTGTCGCCGTCAGGGTCGGAGCTGCCCGTGGCGTCGAAGGGCACCTGGTCGTTGGTGGTGAAGCTCGCCCCCTCCGTCGGGGAGGCTACGACAGCGGTTGGGGGCTCATTCGCTCCCGGATCCTGCACCTGAACGTTCACTGTCATCTCATTGTTGGTCTCGTCGTCCTCGAAAACGTCGTTGTCATCGTCCACCACCGCCTTGATGGTGTGCGTGCCTGTGGAATAGAAGGTGGTGGAGAAAGAGACAGTGGTCTGGGTCTGGGCCGAAAGGCTCGGCTGGGTGTTGGTGCCGTCCGCCCACGAGGACCCGTCATAGTACACCGAAAGGTCGAAGCTTGTGGAGGCGTCCCCGGTCCCCTGGTTGTTTATTATCACGGAGAAGCTGAACGGCGTGTTCACCGTTGCAGTGGTCGGGGATACGGAGGACACCACCAGGTCGGGGCCCTGCCCGGGTATATAGGGTGCAAAGGACACCTGAAGCTGGTAGTTCTCGGTGCCGCCGTAGGCCTTCACTTTTACATAATACATGCCTGCGGATGGGGCCATGTGGCTTATGCTCTCCGGGTTGGTGGTGCCCGCGGAGGACTTCACTGCCGAATAGGAATCCGGATCGTCATACAGATAGAGGTCCAGGTCGCCGGTCCCGGGCCAGCTCAGCACCAGGTCCAGGGTGCCCTGCCCCGTCACGTTTACCTTCCAGTAATCGACCTGGTCCCCGGACGAGGACACCGAGCCGTTCACCGTTGAGTTCAGCGCGGCGGGGGGCGCGCCCTCCGGCTCGTCGTCGTTGAAACCGGTGGAAAATATTACCTCCAGGGTATAGGCCAAGGTTGTACCCGAGGTATAGGCCCTTACCATAATGTAATAGGTACCCGAGGTCACGTATTCTGTAATTATCTCGGGATCGGACGGTGTGACGGAGGATCCCATGGCGCTGCCCGTAGGGTCGGCATAGAGGTAGATGTCGATGTCCCCGGCGGGGCAGTTAAGGGTTATCTCCAAGTTACCGGATGCTGGAATATCCACGTACCACCAGTCCTCTATATCAGTGGTCTTGTGGACGCTGCCGTCCTCGGACGTGTTTATCGCCATGTGGTTCGCACCCTCTGGAAAGTCGTCGGTTAACTGGGTGGTGAACTCCACATAAAGGTCATAATCGGCCGTGCCGGAGGAGGCCGGCACCTTTACGTAATACCATCCACCCGAATTCAGGACGTACAATATATGCTCCTGGTTGCCGCTGTACTGGCTTGAGTGCTCCACGTAACTATCCGGGTCAGAGGCCTCGTACAGGTATAGATTGAGGTTGGCGCTTCCCTCCCAGCTTAAAGTGATGTTCAGAAGGCCGGCGGAGGGGGCGTTTACCTTGTGCCAGTCGGCGGGGTCGGAGCTGGAGTTCACTTGATCCTGCACCGTGGTGTTGATGCTGATCGCGCCTGCACCCGCCGCCACGTCGTTGTCTTCACCTGGTATGAAATCCAGTGCAAGCTCATACGCCTGGGGTGCGGCCGAGGAAGGTGCCCTTACTTTGATATAGTACTCGCCTGCCGCGTCCATGTATCCTTCTATCGCCTCGGGATTGGCAGATAATGCCGATGACGCGATAGAATAGGATTGTGGGTCATCGTACAAATAGAGGTCCAGATCGCTACCCCCGCTCCAGCTCAGGGTTATGTCGACGATGCCGTGCTTGGGCAGCGTGAACTTCCACCAGTCCACCTCGTCGGTTGATTCGTCCACGCTGTCGGTCTCCGAGGTGTTTAGAGGGAGGGCGTTGGCACCGTCGGGATCGTCGTCTTCCTCGGAGCCGGGGCCGCTCACGTCCACCTGTTGGGAGTACATGTTATTGGCCTCGCTGCCCTCCGTTATATTGTCCCAGGGGTCCACATGTGCGCCCACCGTATGGGGACCCGGGGTCGAGAACGTATGTGATATCTGGACCGAGTCCGACTGCTGGGGGGACAATGGACCCGGGATGTTCAATGTCGCCTTGTGGACGGTGTCCACGCTGACATTCACGTCCATGTCGGAGGCGTCCGCGCCCCCTATGTTCTTGATCGTGACTGTATAAGTGTAGGAATTGTTCACCACCGCCGAGCCCGGAGTTATGGAGGTAACGGTGAGATCGGAGTAAACGCTGGACGATATATCCTCCAACAGGAGTGTATAGTTACCCCAGTTGTCGGCCAGGTTCTCCCATACCTCGCAAGACACGAAATACATACCCTGCGAGGGTAGGGTGTACTCTATCTGCTCGTCCAAACCCTGGGACTGGGAAGATTCGTCAAGCAGCTTTGAAGTTGAATCATAAAGGTAAAGGTCGAAATCAGTTGTGGTCTTCTCCATGTCCATAGTCAGCCTTACGGCCCTTGGCCCGGTTACATTAAAGAAGAAATAATCGTAGTCGTCCAGATGATAGTCCAGGTATTCGGACCTCGGGGTATCGAACTCCAACTCCTTAATGACCTCGTTGGAATCCCAATGGAGCATATAGGGGATATTCCGGTTGTCATTGCTCTCGACCTTTATGTAATAAACCCCGGACGATGACAGTGTTTCCTCCAGGGCCAGACCGAACTCATAACTGTCGGAGAATATATCCGTACCCGTGGTGGCCATATGCGTGGTTCCACTGTCCGGCCCGTACAAACCCAGGCTAATATCGGGCTGGTCGTAATAATATTCATTTATCCACAACTCGATATCGTAGGTTATACCTTCGGTGCCGTTGAAACGCCACCAGTCCACGGGGTCATCGTCGCTCGGGTCGCCCGTTTCCCCGTCCTTGTCAACATCCCCGGTGCCTATACCGTCCTGCTCCATCCACAGTCCTCCGTCGGGATCGTCGTTGCTTCCGGTCGCCCGAGACTCGGGGACATGGGGGGAGGCCAAGATCGAGGCCCCCACCAGTATCCACAGGGCGGCAAGACATACCACGCTCCTGTACCTACCCATTTCCTTCACCTATCTCACACATTAACATTTTCTCCGCTATTCGGAAAGATTTTTGAGTTCTAACCACTATGCGTCTCGCACAATATAAGTATTTCGTCAATGCCCGTTCAAAATCCCGAATCGCGTCATGCAGATAAAAATAAAGAAAATAAGAGGAGAGGGTTATTCGCCCTCTGCCATCTTCTGGTACTGCTTGTACTTCTCCTTCTGGACCTCCACCAGCTTGGAATGGAGCCTCTTGGCCTCTTCAGGGAAGGAAAGGGTAAGAGTGTGGTACCTCACCTCTCCCATGAGGAAGTCGTGGAGTTGTGAGAAGGCCGGCTCCTTGGAGTCCAGCTGGAAGGGGTTCTTGCCCTCCTCCTTTAGCCTTGGATCGTACCGATATAGGAACCAGTACCCGGAATCCACGGCCTTCTTCTCCTCGGCCTGGGACTTGCCCATTCCCTCCTTTATGCCGTGATTGATGCAGGGGGCGTAGGCAATGATGATCGAGGGGCCCTGATAGGATTCCGCCTCCTTGAAGGCCTTGAGCAGCTGGTTCTTGTTGGCGCCCATTGAGACCGAGGCCACGTAAACATATCCGTAGGTCATGAACATGTAGCCCAGGTCCTTCTTGGCGGTCTTCTTGCCCGAGGCCGCGAACTGGGCCACCGAGCCTATGGGCGTGGCCTTGGAGCTCTGACCTCCGGTGTTGGAATATACCTCGGTGTCCAGCACCAGGACGTTCACATCGTCGCCCATCGCCAGCACGTGGTCCAAGCCGCCGTAGCCAATGTCGTAGGCCCAGCCGTCGCCTCCGATTATCCAGTGGGAAGGCTTGGTGAACATGTCCCTTGCCTCCCATATCTCCTGTAACTCCTTTTTGTTCCCCTCCAGCTCACCCCGTATCTTCAATGACAGCTCCTTGGACTTGTCACCTTGGTCAAAATTATCCAGCCATTCTTCCATGAGGTCTTTGAGCTGGTCCTTGACCTTCCCGTTGTTTATGGCCTTTTCCACGTCCTGCCGGAGTCCCAACCTTCTCTGGCTCGTGGCAAGCTGCATGCCGAAGCCGTACTCCGCATTGTCCTCGAAAAGGGAGTTGGCCCAGGCTGTACCGTGCCCGTTCTCGTCCAGGGCCCAGGGAACGCTTGGTGCGTAGCCGCCCCATATGGAGGAGCAGCCCGTTGCATTGGCCACCATCATCCTTCCGCCGAACAGCTGGGTCAGCAGCTTCACGTAGGAGGTCTCGCCGCAGCCGGCGCAGGCACCCGAGTACTCCAATAGAGGTCTCTTGAACTGGGAACCCTTGAGGCTGTACTTGTTCATACCGCCGGTGTTCTCCGGCAGCTGGTCGAGATAATCGTGCAGCGAGGCCTGAACGTCCTTCTGGCTCTCCAGAGGTTTCATTACCAGCGCCTTGCCCTTCGGGGCGGGGCATATGTCGGCGCAGTTGCCGCAGCCCTGGCAGTCCAGCGGGGCCACCTGAATTCTGAACTTGTGATCCTCGAGCCCGGGGCCTATGGCCTTTATTCCCTCGAAGCCCTCGGGAGCGTTCTCCGCCTCTTCATTGGTTACCAGGTATGGTCTTATGGACGCGTGGGGGCACACGAAGGCGCATTGATTGCACTGGATACAGTTCTCAGGTATCCATTCCGGCACCTCCACCGCCACGCCCCTCTTCTCGTAGCGGGTGGTCTCAAGCGGGAAAAAGCCGCTGGGCTCGAAATCGGAGACCTTGAGGTCGTTGCCCTTGAGAGAGGCCATGGTGTCCACCACCCTCCGTACGAACTCGGGCTTCTCCTCCGCCTCGGCCTCCACTTGCTCGTCCTTTGCGTGCTTCCACCCTTCCGGATAGTCAACCTTTTCTATATTCTCCAGAGCCAGGTCCACCGCCTTGTTGTTCATGTCCACGATCTTTTGCCCTTTGTGCCCGTAGGTCTTCTTGATGGCCTGTTTCAGCAGCTTGACCGCCTCGGCCACCGGAAGTATCTTGGACAGCTTGAAGAACGCGGTCTGCATCACCATGTTGATCCTCTGACCAAGGCCAACATCCCTTGCAATGGAAAGTGCGTCGATGTTGTAGAACTCCAGGTTCTTTTCAGCGATGGTCCTCTTCAGATGAGCAGGGAACTGCTTTTCCATTTCCTCCAGCGACCACGAGGAATTGAGAACGAAGGTACCGCCCTCGGTTATACCCTCGAGGATGTCGTACTTGTTCAAGTAGGATGAGTTGTGGCAGGCGATATAGTCTGCAGTGGTCACCAGGTACCTCGACTGTATGGGATCGTCCCCGAACCGGAGATGTGATCTCGTCACTCCTCCGGACTTCTTTGCGTCGTACTGGAAGTAGCCCTGGGCGTACTTGTCCGTATTGTCACCGATTATCTTGATGGCGTTCTTGTTGGCACCCACCGTCCCGTCGCCGCCGATACCCCAGAACTTGCACCTGACCGTTGACTCCGGCTCGGTGTCTATGGGGTCGGAGAGCTCCAGGGAGGTGTGGGTTATATCGTCCACCAGGCCTATTGTAAAGTGGTCCTTTGGCTCGTCGCGCTTCAGGTTGTCGAACACGGTCTTGGCCATGGTGGGGGTGAACTGCTTGGAGCTCAGCCCGTACCTGCCGCCGACTATGGTCCTCTGGTCCCCCCTGTCCTGGAACACGGCGGAAACATCGATATACAAGGGCTCGCCGAAGGCGCCCGGCTCCTTGGTCCGGTCCAATACGGCGATCTTTTTTGCCGTTTTCGGCACCGCCCGGTACAATGCGTCCGCTGAGAACGGGCGGTATAGCCTCACCTTGACCACTCCCACCTTTTCGCCCTGCGAGTTCAGGTATTGTACCGCCTCCTCGGTGGTGCTTGAGCCGGCACCCATCATGATAATGACGCGGTCCGCCTCCGGGTCACCGAAGTAATCGAACAGGTGATACTGCCTACCGGTGAGCTCGGCCAGACGGTCCATCTCCTCCTGGACGATGGCCGGTATCTTCTCGTAGAACTCGTTGCCCCTCTCCCTTACCTGGAAGTAGGTGTCCGGGCCCATCGCCCCCATCCTTATGTGGGGGTGCTCCGGGTTCAGGGCGCGTTTCCTGTGCTTCTTGATCGCGTCCCAGTCCACCATCTCCGCCATGTCGTCGTACTCAATGACGTCGATCTTCTGTATCTCGTGGGAGGACCGGAATCCCTCGAAGAAATGCACAAAGGGCACCGACGCCCTGACGGTGACCAGATGGGCCACCACCGCCATGTCCATGACCTCCTGTATGGAGGAGGACACCACCTGCCCGAAGCCCGTGGCCCTTGCGGCCATAACGTCCTGGTGATCGCCGAATATGGAGAGCACCTCCGCCGCCAGCGAACGGGCCGACACGTGGAACACAGCGGGCATGAGCTCTCCCGATATCTTGTACATGTTGGGCAGCATGAGCATCAGGCCCTGCGACGCCGTGAAAGTGGTGGTGAAAGCTCCGGCGGCAAGGGAGCCGTGCACCGCACCGGCGGCCCCGCTCTCCGCCTGCATCTCCTGGACCCTCAGCACCTGGCCGAATATGTTCTTCCTTCCGTGCGCGGCCCACGAATCCGCCACCTCTCCCATGGGAGAGGACGGGGTTATGGGGTATATGGCAGCCACATCGGAAAATGCGTATCCCACATGCGCCGCCGCAGTATTGCCATCCATTGATTTCCAGTTCATCTTATTTGCCATGAAAACACCTCTTCTTCTCTTCTATCGTCATATCCATACTCACCTTCTATTCTTTCGGCGTTTAAGTCATTATTTTGTCTTTGTATATATTGATATTGGTCATTGGCGTACCGCTGGCAAAAATAGCCGAGCGGGTAGTCATTCGCCTGTTTCCTCTATGATATCCCTTACCTCCCCTATACCCGATATCCGATGGTCCCCGCCGTCCACGTTAAGACCGACCGTAAGACAGCCGGCGCTCTTGCCCGAGGCCATGTCGTGGCGGTAATCGCCCACCGTGAGGACTCGGGCGGGATCATCGATGTCCAGGGCGCGCATTGCGGCCCTGAGGTGATCCGCGTGCGGCTTTATCCTTTGCACGTCGTCCCTGGTCACCAGTGCGTCGATATACTTTATCACCGGGGAGAGGACGAACTCGGCCGCGGGCCGGGAGTTCCGGGTGACAACAGCGATCTTTATTCCTTTTTTCTTTAACCATTTCAGCATTTCAAGGCTCTCGTCGGACACGAAGGACGACTCGGCCCGCTCCATCTCCAGGGCCTCGAGGGCCTTGATCAGGGGAATCATTACGTGGGGGTGCCTGGCCCCTATGTTCGCTATTCCCTCCAAGGTACCCCTCTCCAGGGCCTCCAGCTCTTCTTCCATGCCCAGGTCCTTGAGCTTTTCGATTATGCCGTCCCTTATGTGATCGAAGGGCACCGGGTTGGACACCAGGGTGTCGTCCATGTCAAAGAGCACTGCCTCTATCATCTCTCCTCCCCAACCCGAAGTAAAACATGATACATAACGTTATGCCGGCCGCCAGCCAAAGCGGATACACTGGGGCGGAGAGGAAGAGAGGATAGTTTAGGTAAGCGAAAATAGCGACCTGGGCGGCGAACAGGGCGAGAACGGCCCGGAAAGCCAGACGCAATCTTTTGCCGACCACAGTCCCCCTTCTGCGCAGGAGAAGGGCGAAAGCGATGAGGAGCGCTGCGCCCAATACCAGCTCCGCCGCTGTGTCCAGCCAGCCGTTCCAGGGCCAAAGGGATAGATTGCTCCGCACGAAGGGGAAGAAGGGCATGAAGGAGCCGAACAGCAGGTCACCCACGAAGTGGGAAAAATAGGCAAGCGCCTCGGGCCACCCCACCCTGTCCCTGAACGCGTAGGCGGCCAGTGCGAACAGCACCAGGGCCCCGAAGATATTATGGGAGGTGTAGTCCCTTACCACACCCAGGTGAAAGAAATCCGGCAGGTTGGCAAAGAAAACGAGCAAATAAAACCTGGAGCGGTCCACCCCCTTCCCCCCCAGGTAGATGAGGGGAAGCACCAGCAGGAGGGAGAGAGCGGTGTGCCCGAGAAACCACATATTCCTGCATATGGATCGGGCGATATTAACGGTTGCGGATGGAGGGGGAACGGATTTCCCGTTCGACGAGATATGAGAAAGCTTTGTTTGCCTAGCAAGGCCTTTATATATGTCGTTTCAAGAAGGGCGGTGGAAACCGATGTGAAATTGGAGACAGTGCCGCTGTGGAGGCTCGCCTCCGATGAGCCATAGCCCGTTACGGTTAGAACGTATGTTATAGATACGACAGTATAAGAAACCGGGATAGTTCGACTATCGACTAATTCAAGAATCGGTCAATTAACTGACCGATATGCCTGTTAAGTCGGTCAACACACTGACCGATTTTTTTGATATCTTAATCGATAAATCTAGTCTCACTCGTAGTACCGCAGGGCCTCGGCTATGGGCATCTTGGCCGCCCTTCTGGCCGGGATGATGGTTGCTATTATCGCCGCGGCGTATATCAGGGCCATGAGCATCAGTATCTGGTCCCACGGCACGCTGAACTCGTCCACGAAATTCTGCATGGTCTGCATGTATATGCCGTAGGCAGCGATGTAGCCCGTGAATATACCTATTATAACGCCCAGGGTGGTGATGAACAGGGACTCCACCAGGAAGGAAAGGGTTATCAGCCTCTTCTTGAAACCGACGGCCCTCATCATGCCTATCTCCTTCCTCCTCTCTATGGTAGACCTTACGGCCACCACCCCGAGGGAAGCGAAACCGGTTATCAGGCCCAGGCCCAGGAAAATGCGGAACATGTTGAATATGCTCAGTATCAGGTCGAATATCTCGTTGTAGACCTCTTCGAAAACCGCGGAGTTCATGCCCATTATGGAATACTTCTCCTGTAATAGGTCGTTCACCTTGCCCGGGTCCGTGCCGGGCTTTACCCTTATCAGTATGGTGGTCGATATCTGGCTCATGGGCACCATTTCAACCAGCGTGGACTTGGACATGAAAACGCCGTTGAAGGTCATTGCATCCAGGAATCCCACTATGGTGTAGTTGCGGGTGACGTTTTTCTCCCTGACGCTCAACCTGTCCCCGGGGTGGTGGGTGTTGCCGTCAAAGTCGGTCTTGTAGGAGCGGTCCACCACCACCAGGGAGGGATCTTCCAGCGCGGCCTGCCAAGCCTCCCTGCCCGAACTGTATTTTTTCATGTAGGAGTCGAACTCGAAGCGGTTGGTGTCCACGAAGTGCCGGTCTATGCCCTTTACACTCACGGGGTAGAAATCGATATCCTCGCCCCATCCCTGGTCATTAAGGGCCTGCTTGTAGGAATAGCCCTCCAAAACCAGGTCGTCGGCGTATACGGTGCCCTCCCATACGAAATCAGATTTCTCTATGTATTCCTCGGGGTCTTCGTCGGTGGTCTGGTTGGAGATGAAGCCGGAAAGGTTGAAGTCTCCCGTCATGCCGCTCCGGTTCCCTGTGGCGGCAGCCAGCATCATCAGCGAGGACTGCGAATTATTGATCTCCTCCAGGGAATTGACGGGGAAATCAACGCCTCCCCTAATCTCGTAACCCCCGCTCTCCGAGGCCATGTCGGGCTGGAACAGGTTGAAGAATATTGAGAACAAAACGAGGATGAAAACCACCAGGGCGAACATGCCCACGGTCATGCCGGTGCGGAACTTCTTGTGTAGGGGATAGGAAACCGCCGGTTTGAGCACCGCGGCCGCCGTACCCCTCTTCCTGCCGAACAGGTCCATGGCCGAGGCCAGCTTGTCGGAGTTGTACATCACCACTATGACCGCGGAGAGAACGAAGAATATACCCTGGGCCACCAGCAGTGAAAAGCCCTGGTCGTCCTCCACCTCGGGGCCGTATCGGAGGAAGTAGGCCATCCATATCAAGAGGCCCAGGCCGAGCGCGGTGTAGGAAGGCCGGGGCCCGAGGAACATCCGGGAGGCCATTGTCCCGCCCATTATGGCCAGGGAGGGGCCGATGAACTGCAACGTCATTATGCCTATGCTGTCCGGCTCGTTGGTAAAGCCAACCATAGACATGAGGAGGCCCAAAAGCAGCATCACGCTACCGAAGAATATTATCAGCCTCCGGTTCTCCTCCGTCTCGGCAAGGTGTATGTTCTTTATCGCCGAGACTATGTTCACCTTGGAGGTGCGCCAGGACGACAGGATGATAACGAAGAAGGACAGAAGGAAGCCCCAGGCCGCCGCGTAGAACGGGGTGAGAGGGTCGAAATCAAGGGATATCAGGGTGTTCTCGCCGGGGAATATGGCGTTAAAACCGGTGAGCATGGCCCAGCTTATCAGGATGCCGAGAAGGGTGCCTATGACGGTGGCGCTCAGCCCGTAGAAAACCCCTTCGAACATGAACTGGTAGACAAGGTGCCTCTTCTTCATGCCTATGGCCCTCTCTATTCCAAGCTCGCTCTTCCTCTCCTCCGCAAGCATCACGAAGATATTGACGATGAGGAGCGCTCCTGCGGATATGGTGAAACCGGACATCAGGATCAGGAAGCCGGAAAAGCCGGCACCCCCGCTCTCCGCGTTCTCCAACCTCCTCTTCTTCGTAGGCTCCACCACGAGCTCCTTGGTGATGTTGAGGTCGCCCTCCTCCACTGCGTGGGAGCGCAACGACCTATCGATGACATTGACAGTGGTCTGCGACCCCTTTACGCCGCTGTACTTGTCCCCCTGGTTGGACACCCTTATGCGGTTTATCATCCCAGTGCGGTTGTACAGGTTCTGTAACAGCTCAAGGTCCGCGAATATGTTGGCCGAGCCCAGGTAGCCGCCCTTTCCCTTGCTGCTACAGATATCTGCCACCTCCACCATGCCGAGCCCCAGGTCCGGAACGCCAGCCGGCATGGAAAGGTTGGCGGCTGATTCATTGCCTCCCTGTATCTGACCTATGAGAGAGGAGATATTGTCGGTTTCCGACTCTCCCGCATACTGGTAGACTATAAGCATCAGGCTGTCCCCTACCCTGGCGTTCAGCATATCGGCGGCCTCTTTGTTCATTATTACCTGATCCCCCCCTAGCTCCGTTCCGTCCACCGACCCGTTCGGGGTGAGAAAGGTGCCGAAGGCCCGATCGGCGGAGGCGTTGTAGCCTATCAATCTAAGGCGTTCCGAGCCGAATGCCCGCCTGCTCACACCCCTCCTCATCGTTCCTTGGTCCGCGTCTATCACCGCCAGTGGGTAATCCACTATCAAAGGTGAGAGGCCGTCTGTCCTCTCAGCCACCCTGGAATCCCCGGCAAGGTGATAATATGCGGCCTGATCGAAGTACTCGCCGTCCTGATATGATTCTATGGTGATATCGGTGAGACCCAGGTCCTTGTAGACATCAGTGGTGAGGGAGGAGTCCAGGGACTCCCCGGTGATCATTGCCGATGAAATGATTGTCGTGCCTATGAGGAGGCCGGCAACCACCAGCACGGTCTGGGCCCTGTGGCGGTAGAAGTTGCGGAGACCCATGGTTATCATTATCCTGTTCCTCAGACCCTTGTACAGCAGGAACAGGGCTATCACCGCGATTATCAAAAGGAAGATCACCGTATAGAGGGTGAAACCGGCCACCGTTATCTCTCCTTCTTTCTCCCTTACCTCAACATCCTCCACGGTCCAGTCGTCGTAGCCGTGGGGAAGGACCGGGGCCGAAACCGTGATGGGTACGCCCCTGGTGGATTCCAGGCCTTGATCGTCCCTTGCCGTCACGTTGACTTGGTAATTGCCCTCCTTCAGCCCCTCCGGCACCTTGAACTTGAGGGCATAAATGCCGTCGCCCGCCTCTTCGTCCCCCTGGGTGCCGTCGTCCATCATCCGGAGGGTGGGGAGACCGGCAAAGGACAGGTCGGCGTGGACCTCTGCGGTATCGTTATTGGGGTCCCGGACCTCGGCTTGAAGAAGGGCTTCGCCCTCCTTCTTGGTGGAAAAGTTGCCCGGCTCGATCCGGAGGGAGACTATCTCGGGGGGCCACCGGGCCTCGACGATGTCGACTGTGACGGATTTGGAAAAATCGTTCCCGTCCTTGTCCAGGGCGGTGACCGTGATATTGTACCGGCCCGGGACCGCATCAGTGGACGCGTTTATCGATGCGGTGTACCGGCCGTCCCCCGCCTCTTCGTCGGGACCGGTGCCCCGGTCCATCAGGGATATGTTATAGGGCAGGAACATGGCGCACGCCTCCACGCTCGCGATGTCATCCAGACCGTCAGGGTCTTGGACCTCGGCCTCAACCGTGAAATTGGTCATTCCGTCATTGGGCACCTGGGCGGGGGATATCGACACATTCGATATCTTCGGGCCGCCAAGTGCCTTGAGCACGGTTATCTCCATGTTCCCGGAGGTCCAGCCTCCCTTCTTATCCGTTGCATTAACACCCAGCACGTAGCTGGTTGGGACCACGTCCCCGCCGATATGATACAGAAGGGTGTAATTGCCGTCCCCCACCACTTGGTCCCCGTGTGTCCCGTCGTCGTACATGGAGTGGATGGTATTGTCCAGCGGCGTGAGGTCGATGCTTACCTCTTGGACGTCGTTTAGGGAGTCCCCGTCCTCCACCCGGGCTCGAAAGGAAACCGGGGTGTCCACCGCGGCCGGCTCCGGCTCCGAAGATAGGTTGGTGATCACGGGAGGGTGATTCCAGGCGCCCACCTTCACGTTCAGAGGGCTGGAGGCCCGGTTTCCCGCCCTGTCGTATACCGACAAAGCGGCTGAATAATCACCGGGGGTGACATGGGGCGGGACCGTTATATTCGCTGTGAAAACACCCTCCTCTTCCTCCTTCAGCCGCACCTCTGGAAGGGAGAGGTCGTCCAGATCCAAGACAACGGTTTCGATGTCCAGGGGGCCGTCGGGGTCCGACACCTCGGCCCTTACCCGGGCCGGGGTGGTGCCGTTGTTTGGTATCACCGAGGGAGAGACGGTAAGTAAATCTATGCCCGGGCCCGGCGACCGGTGGGAATAGTCCACAAGCACCTCCTGGCTGTATTTCGTATAGGCGCCGGAGCCCGCGTATCTTTGGCTCATCACCTGCCGGACATTGAAGCCAACGTCTGGGGAGTAATAAGTTTCCACCGTCCCCCCCGGAGGAGGGTCGTTCTCCATGCTTCCTTCGCCCCCGTTGTCCACGGCGGTGAAGGGTAGTGAAGAAAAGGAAGGGAGTTCGGGGCCCGCCTCCACCTGCTCCAGGTCGGAGGAGTGGCCGCACGAGTCGCTGTAATTGTAGGTAACCTCCCCCTGGTACGGTTTATCGTCGTTGAAGCCCTCGCGGTAGCTCCTTTCCAGGGTGTGGACGGAGCCGTTGTACCAGAATGAGCTGCCCCTGGCAACAGGGAAACCGAACATGGGATACGGCCTGCCATAGGCGGACACGGAGTGGGTCCACGTCTCGCTCTCGCTGTCAAAGAACTGCGTGTCTATGGCAATGGTGCCCGTCATGTTGTAGTCGTATCTGACAAGGCCCATTGTTTCTTCATCCACGACCAGCTCTCCCGCCACGGTGCCGGTGAGCTGGTAGGTGTAGTCTACCGGCGTTCCCTCCCACATGTACACACCCTCTCCCCGGCTCTCCAATTGACCTTCCAGGTCCAGGATCCGGCAGTAGTAGCTTACGCCCTGGACCTCCCTGTCCTCGAAACCGGTGAAGGTGTAGTTGCGCACCATCTCGCTCTCCGATTCCACACCGCTCTCGTTGACCTCGGTGCTGTTCATCTCGGTCCTCCACCAGTCGCCCGGGGTCCATGTAGGGGAAGAAAGGTAGGTGCGGCCGGATGATGTTGATGGGGCGTTATAGGGGATCAAAGTGAGGAAGATGACAAGAACGAGAAGAAAGGCAGTGTATACACGGGCTCTTTTCATGTCCTTCCCCGCTAGTTCGCAGCCGCCTTCGCCCTCTCTTTCCTCTCGGCGCAGCTTATACCGTTCCTGGTGTTCTTTATCCTGCCGCTCTCCATGTTCACTATGCGGTCTGCGTGTGACGCCACCCTCGGATCGTGGGTGACGATGATGTAGGTCTGGTTCAGCTTGATGTTCAGGTCGCACAAGAGGGCCATGATCTGGTCCGAGTTCTTTGTGTCGAGGTTCCCGGTGGGCTCGTCCCCGAAGATGATGGCCGGGTCGTTGACCAGGGAGCGGCCTATGGCCACGCGCTGCTGCTGCCCGCCGCTGAGCTCGTTGGGCAAATGGTCCTCGTTCCCTTCCAATCCCACCAAGGCCAGGGTCTCCATGGCCTTCTCCCTTGCCTTCTTGAAGGGCGTGCCCGAGACCAGCAAGGGCAGCTCGATGTTCTCTATGGCGGTGAGCACCGGTATGAGGTTGTAGCTCTGGAATATGAATCCAACCCTCTTGCCCCGGTACTCCGTCTTCTTGTCGTCGCTCATGGTGGAGATGTCGGTGCCCTCGATATAGACCGCTCCGTCGTTGATGTCGTCTATACCGCTGAGGCAGTTGAGAAGGGTGGTCTTGCCGCACCCGCTGGGGCCCATTATGGCCACCATCTCCCCCTTCCTCACCTTGACGTCCACGCCCTTCAGGGCCTCCACCTGGATCTTGCCCGTGTCGTATATCTTCCGGAGGTCGTGGCACTCCACCACCACCTCCCTTTTCTTCCGGGTCATGATAACAACCGTCCTGTTCTTTATTCATAATAGGGGTTGATTATTTATATGTTGTTGAGAACTGGGTGGGTCAAGCTTATATACGCGGATATGCTTATATTAAGGCATGGACAGAAAACAGCTCGCCGCCTTCCTTGCCGGCCTGGTGCTGCTGGCCTCAATGGCCGCCGTGATAGTGTACATAAATGTCCCGGAGAACGGGGATGAAAAGGAGGAGCCGGAGGAGGTCGAGGAAGCCACCGGTGTGGGGGTGTCCGAGCTCTACATCAGGGATCGATACGGCTGTTACGTCCATTCATATCTCTACTATCCCAGCCAGTGGGGCAACCTATCGCCGCCTTTGTTAAAGGATGGGGGCTATCCGGCGGTGGTCTTCGGCACCGGCTGGAAGGTGGACAACTCCATGTACGAGTGGCTTGGCCGGAACCTCAGCGCCAACGGCTATGTGGCCCTAATCATAGACTTCGTGAACAACACGACGCCCTGGGCCGAGACCAGGAACGGGAGGATCTCCGGCCTCTACTGCGACACCTACGGCGGCAACGCCTCCCTGCCCCCGCAGTACCGGTTCTCCAACGAGGTTTGGCCCGACGTGTGGCCCTGGGTCCACGAGCTCTCGGACGCCGCGAATTGGCTTATCAACGCTTCCAGCGAGGGTTACAGTCATCACAACGGCAACAC
>CAZUZU010000044.1:0-18462 GCA_964624865.1 uncultured archaeon
AGTTGGAGAAACTACTCCGGGAAAGGTTATGCCTATGATGAGCTAAACAAATACAAAAACTTAAACATATTGCTTGTTTATAGGCGGTTTTTCACATATAGCGCAGAACCATTATAGTATTATTTATTTGGTTCTCCACTATAATGATTATAAAAAACCTTAAGTATCCTACTACGATATTGTTATAATATTCAAGAGATGCTCAACAATGCCCCGGTCCAACCCCAAAATGCAGCCTCGGAATCTGGAAAAATGTATAGATTCCGGTTTCGATATTCATCCAGTTATTACTCTGGCCCAGAAGATGAATGTGGATTATTACGATTTTCGCGTGGTTAAAAACACTGGGACGACCCTGGAAACCAAGAACGGCGACCTGGAAACGGCCAATATGGGAGGCGAGAGCGGTTGTGCGGTCCGTGTACTGTACAACGGAAGTTGGGGCTTCTTCTCGACCAACGATATAAGCAAGAACGGCTTGACTTACGCCATAGAAAAGGCATTCAAGATCGCCAAGGTCTCCAAGAGGAATAAAAAAGAGAAGGTGAAACTTGCCGAGGTCGAAACATGCGTGAATAAAAAGGTCATAAAACCCAAAATGAAGTTCGAGGACATATCTGTCAATGAAAAACATGATCTCCTGATAGACATAGACAAGGCTGTCCGGTCCGTGGATGGAATCCGCACCTGTGAGGTAAATTATTCGGACGGCGAGAGATGCACCTATCTAATAACATCGGAAGGGACGGAGTTATACTTCCAGGTTCCCAGAACCGCCTGCCAGGTTATTTTGGTGGGTAAGCTAGATGATCAGATTCTCGGCTATAGGAAAAGGATAGGAGCGACCTCGGGCTTTGAGATATACGAAAAGAAGGATCCTGTCAAGGTCTCTGTCAAGGCCGCAGAAACAGCTATGAAGATACTGGGAGGTAAGAAAGCCCCCAGTGGTAGGATGGACCTCATAGCGGACCCCGACCTCACCGGTGTATTCGTTCACGAGGCGCTGGGTCATGCCGCCGAGGCAGACCTTATCATGGCTGGTGAAAGTATCTTGAAGGGTAGATTGGGAAAGAAGATAGCGGCCGATAACGTTACCATTGTAGATGATCCAACAATAAAAGGGGGATTCGGTACGTTTCCCTACGACGACGAGGGCGTCAAAGCGGAAAAAAAAGACCTTGTCAAGAAAGGTAAATTGGAGAATTATATATTGAACAGGGAAACGGCGAAAAAACTGGGCATGAAAGCAAACGGCGGGGCAAGGGCGGAGTCTTATGATTCAAGACCCTTGGTCCGGATGAGCAATACCATGTTGATGGGTGGCGATCACAAGTTCGAGGAATTGATCTCAGGTATAAAGAAAGGCATATATGCCAAGGGAACCCGGGGCGGCCAGGTTGATACGGCAAAGGGAACATTCCAGTTCAGTGCCCAGGAGGCCTATCTTATTGAAAATGGAGAGATTGCCGGGCCCTTGAAAGAAGTGAGTTTTAGCGGTGAAACCCTGAAAACCCTGAAGAATATTACCGCCATCGGCAAGAAAAAACGGATGGGATCCCCGGGGTACTGCGGCAAAGGTCAAATAGTGCCGGTTGGTGACGGTGGCCCGCATATTCGAATAAAGAATGCCCAGGTGGGGGGTGGCTAAAATGGTGATCATCGAGGATCTGAGGGACAGCGAGGAAGTCATCAACAAATCGAAATTGATCAGGGAAGGCGTTTACATGGTTGAAAAGGCCCAGAAACTCGGTGCGGACGAGGCGGAAGCATTCCTGGTCAAGGGCAAATCCCTCTCCTTCGATGTTGAGAATAATAAGATATCATTCGTATCTTCCGGGGTGTACTACGGGATCGGGGTTCGGGTAATAAAGAACAAGAGAATCGGTTTCTGTTATACCAACAACACCAACAATGCGGAAAAGATAATAAAAAGGGCCTTGCTACTATCCAAACTCTCCAATCCCACCGATATAAGTTTTCCCGATACCAAGGCAAAGGGAAAGATACCGGATTTATTTGATCTGGACATGGTGGAAATGGATATTTCTGAACTAAATTCCCTGTGTGACCAGATGATTAATTCCGCTCGCTCCGTTAATAAGAATATATCCATGACGGGCGGCGGTCTGGGGCTGGGCGTGGAATTCTATGCCATGGTAAATTCTCGCGGCTTGGAGATTGCGGAAGGTACCACAAACTGTGGCGGTTCTGCTTACTGCGTATATGAGAATGAACAGGTTAGCACAGGCATAGATTACTCCATCTCAACAAAGCTGGAGGACATCGATTGCGAGGTAATTGGACGGAATGCGGCGAAACTGGCAAAGAACTCATCGGCAGGAAAAAAACTGAGCAAGAAGGTGGACGATGTCATATTCACACCCCATGCCTTTTCATCCTTTATGGAATTCATCCTTGCTCCGTCGTTGAGAGGGGATAGGGCCTCAACCGGGGGAAGTGTATATTCCGAGCGGATAGGGGAGGAGGTAGCAAATAAAGATGTTTCAATAAGAGACGACGGCACCCTCCCCAGGGGTGTAAATTCCGCGCTATATGATGATGAAGGCGCCCCGTCAAGGAACAACATATTGGTGGAGAACGGGGTTTTAAAGGGTTTCGTGTACGACCTTCGATCGGCAAAAAATAACCAAACGGAAACCACTGCAAACGCAGTCCGCTCGTCCCGACTTCTTTCTTCTCGCTCGTACAAGGTTCCTCCCTCGGTGGCATGCAGGAATCTGGTATTAGAATGTTCCAACACAAAGAATAAGATTGAGGATATGATTGATGAAGTGGAAAGCGGAATTCTCGTCTATGATCTAATTGGAGCCCATACGGCAAATCCCGCATCAGGGGATTTCTCTGTCAATTCATCCATCCTTTTCCTCATTGAAAAAGGTGAGCTTAAACCCATTAAAAGCGCTATGATAAGCGGAAATTTCCCATCCTCCCTCAAGAATGTGGAATTAACGTCCAAGGAGAGCAAACAAATTACCGGCGGCTTGTCCTCTACAAATACAGTATCTCCCGCGGTTTGGATAACCGGCCTGAACGTAACTCCTTGATATTTAACTTTCTTGGTACATGGTTCCAACGTAATATTTGATCTTTCCTTCTTCGTCAAGAACCGCGCTGGTGCTTATCTTTACCTCTACGATATCACCATTTTTTTTTCTAAGTGAAATTGGATAATCCTCGACCTTTCCCTTTTCTTTTATCAAAGCTTCCAATTTTACTCTATCTTCGGGATTTGCATAGGTCTCCCTCACATTTTTTTTGAGCAGGCTTTTTCTGTCCGTATATCCTAACAAGTCCACGATAACGTCATTAACGTCGATAATTTCTCCTTCCGGCGAGGTTCTGTATATGCCCATCGGTATGTTTTCAAATACCGTTTTATAGGCTTCCTTTGCCTCTTCCAGTCTCTTTCTTTCTTCGAACTGTTCAAAACATTGTTCTATGGATGCCGGAAGCCTTCCAAAATGTTTTGGTGTTTTTAATACATAATCGTCGAGACCCGCCTTCATGGCGGCAACCGCTATCTCCTCGCTTCCCGTGGCCGTGAACATGATGACTGGCTTGTCGGGGTACCTGGTCTTGATGGACCGCAAGATCACCAAACCGGTGCTCCAGTGAAGCTGGTAATCGGTTATGGCCAGATCGAAATTCCCGGCCTTCAAGGCCTGGTTAAATTCGTCCATGTCAATGATCTGCTCTACCTCTATGTCAGAGAATTTCTTGTTTAGTTCCCTGATGACAAGCAACCTGTCGTCTGGATTATCGTCTATCAGCAATATCCTCAAGGGTGTGTCCAACAGTTTTCACCTTCGATTCATCTTTTAATTATCTATGTATGGCCAATGATATCTGGCATATCATCGGACCTCCGGTCTTTCATTCATGTATAACCAATACAGGTTTATAGCTTTTACTATTCTCTCTAGATCCGCGTAGGATACCGGTTTTACCAGGTATGAATTGGCACCCAGGTCGTATGCCCTCTTGATATCAGAAGGCTGGCCCGATGCGGATAGAATCACCACCGGTATTCGGTTGATCTTATCTTTGGATGTCAACCATTCCAGGAATTCATGGCCCGACTTTCGAGGCATCTTAATGTCGAGTATTATCAACTCTGGTAAAGGATAACATTCCCTGTCCTTATAAGCACCCTTGCCAGAGAGATAATCAATTGCCTGCATGCCGTCGATAACGATCTGGATGTCGTGCTCTATACCGTCCTTCTTGAACGCTCTTTCTATTAACAAAACATCGTTTGAATCGTCTTCCACCAATAGTATGGTGGATGGCCGTATCTTGCTACGCCCTTTTTCCCCCTCATCTCTATTCATTTTATTCGCTCCCATTGTTCGTTTTCTTTAGCTCGATCCAGAATCGAGTCCCCTCTCCGATCTTGGATTCCAGTCCCACCCTCCCGTCCATCTTGTCCACACCTTTCTTAACTATTGCCAATCCTATACCCGTTCCGGGATAGGTTTCCCTACCGTGGAGCCTTTCAAATACTCGAAATATCCTCTTATAGTGGTCTTTTTGAATCCCTATGCCGTTGTCCTCTATCCATAGCCTCAATGTCTTTCCCCTGTCCTCCCCGTATATCTTAATCTTGGGTTTCTTCCCCCGTGGTATAAATTTGATTGCATTACTTATAATATTTTCTATAATCCGATATAGTGTCCCTTCATGGGCTATTACCTTGGGGATTTTCTTCCCCAACTTGATATCGGCATTACACTGTTCTATCTGATGTTTCATGTCTCCCACTACATTGTCAATTAGCGATTTCAATTCCACTGGTCTCAATGTTAGTTCGCCCCTGCTGACCCGGCTGTATGTTAAAAGATCGTTGATCAGCTCGTCCATCCTCTTTGAAGCGTTGATTATTCGAGTGATATACTCTTCTGCAGTGGGGTCGAGATCATCCCTGTAATCTTCCATAAGGGCCTGTCCGAATCCTTCCATGGCCCTCAAAGGGGCCCTTAGATCATGTGATACGGAATAAGCAAATGCCTTTAGCTCCTCGTTGGTATCCCTGAGCTCTTCATGCGAATCCGCCAAGGCCTTCTGCGCTTTCTTTTTTTCCGAGATATCCCTGAATATTCCTATGTAGCCTATGGCCTCACCGTCCTGGTTCTTGAGAAGTGTCACGCTCATCTCAACCGGTATCTCATTACCGTGTTTATCCCGGACAGTGTATTCACTAATATCTGTATACCCCTTTTCCCTTACTTCCCTCATGTCCTCTACTACCTTTTTCCTATCTTTCGGTGTCACAAGCTCGAAGGAGTTTTTCCCCAAGAATTTCTCTTTGTCGTGAACACCATACATTTCTAGTGTCGCTTCGTTCGCATCGATGATACTGCCATTGAGATCAGTGATTAATATACCGTCTATGGAGGTTTTAACTGCCAACGAGAGCCTGTTTATCTGCTCCTCCGCCCTCTTCTTCTCCGTCACGTCCCTTCCCAGGGCGATGGAGCCCATCGGTTTACCCTTCTCGTCCATCAGGTTCCGGGAGTTCCAGGATATTACCCGTTTTTCCCCTCCCTTTGTTCTGATTATGGTCTCGAAGTCCCTTACAACCTCGCCCTTCGTGATTATCGCTGCTGCCTTGTCAGTGATCTTCTTTCTGTAATCCTCATCGGGGTAGAGCCATTCCCATATCTTGTTGTGAGCCAGCACTTCCTCCCTTGAGTAACCGCTTATCTCCTCCGCCGCTTTATTCCATATCAATACATTCGAGTTTTCATCCAACACGTCCAACCATACGTTAGCGTTCTCGATGATACTCTCTCTGAACTGGCTAAGGGAATAGATTTCGTTCCTTATCTGCTTCTCCTCGGTAATGTCCCAGAATATGCCCAGTATCCCTATTATATTCCCCTCTTTGTCCAATACCGGCTTCTTTATGGTACGGACCCAGGTTTCCTCTCCGTCCCTTATAAAAAGTTCCTCGATATCCACGGCGTCCCCGGCATCCAGCACCCTTCTATCGTCATGCCTGTATTTTACTGCCAGATGCTCGGGAAACAGATCGAAATCCGTTTTACCCACAATTTCCGCCGGCTTAAGACCTATGTCCCTGGCGAAATTCTCGTTGCAGGATATGTAGACCGATTCATTGTCCTTGTAAAAGATGTTCTGAGGTATGTTCTCCAGCAGGGTTCTGTATTTCTCTTCGCTTTTCCTTAAAGCCTCTTCGGCCGTTTTTCTATCCTCTATCTCGGATTGAAGCCTTTGATTTATCTGTTTTAGCTCGGTGGTCCTTTTTTCCACCAACTCCTCGAGGTTCTCCTGATGTTCTTCCAACGCTTGTTCTGCCTTCTTGCGCTCTGTGATATCCATGATAATGCCTTCCAAGATAGCCGCCTCATCTTCGGGATATTCAACCGCTCTACCCTGTTCCCAAACCCACTTTACCTTACCGTCCGAATCTACGATCCGGTATTCAAGCTTGAAAGGCCTCTTTTTTCTAACCCCCTCTTGTACACCGTCCCAAACATATTGTTGATCCTCGGGATGTATTAAATCATTATAAGAGATTTCCTCGTTGTTGACAAGTTGATGCGGATCGTATCCGGTTAATTCCTTACATGCCTCGCTTAAGAATTCCATAGTCCAATCCGAGTCGTTGTTACATCTATATGCCATTCCCGGAAGGTTCTCAAGAAGGGTGGTTAGTATTCGATTTGTTTTTTTAAGGGCCTCTTCGGACCTCTTCCGTTCGGTGATCTCAAGTGTGACCTCTACAGCACCGATGACGCTTCCCTCCTCCCCTGTTACAGGATAGCCTTTTATGTACCATATCCTACCGTTTGGGGTGGTAATTTCCCCGTTCTGAGGTTCTCCAGTCTCTATCGCCCTGGACACCGGGCAATTCTCACACGGCTCGCTCCTTTTCGGCCAGACCTCGTAACATTTCCTGCCCATGAGTTCATCCGCCGACAATTCCACCGAGTCGGCCGCTGCCCTATTGGCCCATACGATCCTCATTTCCCTGTCTTGATAGGATATCAATTCTTCAACGCTGTCAAGTATGACGGCCTTCTCATGTTTGGATTTTTGGAGAGCAGATTCTATCTTCTTTCTTTCGGTTATATCAATGATGGTGCCCAGTATAGCGGGCTTGCTACAATAGGCAATTAGCTTGGAAGAGTACAGCGCGTTTATTTTCTTCTTATCCTTTGTTAAGAGCGTATATTCCAGCAGAGGAACCTCTTTTCCCTCAATGTGTTTTTTGAACATCCGTCTAATGAACTTCCTGTGTTCCGGAGCGATCAAGGTCATAAAATCAAAATCTTCGTCATAGAACTCTTTCCGGCTGTAGCCCATCTTATCCACACATGTTTGGTTTGCATAGATCACATTCCCTCCCTGGTTGATGAATATCATGTTGGGGGAGCTTTCCGCAAGGGTCTGGAAAAGTTTTTCTGATTCGCCCTGGTCCTTTTCGTTCACTTTTCCCAAATGCAACACACCTCTCAAAGCCTGATCTATCCTAATATGGATAAGAACATATAAATTTATTTATCCGTTCGTCACCTGATCTTCGTGCCAAAACATTAATCTTTACCCTCTCAATACCCTCAATCACCCATTGAATAACGGGGGACGGTAAATATGCATCCCTACATGCCGAACGATGAAGAGATAGACGAGATGTTGGGATACCTGGGTCTTTCCGAAATAGGGGACCTGTTCGTGGATATTCCTGGCCAGGTAAAGATCGATTCACTTCCCATGGACCAGGGAATGGGGGAGATCGACGTCATAAGGGAGCTTCATAAAATAGGGGCAAAGAACTGGTCGGCCTGCCAGACCACCACGTTCCTGGGGGGAGGTATATATAATCACTATGTCCCACCGGCGGTGGGAGAGATAATTTCCCGGGGAGAGTTCTATACATCCTATACCCCATATCAAGCGGAGATATCACAGGGTATGCTACAGACATTGTTTGAATATCAGAGCATGGTCTCTGCCCTAACCGGAATGGATATTGCAAATTCCAGCATGTACGATGCCGCCACCGGCCTTGGCGAGGCGGCCCTGATGGCCAACCGCATTACCAAAAGAGATCGCGTTCTGGTGCCTGAAGTTATGGACCCTGACAAATTTTCTACTCTAGAGAATTATGTCCGGGGCGTAGGCATGGAAATAGAGAGATACAGCCTTGACAGGGAAACTGGAATGCATGATATATCCTCCCTTGACCAGCAGTTGGACCCGAATACGGCCGCGGTTTACATGGAGTGTCCCAATTACCTTGGGATCATGGAGGAGAATATTGCCTTGGTTAAGGAAATGCTGGATGACAAGACCGTTCTCATTGCGGGGATAAATCCAATATCCCTGGGCTTGATCAAGAAACCGGGTGATTACGGCGCTGATGTCGTGGTGGGCGAGGGGCAACCCCTTGGCTTGGGCATGAATTTCGGGGGTCCCCTTCTCGGGATATTCGCCGCCCGGGTCAAGCATATGAGGTTCATGCCGGGACGGATAATCGGAATGACAGAAGATACGGAGGGGAATCGGGCCTACACAATGACCCTGCAGACAAGGGAGCAGCATATCAGAAGGGAAAAGGCCACCTCCAATATATGCTCGAACGAGGCTTTGTGTGCAGTGGCGACCGCTGTATATCTATCCCTTTTCGGTAAGAACGGGTTAAGGAACCTGGCCGCTTTAAATTACAATAAGGCCCATTCACTTATGGATAGATTGTGCGAGATCGATGGATTGGAACGGGAGTTCAGCGGAGATTTCTTCAATGAGTTCGTAATTTCCTTGGATGATGTGGATATATCCAAGTTCTACCGCCATATGCTGGACAGAAAGATCCATCCCGGTATCAAGCTGGAAGATAGAATAAACGATTTTCCCCGCTCATTGATGGTTGCTGTGACCGAGATGAACACTAAACAGGAGATGGATGACTTGGTCGAGGGAATACGAACCTTTCATGGAGGTGGAGAATGATGGCCGGATGGAAACAGACCCGATTTAACGAGCCGACCGTTTACGAGCTGTCCCGGAAGGGGAGGATAGGGGTGAACATAGTCCAGGCGGAAAAAGAACCCGGCCTGCCAGACAAGATAAAGGCCGAAGCCGGCCCGGCTCTTCCTGAGATGTCAGAGGTTGACGTGGTAAGACATTATCTGAGATTGAGCGAGATGAACTATGGTATAGATACTGGTATCTATCCCCTGGGTTCCTGCACCATGAAGTACAATCCAAAGATATGCGAACAGGTGGCCAGGTGGGACGTGTTTTCCATGCTGCATCCGTACCAGCATCCCTCCACTGCGCAGGGTGCGCTTCAGGTAATGTTCGAGCTCCAAAACATGCTTGCCGCATTGGCAGGCGTGGACGCGGTCACCCTTCAACCCTCTGCAGGCGCGCACGGCGAGTTCCTTGGAATGTTGATCGTAAGACGTTATTTCAAGGATAAAGGAGAGGATAGGGACGAGGTTATAGTGCCCGATACGGCACACGGGACCAACCCAGCAAGCGCTGCCATGGCCGGGTACAAGGTCATAGTTGTACCATCGAACGAGGAAGGCATGGTGGATCTGGATGCATTGAGGGAGGCGGTGGGCCCTCGGACCGCTTCCATAATGCTCACCAATCCCAACACCCTTGGTATATTCGAGACCCACGTCATGGAGATCGCCAAGGTCATGCACGAGGCCGGTTCCCTCCTATACTACGATGGGGCAAACCTCAACGCAGTCATGGGTTATGCCAGACCGGGAGACATGGGCTTCGATATCGTTCATTTCAATCTTCATAAGACCTTCTCAACCCCGCACGGCGGCGGCGGACCGGGCTCCGGCCCCATAGGGGTAAAGGAAAAATTGGCCGATTATCTTCCCGTACCCATGGTTTCAAAGGGGGAAAAGGCCGATTATTTCCTGAACTTCGACATCCCGAAGACTGTTGGTAAGATAAAGAACTTTTACGGCAACTTTGCCGTTCTCCTAAAGGCCTTTGTTTACATGAAGATCATGGGTGCCAACGGGTTGAAAAAAGCGGCCGAGATCTCCGTACTGAATTCGAATTACCTAAAGCAAAGAATACTAGATCTCAGCGGTGAAAAAGGCTATTCACTGCCCTATACCAAGCTGAGGAAGCATGAGTTCGTGCTTAGCGGCAAGGAGATCAAGATGAACACCGGCGTAATGACAAAGGATGTAGCCAAGAGGCTGCTGGACATGGGATTCCACGCCCCTACCGTTTACTTCCCTCTAATCGTTGAGGAAGCACTGATGATCGAACCCACGGAGAGCGAGGACAGGGAAACCCTGGATGCATATGCCGAAGCAATGGCCAGGATCAAGGAGGAGGCATACAGCGATCCCCAAAAGGTAACCTCGGCCCCAAGCAATACATCAGTGGCCAAGGTCGATGACGTGAAGGCTGCAAGGAGGCCTGTGCTTACCTGGAAGATGTACCTGGAGAGGAAGGAGAAGGAATAGACGCCCGTCTTTTAGTATCTTAACCAGGTATTAATTGCAGAATAGCTATACCTGACGAAACAAGAGGAATTATGTCTAATCCAGAGTGTCTTTGGCCAGGTATTGGTCCACCTGTTCCGGTGATATTGCCGCTTTCTTTGCCTGAAACTCTTCCAAGAACTCCCTTAATCTCTCCTTGGCAATGGATTTGCACTCGCCGCACAGAATCGCCCCTCCCAGGCAACTGTTTTTAATGGACTCCAGTTCCTTATCGTCTTCCACCAGATGGTTCCTCATCATCTCGTAAACTGTGCATATGTCGGGGTCTCCCCCCTGCTCTCGCTGCTCCGCCGCAGTGGTCCTTCCACCTGTAAAGGCCTTGTTCATTTTACCAAGGGAAATGTCGACATTATCGGATAGAAAAATTGCGCTCTCCTCCCTGGATGATGACATCTTTCCCCCTGTTATACCTTTCATGAAACGATGGTAGGTGGCGGAAGGGGGGAAGAATCCGAAGCCCCCTTCCTCGATCTCTATGGGGGCAAGTGAATGAAGCAGGTTGTTCAGGTCCTCATATCCGTCTTTAACATACAAGGCGCCATAAGGTATGTTGGTCTCGAAATCTTTGTATCCCTTACCTTTCATGACCTCCTTTGCCTTGGCCAACATCTTTGCCGCCTTTTCATCCATCCACTCACCCTTTAGAAAGATACCGAACCCTTCTCCCGTCCTTTGAATGCTGTAGATCCTGGAAGCAGCGGCAACGTCCCTGGTAAACCTGATGTGGGGATCCTGGTCCAGGCCTACGGGAACTATGGTCGGCCTCGGTCCTCCAAATTTCTCTAACTGGACATGGAGTATGTCCCCCACTTGAACCAGGGGGGAGAATACATGGGCCATGTTGGTCTCCTCCGTAAAACCGTAGATAGATCTCATCGTAGACCAGTTCACCTTTTTACCTAGAAGGTAGGCAAGGTCCTTTACCTCTTCCCTTTTTGATTGAAGATATATCTGGCATCCTTCCGGTTTCAGGCCCAGTGCAATGTAGGTCTTAATGTACTCTTCCACTGCGATTTGGTACGCCTTCTTGGGCGGAACGTTCCTTGTGGCATAGGATTCTATATCCGCAACCGCAACGAAGACATCCCCTCCCATCCTCTGATAATATAATATCTCGTCGATCACCATCTTGTGTCCGAAATGAGCCCGCCCCGAGGGCATCAAGCCGGTAAGCATGGCGTATTTCTCCCCCTTCTGTATTGCTCTTCTGATGTAATCAAACCCCCTTTGGCCCACTACGTAACCTCTTCTCATTACCGGGGGAGCATCTTCCAGGCCCCGAGCATCGAAATCCTCCATGCCGAACTCCTGGATCAACCTTTCATAATCATCTATGTCCTGCGAGGACCAGGGGTCTATCGTTCCTGCCATGGATACCAGTTTGCCCAATATTGTCAAACTATTTAATTTATTTGATGGTGCTGATGGCCATATCCACGGTCTTGTCAAGGTCGGGAACGGTGGCAAGTTCTTTTACTTTCTCCGGTCCGAGCCATTGGTGCTCAGTGTTCTCCCAATCCAGTTCTATTCCTTTATCCCTTCCCTCTTTAAGCAAAACGAGAAATACGTACACCTCCCAGTCTCTGCTGCCGTCCCTGACCTGCTGGACACCGGCGGGTATAAGCTTCTTTATATCTTCGTTCTCTATGCCCGTCTCTTCCTGTAGCTCTTTCCTGGCCCTTTCCTCCGTGCTGGTGTCCTCCTCTTCCACATGGCCTGAGACGCAGGACCATTTTCCCTGATAGGTGCCTACATTGTTACTTCTACGAAGGAACAATACCTTGTCCCTAGAGAGAGAAAAAACCACTGAAGTGACCACCTTGGTCAAAGGATCATCACCGTGTCCAAGTCCCCTTCCGTTACGTGTTTGATTGTCAACAGATTCTTGCCTGGGGTGAGGTTGTAGGGCCCGTCCACGGGAGCATCCGTGTATACATAGTGCCAGCTCTCCCCTTCCAGCCGATATCTGATGAAGTTTGTATAGTCTCCCCCCTCTCCGTCTCCGATAATGAATCTGTTCAGGGTGGCAAAGCTTGATGAAGGGATGTCAACATGCAGGGTGAGTTGTGTCCCCGGTTCGGAGTTGAACACCAGCTCGCAGACCTTGGCGATCCTTTCCGCCTCGTATGCCAGTTCATCGTTGGTGTTGCTCTTGATTACGCTGTCCACGGCACCAAAGCCGATGCTCACGGTTAAGGTCAATATGATGGATGCTACCAGCAGTCTCATTGGCATTTCCATATTCTTTACCTCACCGGAATATTTTAACTACGTTCTTATCCTGGGGTACACCCATGCTGTGTGCCACCGGATAACACTTTGTTCTCATCATGTAGGCGATGGGAGATACCTGGGAGTGCCTCTCGCTTAACGCCTCCCAGTTGGCCATGCCCTTGGCTATGACCAATACACTTTCATTTATTTTGTCCCTGAGTTCAGGGGTGATGGAATCCATATCGATACCCACGAACCTGGAATTGGTTGTCAATACCTTGGTTGCGACCTTGGTCATACCCGACCACTCAGCGTCCTCCATGGTAACGTCGGAAAGGATCGGCCCGCCCCGAACCACGTAGTATACGTCCCTTGGGTAAACACTGCGGATGTAGGAAACGAGGTAAGTATCGAACACTATCTCACCGCAGTTGTCAGCGATATAGGCCACTCCCCCTTCCTTATCGGATGACAGGATGTCGTGCACGTCCCGGGTATCGTCGTAGCCCAGGCCTTCTTCTATCAAGCCGTCAATGGCGTCCTCAAGAGCTTCCGGGCTTTCCATTCCACCCCTTATACCGAAGTCCAGCACATTCCCTATTATTGCAACTATCTCGTGCGCCTTGAGCCCGTCGATAGTTCCCTCCTCGACCTCGGCCAAATATTCCTCTACCTTGGGCCGGAACATGTCCGCCACCTGGTTGCTTCTCTTCTTCACCTCACGGTATGGATCTTCCGTGCCCAAGATATCGTATACCGCATGATGGACCTTGGTTGCCAGGTCCACGCTTACTATCCCTTCGTGGTATTCGTCATTGATTATTTCCAATGCTTTGCTCTGGGCCATGTGTGCCTTTTCCGGGGCCACGAGCTCGCTCTCGTAAAGGACTCTCTTCAACAGGCACGGAACGCATTCTGGATATATCTTCACCTTTTCCACCACCAGGCTCGTTAGGTGAATGTTTTATTTATCACTTACGTTTCCACCGGCCCTCTGATATTAACAATATGGCAAAACTAAAGTATTAATAATCAATTCCTTTGCCAAAGGAGACTGGAAGGTAGTATGAAGGTAGTGATACTGGGTGCGGGCGAGGTCGGTCTGAAGCTTGCCGAATCCATTAGAAGAAAGGGCCACGACGTGTTGATAATCGACAAGAAGAAAAGGGCCTGCGAGAAGGCCAGGGCACTGGATGTCATGGTGGTCAACGGCAACGGCGCCCGTCCCGAGCTCTTAAACTCATTGGATATCAAGACGGTTGATTACTTCTTTGCCGTTACCGATGATAACGAGACGAACCTGGTGGCCTGCTCCATAGCCAAATCGGCTGGTTGCCGCACCCTTGCCCGGATAAACGGCCTGGAGTACATATCTCGGCCGGTGACCACCAAGTTCTCTACCATAGGTGTGGACTATGCAGTCTCTCCCGAGCTTATTATCGCACGTAAGATAGCAGACATAATTAGCCTGCCCTCCACCATGGAGAAAACGGAGATCATGGGGGGGAAAGTGGACGTGATTGTCTACAGGGTCCTGCCCAAGTCCAGGGCAAGGGGAAAGAGAATTGCGAGCCTCCGCCTACCTCCGAATGTTAACCTGGGCGCCATAATCAGAGACGACCAGATACTTGTCCCCCACGGTAAGAACAGGTTGAAGGAGGACGATACTCTAATAGTCATGACCACGGAGCTAAGGTCGGAACTGATGATGCGTAAATTGATCGGTGAGAAAAAGGAGGCGGTTAAAAAGGTCACCATCATCGGCGGGACTCCCATAGGTATTAACGTTGCCAAGATACTGGAGGAGAGGGACATATATATCAAGCTGATTGACAGCTCCATGAAGAGGGCTAGAACGGCTGCCGAGGCCCTGGAGAGCACGGAGGTGGTGGTCGGTGATGCAAAGGACAAGCAGATACTGTTCGAAGAAGAGCTGTTCAAGGCCGACGCCATTGTGGCCGCATACCGCTCCGAGGAGCTGAACGTCCTGATCACCCTGCTTGCCAAGGTCTACGACGTGGATAAAGCCGTGGCTGTAATTAGAAAACTCGGCCTCAAATCCCTTATAGAAACGGTGGGTATAGACATGGCCGCCTCCCCAGAGCTTCAGACAGCGGATACGATGCTTGGCCTGGCCCGCCGCTTGGAACCACTGAAGGCCATTCCGATATATCGCGGGGACCTATATCTGTTGGAGATGAGGGTAAGCGAGGATTCTAAGGTCTTGGGCAAGAGGATATCGCAGTGCGATCTACCGGAGAAATCACTCATCGGTGCTATGATCAGAAAGGGAAGGACCATCATACCCCGGGGCTCCGAGACATTTCAGGAAGACGACCTTGTCCTTTTCTTTGTCCTGAAGACAGAGATCGGGCGCGTGGAGGATATGTTTTAGATGAGATGGAATATCGTTGTAGGTAATTTGGGGTCGATAGCTAAATTATTCGGCTTCTCATTTTTCATACCGATAATCCCGGCCTTTTGGTATCGGGACGCCCCGATCGGGTTTGGCTTCTTCCACATGGATATCCTGGTATTCCTGTTCATGGCCGTCTTTACAGTTACCTTGGGCCACTTCATGCAGTATATGGGTAAAACGGAGGATTTTCACCGGAACGAGGCGGTGGTCATAGTCAGCCTGGCCTGGCTTTTTCTTGCTGGCCTGGCTGCTGTACCTTTTATCATATTAGGGGCCCTTGCCTCGCCTGTGGACGCCTTTTTCGAGGCAATGTCGGGTATGACCACCACAGGGGCGACGGTCATGCCTTTTCCCCTTGAGCAGCATTTCAAGAGTATACTATTGTGGAGAGGTCTGCTTCAGTGGCTGGGCGGCATGGGTATTATCGTTCTCTCTGTAGCCATATTGTCGCAGCTGACCAGCGGCGGCCTCAGCCTGCTGGAGGCCGAATCACCCGGCCCCTCCATCACCAGGCTGAAGCCGAAGATCATGGAAACGGCGAAGATACTGTGGACAATTTACATCGTTATTACGGCCTCCGAGATCATTATTCTGTCCTTGGCAGGCCTTGACCCTTATGATGCGGTATACCACTCCTTTACCACAATGGCCACCGGGGGTTTTTCCCCTCACACGAACAGCATAGCATACTTTCCTCCATTAGTACACTGGATAGTAATATTCTTCATGATAATGGCGGGCACAAATTTTGCATTGTACTACCAGGTTTCCAAAGGCAACACCAAGCGGCTCTTCTCCAATTCCGAATACAAGGCTTACCTTACCATCTTGGGTTTTGTATCCGCTGCTGTTGCCGTTATATTGTTCAGAGAGGGAATGCCTGTGGAACAAGGTATTAGGCAATCTCTATTCCATGTGGTGTCCATAATGACCACCACAGGCTTCGCCATAGACAACTACGATCAATGGCCGGACACGATCCGGTTGATACTTCTTTTCCTTATGTTCGTTGGCGGAAGCGCGGGGTCCACAAGTGGTAGCATGAAGGTTCTTCGAATCGTTCTCGTATTGAAGATGACCAAGAGAAAATTCATCGAGGCCCTCAACCCCAGAAGGATGGTCGTTGTTAGGTTGGGAGGGAAGGTGATCTCGGAGGATACACTCAGCACCGTATCCATGTTCTTCATTTCTTATCTCCTGATCTTTGTAGTCGGCTCATTGATAATGACCGCCCTGGGATTGGACATGGTGTCCGCGGTTGCAGCCACTGCAAGCGCCTTGGGCAATGTCGGCCCCGGCTTAGGCATGATCGGTCCCGCAAACAACTTCCGCTCGGTTCCCGAGTTCGGGCGGTTTGTGCTCGCCATCCTGATGTGGATCGGAAGGTTGGAAGTGTTTACAGCGGTGGTGCTCTTCAATCCTGCCTTGTACGAGAAGAAGCCCTTTACATCGATCTTGAAGTTCCCGAAGCACCCCTTCATCAAAAGGTAATTTTTTTCTTCAAATCGATCTTTCTTCACGAAGCACGAAATCTAATCAAAAGGGGGTAGGGGCATTTGCATGAAAATGGTCTTTCATGACGAAAACGGGAAATTTTTACATTTTTCAACAGCGAAATCGCCCCGAATTCCGTCAATGTCGCATAATATCTCTTTTACGGCATTTTCATCAAATCCCATATATAAGGTTTTTGGTTCGTGCTGCATTGTTGGGGGAAATGCGACATGGGGGGAGGGGGGGTTTTCAAAAAATATGTTGAAAATAAATAATATATTGATATGTGGGTTAAAATGATTTATTAATATGATTATAATATTTGGAAATCAATTAATATGTTATAAATTTATATATTTTGAATAAAATGCATAATAATATTTGGTTTATTGAAATTTAAAATATTTTGTCAATAAAAATATAAATATATTGTATATATTGAAAATCATTTTAATTTTATATATTAATAGAAATTACAAATTTAAATTCAATAAAATTACAATAGTTATGATATTTATTGAAAAATGTATTACATATATAATATTATTTTTAAACCTATTATGATTTCTAAGTATTGTTTAATCTCAACTTCTCGAAGATTTGATGCTTAATTATTATGATCATTGATATTATTTTTGAATATAGATCCGAACGTTTTTTTAATTTATGAAAAATCCTGTGTATTACCTCTGATATTTCAATAAAATAATATATGAAATAGGCCTTCAAACGTTTTTTACGATAAAGCCTTACGAATTTTTCTGATCTGTCATCAGCTTGTTTTTTTAAGGGTGGACCTTTGCGGGAAATATATTTGACTATATATTTCGGAGTAGAAATATTGAGAAAATTAAGTATTTTTATTAAGGTCATGTCATAATTTTCAATGAAATCTTCATATGAAATTTTAAGAGGTTTGATTCGATTTTTTCTAAAAATTTTTTGCCAATTCCTATCTTCCCTTTTGGACAATATAACTTGAAAATGTATCTGTTGTAAATCAAAATCAACCTTTTTTTTTATATTAGTTTCTGTTTTTTCCAACCAAACACCAGTTTCTAAAGCTTTCCAAAGAGAAATTCCTTGTCTGATCTTATCATATCGAGTTAACCATATGAATTTCACATCAGGAAAATATTCATATATATTCCAAATCGAGATATCGTCGTATCCTCTATTTTTAGCTATCTCCACAAGCTCTTCCAGCTGATTCCACATAATTTTTATTCCTGATACTCCATTAGAACGAGATTTTGATTTAAATACTCTTTTAATATATTCTTCTAATTGCTCATTCTCTTTCCACTTAATAGAATGGGGGGCTCCATATTGAAAATATTCTTGAGGATCCCCTGCATATCTTGTTTCACCTAAAGCATGACATAATAATGTGCTCCCTGAGCGATGGGTAGCACAGATTATATAATATGTATCAGTTGCATCGGAATTAGGTACTTTTTGGAGCGGGGGTGATAGGATTTTTTCTTTCATTTTATCAGTGATTCCTTAACATTTAGATGACTTTTTTGATAGATTTGACAATCCATAGCAGGTATCATTACTATCCGCTTCGGATATATAAAAATATCGAAATATGATCCCGATATGAAAACAATTGGAGTGACCCCCTGTTCTTGTAAAGGGAGTTAAGCAATCGCATTTAAAGTTTCCTCCTTTTCAAATTCGATCGGCAATTTGTATCCCGGGGATGAATGCAATCTTTTCAGATTGTAAACATCTTCAATGACCTGAATAGATTTTGAATTATACACTACAATCTTTTTCAGCAACCCATTTTTT
>CAZUZU010000045.1:0-18265 GCA_964624865.1 uncultured archaeon
ATCACCGATACCAAGTACGTGGGAGGGGGCGGCGGAAGGGGCTTCGTGTTCGGGGGGATTATCGAGGGGACGGTCCCCCAGCTCTTCGCCATGTTCGATCCGGGGGAGCTGAAGTCCAAGGTCAAGGAGCTGGCTTCACACGCGGAGCTTGGTCCCGCTCTAAAAGCGCTGAGCCAGAAAGGGCTCAGGGCCCCGATATCAAAGGGGCTTCGCATCAAATACAAGGACAGCAGTTGGGTCGAGGTCATAGCCAAGGCGAACGGCCAGGGAGGGGACGTTGTGAGGAACGGGATCAACAAATTGGAGATGTGGTTCCAGGGCGACATGTGGGAATTCAACATGTATTAAGGGAAGGACAGGCGGGTGAGGCCATAAAATTATTAACGACATAGACATATGTAGCTTTCGATACATATGGCAGAAGAAAGGGAGCGTAGCGTGTTGGACCAGGCCTACGAGGAGATCGTTAAGACAGCGGGACCCAGCGCGGACAAGGTCACCGAGCCCCCACACCTTAAAAGGGGTAAAAGAAGGGATATCACCACCAAGTTCAAGCCCACGGTCCCTTCCAAACTGAGCCCGTTGCTGGACGAACCGAGCAAATCCATAATATTGGGACGGAGCGATGGGGTGCACCAGATGTACGGCCTCGGCGGGCTGATGGATGTGGGGGCGATGTGCGAGAAACAACTGGAGGGTGACGATCTCACCGGTTACCGCGTGCTCTTGGACATGGTGTATCCGCACGTAGTGTTCATCTGCGGAAAGAGGGGAAGCGGTAAGAGCTATACCCTGGGAATAATCGCCGAGGAGCTTGCCAGGAACAAGCTGGGCGTTGGTACCGTGATAATCGACCCCATCGGTATATTCTGGTCCCTGAAGCACGAGAACAAAAGCGCTGAAGAGGTCTCCGTATTAAAAAAGTGGAACATGGAACCCGAGGCCATGGAGAACGTCAAGGTCTACGTGCCGGTGAACTACTACAACGAAATGAGGGACAGGGCCGACGAGAAATTCTCGGTTGCCGTGGCCGACCTTACCGTGGAGGACTGGTGCGCCGTGTTCGACATAGACCGGTTCAAGACCCAAGGGCTCCTCCTGGGAGAGGTGATCGAAAGGGTCAAGAAAGGCTATACCGCGGACGTTAACGGGGAAGAGAGGGAGATACCAGGTGTTAGGAACGGACATTTCTCGATCGGGGACATGAGACAGTGCATAGAGTATGACGTGCACATCAACTCGAAGGGAGAGGGCTACGCATCCACCACCCGGAGAAGCATCCTCGCCAGGCTGAAGGCGGCCGAAAGATGGGGTATATTTTCACTGGAGGGGACGCCCATTACTGACATATCGGTAAACAACAACATCACTGTCATTGACGTTTCACATCCCGACCTCGGGGAAGACAAGAGGGCGTTGATAGCAGGCATTCTCGCCAGGAAGATATTCGAGGCAAGGATGGCCACCTCCAGGCGGGAGGAAACGGAGGGGGACGGGCTTACCTACGGGAACAACGGTAACATCCCGGTTACCTGGCTTCTGATAGACGAGGCCCATTTGATCCTACCCCATACGGGCAGAACGCCGGGCACGGAGGCTTTGGTGGAATACGCTAAACTGGGAAGAAAACCGGGCTGCGCCCTGGTGCTTGCCACCCAGAGACCGGCGGCCACCAACGACGAGGTGCTCAGCCAGATGGACGCTCTCATAGGCCACAACCTTGCCCTGGAGGATGACATGGTGGCCCTGAGGCGGAGGATACCGTCCAAGCTCCCTGGCATGATAGCAGACAGCGATTTCATTCGCGCATTGCCCGTAGGCGTGGCGATAATGGCAGACCAGAGGACACAGAAAAGGACCTTGGTGGCCCAGATGCGGCCGAGGTTGAGCAAGCACTCGGGCAAGTCCGCAACACCGAGAAGGGGAGGGGACGTGACCCCCAGGTCCACCCGGCCCAAACCGGAAAAGGACAGCGCAACCATAAAGGCGGAGGTGATGGCCCCCACCTTTTCGATAAATATGGAACCGGAAGCCATGAAGAAAGCGGTGAAAGCAGCGGAAAAGGGTAAAAAAGTGCCACCAAAACCCCGGGTAACGGACAGGATAGCAGGGGCAAACAGCAGCTTATCCGTAGACATGTTCCCCGGCACGTCCTGTGCCTTGATAGACCGGGAAGGACGGGTTTTCGAGGAATTCAACGCCATTCTCAACGATCAAAATTACGTGGGACGGCCAACCTTGATAGTAAGTCATACCCATCCCAGGCATTTTCAGGGATTAAGAAGGGTTGAACAGGTGAAAAGGATATTCTGGCTGTCCACTAAACAGGGCGGGGAGAAAGACGAGGTGGAGGTGCTGGACAGCAATCTGACCAAGATCGCAAAGACCATAGAGGATTTCATGCCCTCCCAGCCGGGTTCCATTGTTCTTCTGGAGGGACTTGAGTTCCTGGTGAGCAGGAACGATTTCTCAAGGGTAATGCACTTCGTGGAGGACATGAGAAGCGCGGCGGTGGCCAACGAGGGGCTGTTCGTGTACAGTTACAACCCGGGAGTATTTTCCCAGGCCGAGGCCAACAAATTGAAGACCGAGGCAGACCTGGTGATGGATATCAAGGAAATGGAAGAGAAGGAAACGAGGGTGGAAGAAGGGGAAAGGAAAGGGAAAAAAGAGGGGGAAAAACCCGAAGAGACGGGGCAAAAGGAAGGGGCGGAGCCATCAGACGAAACCGCCGAGGCCCTGGAAAGGGAAAAAATAAAGATGGAGAAGGAAAAGGAGAGACTTATAAAAGAAATAAACGAAAGGGACAAGGAAAAGAGGACCGAACTTATCGAAGAGGTCCTGGAGGTAATGAGGGAGGAGAGGAAGAAAATAGAAGAAGAGTTGAAACAGCTGGAGGGAAGGGTCTCCAAAGAGGTGGAGGAAAGGGAGAACAGATTAAGGGACGAGATGAAGGCCCTGGACGCCCAGAGGGAAACCATAGAGGAATGGATACCGGTGGAGGAAAAGAGGAAGGAAAAAAGGAAGAGGCGCGTGTCCAAGCCAAAGGCCGGCCTAAGATCGGTGGTGGACGTGGTCGACGTGGACACATCGGCACCCCCCGCCCCTGTGGAAGAGGGTGAACTTCCCCAACCGGACGCGGAAAAGATCGGTGAATCCACTGGGTGGGTGGCCCACGCATATAAAAAGAAAGGGAAAACGGTTCACGCAGTTCCCTTGAACGTATCAGAGCCAGAGGCCCTCAAGACCGCTGAAAAATCACTGGACCGCAGGTTCATGGGCCTGGGAAAGAAAACGGAGACCATACAGGACATAGAATTGATAGCATATCCACTTTTCCGCATCTATCTGAAGAGCAAAGGAGGGTTGATCAGAAGGGAAAAGATATACACCCTGATGTTCGACGGGGTTCTGGGAGAGCTGATAACTGACGGCAAAAAGGGTCTCCAACGGACCCAAGGCCTTTCCCACCTCTACGGACATAAGGAAAAGGACGTTCAGGTCTTACTGGAACTGTCCGGGAGAAAGGGCATGGACCCGGGCAGTGTATCCTCCAAGCTCGACCTTCCCCTGGATTGGACAAAGAGGGCGCTGAAGCGCATGGCCAAGAAGGGCCTGATAACGGAGGACATAGACAAGGATACCGGTTCAAAGGTCTACAAGAGGAAGTTCAAGCTTAAAACACCCAGAAAGTGGACCAGGGACGTGGACGATTTTCCAATGATCGATGAATGTTACATCAGCAGGGCCTTTATTCCTCTGGATATCAAACCAAAAGAAGTCAAGAAGCTCCTGAACGCTCTGGAGGAGGAGGCTATGTTCGTGGGCATGGACGTAATATTCTATCCCTACTACCTGATCACCGTTAAGGGAAAGACAGGAAGGCGATTCGCCTACGTGGACGGCGTATCCGGCGAGCTTGACGAGATGCTAGGGATCAACCTGCTCAAGGTCGAGCTCGTGGAAAAGGCGCCAAAGATAAAGGGATTGCAATGAACTGGTACCGACTAGCGGGTTTCGTATTATTGGTTCTCGGAGCGGGGCTTATAGGCTACAGCGTAATGGCAGGGGAGGGGAACGTTGGTATATTCGTGATATTTCCATACTACATGGGAACGGGGATCATCGGATTGATATCCATACTCGCTATCATGGCAGGGATATTCCTTCTTTTCTTTTCCTTCGTCCCAGTGGACATAGATGAGGGGCGCTGGGAAAACATGGAGGAGAGAGGCGAACAGCCCCTCCCGAGACCGGGTCGGTATCAAGATAAGAAGGAAATGACCCGAGAGAGGGGGGGTCGGAACAAGGTGAGGGGGGGTGGAGTGATACTCATCGGCCCGATCCCCATTGTCTGGGGCTCCGATTCCGAGAGCGTCAAGTGGGTCGTCGTCGCTACAATTATCCTCATGGTGATCGCTGTCCTTTTCTTCCTGTTCATGTGGTAAGGTGATCTAAAATGAGTAGCGGCACTGGGTCTTATGAAAAAACGTATCGGAACCTGCGGGCCCTGGACCGGTTCGGTATAAAACTGGGGCTCGGGAGGGTCAACGCCCTGCTCGATCACCTGGACCGGCCCCATCGGGCCTTCGATTCCATCCACATCGCAGGGAGCAAGGGCAAGGGCTCGGTATGCACCCTGCTTTCCTCAATATTGAAGAAGGCGGGATACCGGGTGGGCACCTATCTCTCGCCCCACCTGGTACACGAGAGAGAAAGGATACTCATTGACATGGAGCCGGTATCAGAAAATAAACTTGGCGAGAACCTGGAAGTGATTTTATCCGGCCATCACGGAGTAAAGGGCTTCACCCACTTCGAGGCGATCACCGCTGCCGCTTTCAAGATATTTGCTGATGAAAGGGTGGAGCTGGCCGTGGTAGAGGTGGGTATGGGGGGCAGATTGGACGCCACCAACGTTCTGTCCCCGCTGTGCACGGGTATCACCCAAATCGAGATAGAGCACAGCAAATACCTGGGAAACGATATATCCTCCATTGCAAGGGAAAAGGCGGCTATAATCAAAAAGGAAGAATTCTGCGTTACAAACTCCGGGGGAAGGGCCTATCAAGCGGTCAAGGAAAGGTGCGAGGAAAAGAAAGTCCCCCTTCAAAGGGTGGGGATAGGAACCGACCCTGGAAATGGATGGAAGATCGGGGATATATCCCTTTCTTCCCACCATACCTCATTCTCATTGGTCAATTCGGAACATGGCAGGAGATACGACCTCGATGTTGGAAGGGTGGGCGAGCATCACGCTTTGAACGCGGGGACGGCAGCGGCTATGGCGGACCTGCTGGACGGTCACACCCGTTACCGTGTGGCCAAAAAGGACATTCAAGTAGGTATCGAAGCCGGTGCACCCCATCTAAGGGGCCGAACAGAGCGGATGGATAAAGGGGGGAAAAGGTACCTGCTCGACGTTGCCCACACCCCTGGCAGCATCTCCGCACTATGCAAAGCATTGGAACATATGCCCCACCAAAAAACCGTTTTCCTGTTGGCCCTTCTGAAAGACAAGAACTTGGAATCAATCATCCCTTTACTGGCACCAAAGGCCGACCTATTGATATGCTGCACCACCTCCTCTCCGAGGAGCACCGAGGCCAAAGAACTGGCTGCCCGGGCCGACAAGCAAGGAATATCATGCCAGGCCGCGTCCACCGTGAAGGAAGGCCTGAAGACAGCAAGGGACAATACCGGGGAAAACGACCTCATAGTAATAACTGGCTCGTTCACGATCGTGGGAGAGGCACTGACTCATCTGAATGAGCATTAAAGTCCACTAAGCCCTTTCCATATTAACTCTCGAGAGGCTAGCCTTTTTCCTTCAATGCTGCCCTGGCCGCCTTTGCCTCCCTTTTTAAAAGAACCCTTTCCAATATTACCTTCATGTACAATGCGTCATGCTCAAGGAGCGGAGAATCCGATATGATGGTATAGGCAAAATCCGGATGATCGAGTATGTATTCCGCCAGGTAATCGAACTTCAGGTCCCCCTTCTTTATGGGTGTGAGTTTCTGGAGATTGCCCACGCCGTCGTGCATTGCCCCGGAAAATATGATGTAAAAATCATTCTCCTTGGTTATCTTCTTCACCTTCTGAAAGAACGGGTCGTAATCTTCCTTCTTTTTTATACAGCCCTCGCAGCGGGCATGTATGTGCGGAATACTAAGGATGGGCACGGTTCTCTTTATTCTCTTGCAAAGTGCCGCCACCTCATCGAAAGTCCCGAAGACAGCGCCCTTTCCGTTAGGTTCAACACCGATCTTTACTTTGTATTCCTTGTACTTGAACCAGTCCCGGACCTTTCTGATCTTTTTTACGGCCATCTCCATTGCATCGTCCCTGTCCCGACCGTGGTACAGGCCAACATGGGTAATGACCATGCTTGCCCCCATCTGATGGGCCACCTCTCCCGCCCACTTCAGGGTTTCAATGCTTCTTTCTATTCCCTCCTCGGTGCCCAAAAAATCCATGTAATAGGGGGTGTGCACGGTGAGCCTGACCTGTTTCTCTTCCGCCACCTCGTTGACCACTTCCAGGTTGGGTATGGGAACGCCGACCCCACGAATAAGCTGTATCTCCATTGCATCCAGACCAAGATGCCTCACGTCCTTTATACCGTCCTTAATGGTCCTTCCCTTGCAGCCCAGTGGTATCCCCGCAGGTCCGAAAAAGATGTCTATGTCGAGTTTGTCAAGAACTTCGTTGGTGCTTTCTTGTATCCTTTTGTCCTTTCTTCTTGCCATGGCTTTATATTTTGGTAACAGGTAGTATAAATAGTTTTTGTTATCCCCGGGCCATTTTGCTTAAAATATTTCCCAATTTCGGTTCATCTCAACACCTCGACCTCCTAAAGGACGCATGTTTCAATCCAAGCCCGTCTGGCCCTTGAAAGCCGCCAAAGTATTCTGCATTAGCATGGCAACGGTCATTGGACCGGAGCCCCCGGGAACAGGGGAGATGGCCCCTGCTTTCACCTTTACCGCATGGTAATCCACGTCGCCCACGATCTTACCCTCGACCCTGTTTATCCCCACATCGATGACCACTACTCCCTCCTTCAACATGTCCGCCTTGATCAGTCCGGGAACCCCCGCGGCAACTATCACCGCATCCGCGTCCTTCGTATGGGCGGCAAGTTCCCGGGTATGAACGTGACAGACCCTTACCGTGGCGTTTCTGTTCAGCAGCATCAGGGCCAAGGGCTTGCCCACCACCGGACTGTGATTTATCACAACCACTTCCGCTCCGGCATAATCAAAATTCACTGAGTCCAACATATATATCACCCCTTTGGGTGTGCAGGGGCTCAAGGTCTCGTCACCAAGCATCAACCTGCCGAAATTCGTGGGAGTAAAACCGTCCACGTCCTTGGAGGGGGCTATGGCTTCCAATATCTTGTTCCTGTCCAACCCCTTGGGTAACGGCAGCTGGACCAGGATTCCGTGTATCCCTTGATCTTGGTTCAGATCCCCAACAGTAGATATCACTTCATCCAGTGTAGAATCGGAGGCAAGATATTTCACCCTGCTCTCTATCCCCACCTTCTTTGATGCCTTTTCCTTCTGCCTGATATAGACCTTGGAAGCGTCATCCTCCCCCACCATCACAACACCCAGGCACGGCCTTAGGCCGGTGGCTTCGTACCCTCGGTCTATCTCCGCCTTTACTTCCTGTCTTATCTCCTTGGCCAGTACCCTTCCGTCTATCTTGTTGTCCTCTCCTTGATCCCGCTCGTTTCCGTTCATTATCTCACTTCCATGTTACCTCAACGTCATCGGTCCTGAAGTTTTGGTCGATCACCGTTTCCTGCACGGACATCTCTACCAAGGGCGTCATGATCGCGCCCAGGTTGGCTATCATTGCCCCGTTGTCCACGCAGAGTGTGTTGGGGGGTATGAACACCTCCCCTCCCCTTTCGGATACCATGACGGCAGCCATTTCCTGGAGCCTTCGATTGCAGGCAACGCCGCCGCCAAGTAATAGCCGGTCCTTTTCCGTGTGGGCCATAGCCCTTTCAGACACCTCCAGAAGCATGGCAAAGCAGGTCTCCTGCAATGAGTTGGCCACGTCGGCAAGGGGCTCTCCCTTCGACAACAGGGACTTGGCAGCGGTAAGTATTCCACTGAAGGCCACGTCCATGCCCTTGACGCTGTAGGGCAGGTTGATATACTTCGTGGATGTGGATGCGAGTTTCTCCAGTTTGGGGCCCCCCGGAAAGGGCTGCTTTGCATGTATGGCAAACTTGTCCAGCATATTGCCTATCCCTATGTCCAGGGTCTCGCCGAAAACCCGGTATCTACCACCTGCATAGGCTATTACTTGGGTGTTGCCACCTGAAGTATATAAAAGAAGCGGGTCCTTACATTCGGGGAACAATGTCTGTCCTATCTCGAGATGGGCGATACAGTGGTTTACTCCGAGGATAGGCACGTCCAGGGCAAGAGCCAGCGTTCTAGCGCTTATGGCCGTGGTCCTCAGGCAGGGGCCGAGTCCAGGGCCCTGGGAAAAGGCCACCAGGGCGATTTCCTCCCTGGACCGTCCTGTGGCCTCCACGGATTCCAGGGCCTTTTTTATCAGCCTGGGAAAGACCGACGCATGATGATTCGCCGCCTCCCTTGGATGGATACCCCCCTCCTCCGGGCGATACGAATCGATGACATTGACCAGTATCCGCTCACTTGTTTTTCCGTCTGTGTCTACCAAGCCCACCCCTGCTGTGTGGGCCGTGCCCTCTAATCCTACCACTATCATGCCTTTATCCGCTCACTATCAATATTCCTGGGACATGCTTGGATAAAATATCGAAAATCCCATCATCTTACCATCTTCTGACGCTGTACCATCTGGGCTCCCCGCACATCTTGCATCTGGGAAACTTGTAGCTGCCAATACCCCGCGCATCCTCATCGTCATCGTCGTCATCTGCAGAGTCCTCGTTGACGTATCCGCACTTTGGACATACCCAGGACATAAAGAATCTTAATTAGATTTATGTTATATAAAGATATCTGACATGGACATATATTCACTCAATACTCCAATTCGGACTCTAATTTTACGGTACCGTCCTTATCCAAGATGTGGGACACCACCGAAACGTGACCTGCAATGGTAGAGGCCTTTAGTTTGGGGCCGAGAACGTTCTGTACCTGGAATATTCCCGCAGTGGCATCCATGTAAACGTCTATCACCACAGCCCTCTCGTCCTTCTTGCCGCTCCGGATTTCCACCTTTTTTATGGAAAGTGCGGAAAGTGAATGTATATCTATCTTGCCCATGGAAAAGGGTATCCTTGCCCTCCCGTTCGCCATATCCATACCGTCGGCCAGGGTGACCGCACTCGATTCGGTTGACAAAGACTCAACCTCGTCGTCGTGGGAGAACATGCACTCTAGGATCGAGGCCAGCACCCGGGCATGCCTTTTGCCTTTATAGAACCGTGCAAGAACCCGGTTGAGATAATCGCAGGTCAAAGCAACGGTGTGGAAGTAATGCATCCGCCGATGAACAGCGTTGCCCACGTCATGAAGATATCCCGCAGTGGCCACCACCAGCTGGGCATCCTTGTATTTTCCAAGCTTTTCCTTTACAATATTAGCCTTTATTCCCCTCTTGTTCAAAGCGTCCAGAATTAACAGCGCGTCCCTTGCCACTATTAAGGAATGGGTTCGGCCGTGATCGTTGAAGTTCAATCTGCCCACGGTGAAGGTATTCGCCTGGACCAGAAGTCCCTGCACATATTCGGAACCCTCCAATTCAGCTATGATCTCCTTGAGCTGCTTGTTGTCTCCCACCGCTTCCATCAGTTCATGATATTCTTGTCTTTCTTCGCTCTCTTTGCTCATGGACCCGATTAATAGACTCATGAATAAAAAGTTAGCGCATCCCGACTACTTCCGCCCATCCCTTCTCGGTAGCCTTTTATATATCCTCGACCTTTCGTATTAACGGCATTCACAAGGGATCGGGGATGCCCACGAAGATAACGGATCCCAAGCAGGTGAAAACAAATGACAAAAAACGAAAAGAAAGATGAAGAAGATAGTTCTGAAAAAAAAGAGACCAATATAGAGGACCTTCCAGGGGTAGGTCCCGCCATTGCCGATAAGCTGAGAGAAGCAGGTATGAGGGATATGATGGCCATTGCTGTCTGTTCTCCCAAACATCTCTCGGAGGTCACCGAGATCGGGGAGGCTACTGCGGCAAAAATCATCAACGCTGCAAGAAAGGCCGCCGACGTCGGTGGTTTCAAAACAGCCACCCAGGTCCTCAAGGAAAGGGGCAAGGTAAAGAAAATATCCACTGGTGCCAAGGCCCTGGACGAGCTTATCGGAGGGGGCATCGAAACCCAGTCAATCACAGAGCTCTTCGGCGAGTTCGGCTCAGGCAAGACCCAGCTGGCACATCAGCTTATGGTGAACGCACAACTGCCGCCGGACATGGGGGGGGTCAATTCGGACGCCCTGATAATAGACACTGAGAACACCTTCAGGCCGGAACGTATAACCCAGATGGCAAAGGCCAAGGGCCTAAAGGTGGAGGAGGTTATGAAGCACATCCACGTGGCCCGGGCCTACACCAGCGACCATCAGATTCTGCTGGTGGACAAGGCCTTCGAGATCGCAAAGGAAAACCCGGTGAGGTTGGTGATCGTTGATTCGCTTACCTCCCACTTCAGGGCGGAATACGCCGGCAGGGGCTCCCTGGCGGAAAGGCAGCAGATACTCAACCGCCATCTCCATTCCCTGATGAGGTTCTCCACCCAGTTCAACGCCGCCATAGTGGTGACCAACCAGGTTGCCTCCAAGGTTGACATCATGTTCGGGGATCCCACACGACCCATTGGAGGGCATATAGTCGGCCACACCGCCACATTCCGGGTATACCTCAGGAAGAGCAAGGGCGGCAAGAGGATCGGCAGGCTCATCGACAGTCCCAACATGCCGGAGGGAGAGGCAGTGTTCACCCTCACCGAGGACGGAGTGGTCGATTAAGGGATAAAGTAAACTTTATAGCCTCACAACCATTCCTTGCTTGACGATGATGCAAGGACATGACGACGGGTTCGAGGCCTTCGACGAGATAGTAGCCATAATGGTAGTGGTCATAACTTTGGGGGCCTTTGTGGGCGCATCCTTTACCATATACTCGGCAAGGGAAGAGGACAGACAGATAAAAGATCTTGAGAATGAATGCGAAGGCCTGCTGGAATCGTTCCTTGGCTACGACAAGACCCTTCACGGGACTAGCGAGGGAATATTCTCCTATTCCAAGCTCCAAGAAATGAACGCCAGCATTATCAAGAGAGACCTGTCCGTTTCCGTGTCTTATTCCATTTCAGTATCGGATATCAGCGATTACCGGGACAAGTTCGACACCTTTACCTTCAAAGGGGGGGAAAAGATCCGGGGCGACGTGATGATAAAGAGCAGGCCCTGTATCGTGGCCACGGGCCGCGCGAACCATTTGTCCAAGCTCACCGTAGCTGTATGGGAATAGCCCTAAGGCACGGCGTATTTCCATTTCCTGAGCTCGTAGACGCTTCCGTATATGATATACAGTTCGTCCCTCTCTTCGCCATAGATGCCTTTGCAAATGGCCTCTGCCATGGGACCCTTTATTACAAGGCCGAAATTCACCCGCCACCTACCCCAGTTCTGGAAGCATATGGCGCCGATGGCAGGGATATTCGCTTCGATCCTGATTTTCAACTGGTTTTCGCCTTCATCTCCGCCACCAGGGTCCAGGAAACTCGTGGTGTAATCAGGGGTGGAATCCAATGAGAAGCCCAGGTCCAATCTCACATACATGTGTTCTATTACATCTTGGGAAAGCGTGGGATACGCCCTGGCAGCTGTGGGATTGCCAATATTATCCAGGAAGGTCACGATGGTGTCGATTATCCACTCCACCAGATCTGCGATATATTCCCCGCCCTTCATTACGAAGGAAAGCTTTAGGTTAATGCCGCTGTCCCCCACCGCGCCCAAGGAAGAGAATATCAGCTCCAGGTAGAACTCCGCCTCGATGGCAGCCAACCTGATGAAATCGAGCATCTTTTCCTTAAAATTCTCCAGATAGAGTTGTACGAACTCGTAAACGTAGCTCAATCCGGATGCAGAACTTTCCTCCAGTTCATCCAATGTATCGGTGAACGTGGATATCAGCATGCCCTTCACCATCTTCTTTATATCCAAGGTCTCGGGCTCCCCGTTGGATGAACCTATTGTAGACCCCTTTTGCACCCACAGGATACCTCCGTCATAATCCCTTTGCCAGCTCTCTCCCTCCTCTGTGTGGGGGAACAAGAAATCGGTCCGATCAACGATATCCCCGGCTCCGTCCCTGAGCATCAAGCCGTCACCTATGGGCAGTTTACCCAGCCTGACCTGCTCGAGAATAGAGCCGTAGAAGGTGGGAGGCACCGTGACTGTATAGAATTCCCCCGGCTCTACGGTGCCGCTTAAGGTCATGGACCGCTTCCCGCCCCGAAGGTTCTCCAGCTCCCACTGGGATAATGTCACTTCCTCATCCATGGGGTTATACAACTCCACTGAGAGTTCCGGGCCGGTGAACATCTCGGAAACTGGTTGGGTCCCGTCCCAGTCCTCTATTATCGCATCGTTGATCTCGTCGAAAACCGAAAAAGGAAACTCGAACTCGTTTATCACAACGTTGTTCTCTATGGGATTGTCATATACAATGGTCATGCCAACATTGGCGGTGGCCTGCATGCCCAAAGGAGGTATCGGTATCGGCACTGGTGTGACCTTCAGTTCGTAGTTCAAGGTCTCGCCGCTGGGACCCATGTGGGGGGCGAATATCTCCATTTTCCAGCCGTTTCCCTTTTTATTGGCACAAAGCACCGTGCCCTCGAAGATATGCTCCTGTATAATCATCAGAGGCTCTATGCTCCCGTGTATCTTCAGGCCGAACAGCTTGATATTGGTCTCTACCAGGGCAGTTACCTCTCCCTCCCACTTCACCGGCATTATCTTAACGTTGTAACCCACACCGCTTATCTCTCCACCGATCTTTATCCAAAGAGGGACCTTCCCCCCGCTCTCCAATACCATTGAATTGGAACTTAAAACCAACTCTACTCCCATGAAATTCATCTCGAACCTGCCGTCATCGCCGCATATCTTCTCCATGGCCTCCTTGAGCTTGTCCAAGCCTTTATCCAAAAGGGACATAATATGCTGCTTGATCTGATCTATTATCCAAGTGAACATCTCCCCTATCATCTTCACCGCTTCTGAAAAATACTTCATTATCGTGCCCATGATATTACTGAAGAGCTCGATGATCATTTGGATCGCCTCGAAAACCGGTCCTCCGTGCTCCTTTATCCATTTCCAGGCCTGGTCAAAGAACTTGTTCATTGCCTTGAAGAAGTCCTCGTGCGCCGTATCCGTGGCATCGTAATCCACCGCCTCCAAGGGCCAGCCGGAGGAGGTGTGTATCCTCATGGATAGGTCTATGGTGACGTTCTGCTTTATTCGTGCCGGCAGCCACCGGCCGTCCACGAACATCTCCTTCTGGTTACTTTCCACCATTAAACAAAAGGAGCCCTTGACCTTCACGTCCCACCAATTGTTAAAAGGCTGCTCGGTCCTTCGGCCAAGGGAGGTGTAATGCTTCCCCTTTCCTATCTTTTTTTCTATTTCAACCTCTTCCCCCCTCCTCAGATATCCCGGGTCCATTGAAGCGGTGAAGGAGGCCTGAGAACAATTCAACGCCGAGCCGTTACCGTTCCAGAACTTGAAATAGCTTGACGAGGGGATGGGATATCTGTACTCCATATTGGAAAGTCGCTGGGCCGAGGTGAGGCCCTGACCAAACGCGTCCACCATGTCCTCCATATGATCGGACAGGCCGTCGAATCCCTCTTCGATACCACCGATACCCTCTTCGCAGCCCTCGGTTATACCTTTGACCACGTCCCAGGCAAAGGAACCCGGTTTCCATCCACCGCTCCTCCTGTCAAGCCCGGCGATATCCCACCACTCGCCTAGAAAACCTGGCCCGATACTATCCTTAACATCCCCTTCGATCTGGTCCAGATCGTGGTTATACAGGTAGTACCACTTCACGTCTTCGTACCCCTGCTCCGCCCAGGCAACTACCTCTTCCTCTATAAATTGACCCAGGGTATCCGACGCAAAGGTTCGGGACCCGATTTTCAGCTCATTGCCTTTGCTCGAGATAAAGTTGGACAGTGCCCTGGTCTTTATCTCTTGACCAGACGGGGGGTCGGCCCTGATGAAATCGATCTCCATATCCGTTGTATTGGATATCGTGTCCACGGTTGTCTCGACCAGGAGCGCTTGCCACCATTCCAACTCGACCAGCTGGCCGATTACACATTCCTTGGCATATTGAACCTGGTCCTCCTTTACCAGTGCATCCAGGTTGGCAACCACGACCTCCATCAATCTATGGAATGATTCATTCCAGGCATCTAAGAACCCTTGGTCGGAAAGGCTTTCCAGTACCTCGCCGTCGATACGGGACCTGAGTTCAGAGCCAGGCTCAAGGCCCTGCTTGAACTCCTTTAAAGCCCGGGCTATGGTCTGGTTCATGGTGGACATGAGGCTGACATTGTCCCCGGGGTCGATCTCGCCCAGAGGATAGTTTGTGAAACCTGATTCCGGACCGAACAGGTGATCTGTCACAGCGATTACGAATCTCTTTACCGATTGCTCTATGGCCTTTGCCGCCTTCTTGCCCAGATTGAGGTCGTTCACGTCAAATCGGGTATCCCTTCCCTCCTCGGTTTGTTCGGTGGAATTGGCTATTATGGAAGAAAAAATATTCATATAGAAGGAAGCTACTTCATCATCTGCCAGGTCGAGACCGGATATGTTTTGGGGCCGGTACCTCAGCTCGATCCCACCACCACTCTTGGGGGAAAGGGTAACGTTGTAGACAGTGAGATTATAGGAGCCGTTGTAGCTCTCCTTCTCCCTCCATGCCACGTAAGAACTGAACTCCTTGTCCGTTTTTTTCACGGGATAGCCTGGTTCGTCATCCGCATCCAAGGGCGTGTCCCCGACGGGGCGGTGAAAAAGGGTGCCGTTTATACCGTTGATCGCCAACTTGTGATCGGTGAAATCGGCAGCCGTTCGGATAAAATATTCCTCCATATCCAGCCCCTGTCTCGAAGGTGAAAAATCCTTAATACCTTTGTAGGGGTTTTCACAGAATTTCGTTGCGGCCTTCAACGTGTCTTTACCCCATTTTTCTATTTCCTCCCCGGTCTCAATCACCCAATTACCGAGGCCCTGGACCCCATCCATTATTGATTCGAAATGTTCGCCCAAACCAAAGTAGTCCAAGAATCTCAGCAAGAACAGGTCTATTACCGCATACAGGGACTGGGACAGCACGGCTGCCGTGTCTAGTCCCGGTTCATCGTATTCGTAGAGAAGGGCGGCGACATCCGCGGGATCAACCGTGCCACGGGCAGCCCATCCTTTAATTAGGTCACCGATCCCCTCTTCCATCATTAAACCGCTGTAGGCGTCAAAATCCTCGTACACGGACGGATCAAGCCCCCGGAAGGTCTGCAGCAGCTCCAGTATCAAGGCCAGGTTAAGCGCGATCTCGATATCCCCGTGGGACAAGAGATCCTCATAGGCTCCCGTTGACGCCAAATAGGCATCCATGTCCTCGTCAACCAGATGCCCCCAGCCTTGGACGATACGATACTGGGTCAGGGTGGTGAGGATATATCTCATGCATCTGCCCACATGGGAATCGTCTCCCACCACCATCCTTTCCAGGCCCCTGAACTTTTCCAATAGAAAGGGATAAGGGGTGTCGATGGTCCTTTCATCGCAAACAGGAAAGGAAAGGCTGGTCCCGTACCGGGTGTCCTCGACCTCCATGGTCCCTTTTAGAAAGATGCGAAAATATGGCGATGCTTTGCCTTCTCTCAACTCCCCCGCCCTGTCCACCCTTGGGTCGCCAACCTCTCCCCTTCCTCCATGTCCTCGGGCGGGGTATATGTCCATGGTGTTCATGTCCGGTGCGGAATAGGATGCGCTGACACCCCTTGTCCGAATAAGGTAATCACCGCTCTCTTTTGGATAATTACGGCCCAAATAGTTCCATAGGCTGGAATTCAGATCCACCTCTTCCTCAGACAGGAATTTATCATGGACCGTCACTTTGATCATCTCCGTTTGTACAAAGTCCAAAAGGCTTTCGGTCTCGTCACCTGCCTTGGATGACATTATCTTTTCCCTTGTGACCATCCCGGATCTCCTAACCTCCTGCTGGTTCATGTAGTAACTCAGGGATGAAAGCAAGGCCACGGTGATCAAAATGACCACGGCTGCCGTTGCAAAGGTCGTTTTCCCGCTCTCGTCCATATGTTTCACCTCGATAACGTAAGCTTAAACTCTATTTGATCATTGTCTCTGCCTGCCGCCAAACGCGATGTTACTAACCGGTTCCGAGTAATATGGCCCCCTGAAATGTTAATTTGCGAGATGAGACCCCCTTTGGAATTTAGGGCAACATCAAGCCCCCATCCGTTCCATTTGTACATGGTTTTGTTTGTGGCAGAGGTGAGATTGGAAAGAAGAGGATTGAGAGATTCCCCCGTTTCTCCATCTTTCAGGGAATATACGGCAAAGGAAAAGAGCTCTTTTACCGTACGGTTCTTGAGAATCAACGGGTCTTCCGTCTCCAGAACTACCTCCGACACGGTTGTTTCCAGCAGGATGTCCAAGGTATAAAGCGCCTCGTCCAGATCGTTTATATAATCGCCCACTTCGCTATCGCTTGTGCCATATGTGCCTATCAGCACGCCCATGGCGATCATCATTATTATTAGAAATATCATTGCATCGTATATCGCCGACACTCCCAGGTATGTTCTGGACATCATCTGCTACACCGTATCTTAGGAAGGAACATCTATCGAGTATTGGGTTTGGCAAGGGTTAGAAAAATCAGGAACGATTTAAATGTTTTTATTGGTTGAAAGGTTACTTGATGAATGGTGCGTAGATGTCGAAATGTCCCTTTTGCCAGTTCTTGTTTTCAACCAAAGACATATTGTAATGTTCGGGGAACTTGATGTACCATCCCCCGCCCATTATATCATCCCAACCATGGTCACAGTACATTTTATATTCGATTTCAACATATGAACAATTGGAGAGGTTTATGAGATTTGACCTATGTTTCCAAGCGCCTGAAAATCCATGGACCCAGTCGAGGATTTCTTGGTTAGTTTCTTCTTCATCCTCATCATAATAGTGTAATATAAGCTCTCCTTTTGCAGATTTTGGCAGACGATAGTATTCATAATATGAGAAATTGAAAAAACCGTTTGAAACATTTTTTTCTGTCGAGAGACCTTCAAGATTAAATTTCATGCAGGAGTAAGAGAAGTCATCCCGGGAGAAATACATGTCTCTTTCAAGGTCCTTGCTTGCATTCTTCTGTCTTCTCAAAACGGAGTAAAAATTTTCATCATCAACATGTATCTGTTCTATAGTAACATATCTGGTATTGAAATCGTCGGGAGGTACCTCAAGATAAGACGCGACCTCCATATATTCATGGACTTCGGTGATCTCAGTATACGTGATTATATAATCACAGTGATTCAGCAAAGAGTATGTACTTTCATTCTTTCTTTGATTCAATAGAAAAGGAACCACATCAATATTACGGTGACCGTTTATGTATAAATAGTCGTAAAACGAAGACCAACTGACATATTGATACATCGCCCAAAATCCGATCTTGAGAGTTTTATTGGATATGTAATCCCTATCATTTCGATCTTCGGTTATTGTATCTATAATCTGATCATATTCCCAATCGAAATTAATATAACCTCGGGGGATACCCGTATTTCTATAATCACTTTCTTCGTTATAATAAGTGGAAAAATTATACATGGAGATCAACAGCAACGTAACAATAAGGGCACCTTGAGTTCTTTTCCATATTAACTTATTATCTACTTTTCCAAATGGAATATTGAGTAAGAGAAACGCTAACAAGATTGAAACAGCGGGCAATATTGGGAGAGTATACCTGATTTGTTTACTTAACACAAAAGTGAATAACAATATAGGGAAACCGATCCAAAGGGACAGGACTCCCTTCTTCTCATTCTTCATCAACTCATCGAGTTTAAATTTGTTGCGATAGATATACAAAGTAACCAATATTAATGTAGAACCCAAAGACATGTGTCACCCCTTTGCATTGTAGGTGTTGCTACAAC
>CAZUZU010000046.1:0-3259 GCA_964624865.1 uncultured archaeon
CAAAGGGGTGACACATGTCTTTGGGTTCTACACCACCCTTTCCAGACCACACTTACGTAACTACCTTCATTGTGTTACTAGTTTAAAAAAGTTTTCGGATTTCTTTTACCAAAACCCAGGGAAAAATCTCCTAAAATGGGGCGACCCTTGCCTATTTTGCATAGCCATTGGTTTTGTTATTCGTGCAAAAAGACAAGTGGGGCCGCCCAGATTCGAACTGGAGTGCATGGCTATCTTGCAGCCTTTCGACCCATCGACGAACCTGGTTTCTTTCCCCAGGGTTTCTTTGCCGGGCAAAGAAAGGCTGTCCCAAAGCCACGAGGATGGACCAAGCTACCCCACGGCCCCTTGATTGTGCTTCAGCGGATTGGGGTTTGCATATTTATACATAACGGTGAGTTCGGCCATTTTTCTAGGAAAAAGATAATAACCAAACCCTCTTATCCGGGAATGGCAATCATGTTATACTACGTATTGATGGGCATTCTCCAAGGTCTGACCGAATGGCTACCGGTGAGCAGCAGCGGCCACCTGGTGATCACCCAGGAATTATTTGCAGTATACCAAGAGAGGACCCTCTTCGACGCCATACTACATCTGGGCACCCTTGTAGCCGCATTGTTGTACTTCAGGAAAGATATCAAACCGCTGGTCACGTTAAAAAGCCCCTTGTCATGGAAGGTGCTCCTGGCCTCGATACCCATAATCATTATCGGGTTCCTGTTCGCCATCCAAATAGAGATGGCATTCTCTTCGGTCCGTTTCGTTGCCCTTCTCCTGATCATCAACGGATTCATACTGCTGTTGAACCTCCTGCCACCGGGTTTCCAAGACAAGATCAACATGAAGAACGCTCTAATAATTGGATGTTTCCAGGTCCTGGCCCTGCTTCCGGGCATATCTAGGTCTGGGACAACAATCACCTCGGCTCGTTTACTTGGAATAAAAGTGGGGGACGCTACCAGTTTCTCGTTCTTTATCTCCTTTCTACCCATGGGCGGGGCGGCCCTCTACAAGATGGTCACTTATACGGGCGACTTCGACCCCATGTACGCGGTCGGTTTCATCATATCGGTTGCTGTGGGGTATGTCTCCATATTCCTTCTGATAAAGCTCTTAAAGATAAACAAATTCTATCTGTTCGGAGGTTACACCCTGGCCTTGGGTTTCATTTTATTAATGACCATGAGGGTGTAAAAAAGATTAAATATTTTCTAAAGCTCATCTGTCAATAGTAAGGAGATAAGAGCCATACGTTCCAAGCAGATACTTGCCGCGATCGCCGTACCTCTTCTGCTAGTTGTCACCACTTACATTGCGGCAAATCCCCCAATATCATATAACGCTCTTTCTCCCTATAGCAAGGTAACTAACATTGTAAACGAGGGCATAAATGCGGATGCCGATATACAAGGGACTCATGCCGAAAATGAAGTGAATTCTTCGGTTCTGACCTCCGAGAAGGAAGGGAAGGGCTCAGGCAGTGGCTTACGGGGCTTATACTGGTGGTTGGGCCGCATAATCGGCTTCGTATCACTCGGCTTACTGATATTCTCCATCCTTATTGGCACCCCGTTCTCGGAAATAAAACACTGGTTGAACAAGAAACTGGGCGGCAAGAAACGGGTAAGATTACACTGCTGGATATCCTATCTCATATTGGCCACGACCCTGATTCATGCCGTGTTCCTGATGACCAGGAAATATTCCGAATACGCATATATTATCATCTTCAGCAATACAACCACATATCCCGGACCGGGAATAATCCTGGGAGATATTTCCTTGATACTTATGTTCGTGGTGGCCGTAAACGGAATCTACCAGAGGAGACTCATGCAATGGATGGGCTATAAAAAATGGAAATACATCCACTTGTACGGAAGCGTCCTGGCCCTGGTACTGGCAATAATACATATGCTTCTGATCGGTTCCAGCTTTACATTCCTGAAATCCTGATCTTGCTTCAGGGCACCAGCCTGTACCTGTCCCTGGGGAACAGCACGCACTCCCTTATGTTCGGGGCGTTCGTTAGGATCATTATCAACCGCTCTAGGCCCAGGCCCCAGCCGGAATGGGGAGGCATACCATAGGCAAAGGCCTTGAGATAGAACTCGAAGCCCTCTGGGTTGAGGCCGCATTCCTCTATGCGCTTTTTCAACAACTCGGGATCGTGCACCCTCCTCGCCCCCGATGTGACTTCCCTCTCAGCGAACATGAGGTCGAAGCCCAGGCTGAGCTCTGGATTGCCTTCATCGGGCTGTGCGTAGAAGGGCTTGGTGACAGTTGGCCACCCGGTGATAAAGTAGTAGCCCTTCAAGGGCTTGTTCTTCTTTATCATGGCCTTTAAGGCCTCAAGGCCTATGTCCTCGCCCCATGGTATCTGCGCACCCGCCTTCTTGGACATATCGATCATCTCATCGTAGGTGAACCTGGGGAAGGGGAGGGAGGGTTCGGGAATTTCGATGCCCAGTATCTCCAGCTCTTTATTATTCGTTTTATTAACGTCCGAGATCACCCTTGCTATCATCTGTTCCAGGAGCTCCATAACGTCCTCCACGTCGGCAAACGCCATCTCTATATCAATGGACGTGAACTCGTTGAGATGCCTTACTGTATCGTGCTCCTCGGCACGGAACGCGGGCCCCACCTCGAACACCCGGTCGAGGCCGGAGGCCATGAGCATCTGCTTGTACAGCTGCGGACTCTGGTTCAGATAGGCGCTCTTGTCAAAGTACTTGATCCTGAAGAGCTCTGTCCCACCTTCGGTGGCGGAGGCAACTATCTTCGGCGTATGGACCTCTACGAGATCCCGGTGGTAAAAGAAATCGCGTATCGAGTTCATCACCGTGGACCTAATCCTGAACCTGGCCGAGACCTCGGGCTTCCTCAGGTCAAGGAAGCGGTTGTCCAGCCGGGTGTCCATCTCCGCACCGACCTTGTCCGACACGCCTAGAGGTAATGGAGCATCCGATGCCGCTACCACCTCCAAGGTCTCCGGGATTATCTCCACGCCACCCATTCTCACCTGCTCGTTACGCTGCACATTACCCCTGCAAACGATAACACTCTCCCTGTTCAGGTCGGATATAAGGTCGAAAAGCTCGCCGTGCTCCTTCTTGATCAGGGTCAGCTGTATCTTGCCCGAGCCGTCCCGCAGGTGCACGAACGCTACCCCGCCGCGGGGTATCACGCGCTCCGCCCAGCCTCCCACAACCACCGTCTCCCGGAAACCACGGGATAATGCCCGGTACACCGC
>CAZUZU010000046.1:3269-16466 GCA_964624865.1 uncultured archaeon
GGGTCCGTGCCGCCACCCAAACCTGTCAGGTTGACAACCACCGTCTCGCCGTCCATCTCCGGCCCGACATCGGACGCCAGATGCGTCCTCTTCACTACCGACATGAATTTCACCTTATTTGATTACGCATATGATTCTGTTTAATAAGGGTTTGCGGGAGTGAACAATCGTCCCCTGTAAAGATGGGCTATTGATATGTTAATACAAGCTACGAGAAAAAAGGACCGAATGTTTAATAATACAATGGTATAAATTAAGGTGTAGAAACTGGTATAAATTCTTTATCATCTATTTCACGACCTTTGTAGAACAGAGTATATTCAATTGGTCTATATCCAACTTTTGAGCTAATACCGGGAACATATGCAGATTTAATACTTATGCAAATATCTAGATTTCCATATGGGTCAATATATCTACTTCCAGTAACATCATAAACATTGAATGATTGGTTGTTCACTTCAACGTTCAGATATTTGGCATCTAAATACCATGCCTTCAAGTTATATATTGTAGCTCTAACAACTCGTATGGTTTGATATGGAGCTGTATCATCATCAATTCTTTCGGCGATTGTTAAACCTTGAATCTCTGCAACCTTATTTGTATCAGGAAGATATATAAATCCATATACGAATAACAAGAAAATAACGAGAATTATACTAGTTATCATTAGAATTCGACGCTTTATATTCCACCTCTTCCCTTTTTCCATCTCCATATCTCTAATAATAAATCAATGATTATTTAACCATTCTCCATACCAAAAAACCCGACCTTCATTTCCTTAATCATTACAACAACCGTTATTAACGATAAACCGTATCACTTGGTAGATGGACGATTGCATCGTGGTGGTAATGAGCGACGGGCTGGCCTTCAAGGGAAAGCTCACCGAGTTCGACGACGACATGCTGGTGATGACGGACGTGTCCGAGACCAAAACCCAGGAGATCGAATGGCAGAACAAGGATAAGGGCAAGGAGAAGAAGGGATACATACTCTGGCGCAAGATCGCTCTGGAGGAGTTGATCATCCGCATGGACGAGGTCCTGAGGATTTGGCCCTGGTGCGTAAAGGACGAGGTCAAGACCAAGGAGGGCAAGAAGGAAACGACCTCGAAGGAAGAGGAGGACATTCCGATATATTCCATGGGCCTGATCACCTTCGGTGGTTAATATTGCCCAAGGTCAGGGAGTGGCTGTCCGGGTCCGCTTACACGCCCCCTATATCTCCCGCATGCGAGCTTTGCGCCGAAGGGAGCGAGCTGGTCCTATTAATAACGGGCAAGTGCCCTGCCAAGTGTTACTACTGCCCTTTGAGCGGGGAAAAGTCGGGTAAGGACCGGGTGTTCGCCAACGAGCTGGAGATCGTCGATAAAGACGGGGAAGACGGTATAGAAAAGACAGTCCGGGAGGCCGGGCTGATAGACGCGCAGGGAGCGGGAATAACCGGCGGAGATCCCCTTGTGGTGTGGGAGCGCACCGAGAAATATATCACGGGCCTGAAGGAATATTTCGGCCCCGAGTTCAATATCCACCTGTACACCTCGGGCCTTGTGAACGGAGACAAGATAGAAAGATTGGTGGCCGCCGGTCTGGACGAGATCCGATTCCACCCCCACCCGGATCAATGGAATAACATGGACGATTCGCCCGTTTGCCAGACAATAAGGGAATGTCTCGAAATGGACATCGAAACTGCTGTGGAGATCCCGGTCATTCCCGGAACGGAGAGGGACATCATTTCACTGGTCAGATGGGCATCCGATCAAGGTATAAACTGGATAAACCTCAACGAGCTGGAGTACAGCGAGAGCAACACCCAGGCCCTCCGATCAAGAGACATGAAAGTGAAGGATGATATCTCTTACGCCGTAAAGGGCAGCGAGGAAACGGCCAGAAAGGTATTGGGCCTAAAGGATTTGGACATAGGGATCCACTACTGCACATCCTCCTTCAAGGACGGGATACAGCTAAGGAACAGGATAAATAGAAGGGCCGAGAACATCGCAAGGGATTACGAGGTTATCACCAAGGACGGGACCATATTGAAGGGAATAATCATCACCCTAGACGGAGATATCGATGCCGTTTACCAAGATATCAAAGACCGATACGATGTCGAAGGCGAGCTGATAGACTTGAACAGGGAAAGGAGAAGGATAGAGATCGCGGCGTGGATATTGGAGGATATTGCCAAGAACCTAGTAGATTCCGGTCTTCACTGCTACCTTATCGAGGAATACCCCACCGCGGACCGATTGGAAGTGGAACGGAGCCCCCTACCCATCGAAAAGGGCTAACCTTATATTCCATGGATTCTATCTGGTATTGGTGAAAAAATGGTGCTGAAAGGTGCAAGGAACAAGCCTGCGTGCATAATTGCTATAATAGGCGGCCTCCTGCTGGTTATCACCGGGTGGACAGGCATGGTAGGGACTTTAAAGTTCCTCAAGGATGTTCTGGCTTCCATTGGGATATCCGGCTCCGAAGCGGAGCTCGTGTTCAAGATTCTGATCATACTTGCCGCCCTGGGAGGCATTACGGTGATACTTGGCGGCCTACTTATCTACAAGAACTTCTTCCGCTCCGGCCGGTTCCTCATCATGCTTGGAGCGGGTATCGGGCTCATCGGCCTGATAATACAGGCCTCCCTGGCATACATGAACGGCACCTTCGGGGAGTTCAGTGCCTGGGCATCCACTTCCATCCAAGGGCTCGGCGTGCTGCTCTCAATCATAGCCACCGTGATCTCGAAATGACAATGAGATAGGCCAATATTAATATCTCACCATTAGGATACCGGTACGATGGCTGAGCCGGACGAAGATAACGAAGCTTTCTATGACCGTTTGAGGGAACAGGGAAACCTGCACAATTTTGCCGCAAAGTATCCCTTCCTCGCCGCAAAAAAGGTAATGAGGGATGAAAGGGTAAATCTCAAGATGGTTCTTGAACCGGATCTATTCAAGGACGAAAAAAGAATGGCGCTTCTCCGCATTTTGGACGGGATCCCGTTATCCAAGGAGGCCAGGAAAGACCTTCCCACTGATATAGGAACAAGGTACAATAAAGGATTCTCCGACGGAATAGCAAGCCGGGAGGACGAGATACACAACGTTCTTTCCTACGTTATCGCAAGGATGTTGGCCTCCTGCTATCCCGATCCAATGCTGATAAACTACTATTGCAGGAAGGAGGCCATAAGGGCGGGTCGACATCTTGGTGACGAAAGCGGAGAAATCATAGGAAACATCGCCAAGCAATTCGGCCTGAGATTGAATGTCTCGATGAGCCAGGAGTTCGGACCGGAAAAGAGAATCGAATGTAAAATCCACATGATAGATTATTTGAAAAAAGGCGGAGAATTATTGAAGAACCCCCGATTTCGTCTAAAGAATCACGTTATCAAGAACGGGTACCTCACCCTTACCCAAAAGAAGGCGTCCCGATTCCTTGTAGAGGTCATAGACAATCACATACACCAGGGTCTCCCCGCGCCGGTGAACGAAGATATAATAGAGAATCTGGCGCCCTACATCAGGGATATCAAGACAGTACTGGACGTGCACAAGAAACATTCCATGGTTGAAGCTGAAGTAACGCCTTCAAGGACTCCGCCCTGCATGAGGGACCTCAAGGAGAAGATGGGGGAGGGAGTGAACATATCACACTTTGCCAGATTGGCCCTGGCCACTTTCTATATTAAGCTGAACTTCACCGAGGACAACATACTGGCCATATTCTCAGCGGCACCCGATTTCAAGGAGGACAAGACCAGGTACCAGATCAGGCATCTGATGGGAGAGGTGGGTTCCAAGGGCTACGATCCACCAGGGTGCTCCTCCATGATAACCAACGGGCTTTGCAAACCGGACAAGCTCTGTAACAAGGGCAAGATAAGCCATCCTCTAAATTACTATAAAGTAAAAGCCAGATTAGAAAAAACACTTCTGAAGGAAAAGAAGGAGAGAGGGGAGGGATACCTCGAAGAGATCGAAGACATTTCCAAGCACGTAAAAAAGAGCAACAAATATTTCAGGTATTGGGGCATGGACAGGATCAGCGACCTAATAGGTCCTATTCTTCAGAACCTGAGGCTCGAAGAAGAGACATCAGAACCATCCAACAAAAAAGACCGGAGATCGACGCAGCGGCAATGATGAGCAGCTCCAATCCGACAACAACCGGTTCGTAGCCAGGCATTCTAAACAATAAATATAGGGTTGTAATTAATGATAACAAACAAAGTATGTAATATATCGTAACCCTTCGCCTGATCCTAGGATTATTTCTCCCCGCCCTAATGGTCAACGCGATCAAGGACAAGGTGAGTGAAACCACGAAGAAAGACACGGATAACGAGAAAAGGAAGGCCTCTGTCATATCACACCCTCGCTTTTTAATTTCATGTATCTCATCAACAGATACTCCTCAATGGTCATATCTTCCGGCAGGAACATATCCGGTAGATAAAGCATCTTGGCAACGAACGGATTCCCACCGCTAACCGAAGTTATCATATCGACCGTCTCCCCGTCACCACAGCCCAAAATCGATGCTATGTGCTCCGGGTCCAGTCCCCCTAATTTAATGTGGATCGCTCCCTTTGGCATAGGATTTTCCTTTACATCCATCCTAAGGGCCAAGATTACCTTGCATCCCATTTTATCCGCTTTCTTCACCAGGTCCCCCGACAAGAGGAAAAGATCGCCTGTCCAATCACTGAGTTCGATCAGGACCACTCCCCGCAAGGGCGGGGCAAGGGTGGAAATATCCTCCGGTCTCTTCAGCCTGTGAACCATCTTTCCCAAATCATCCAGAACCTTGTTGACAAGAGCCGTCTTCCCGATCCCTTTGGTTCCGGTGACGACAGCCAATCTTTTCCCTTTCGAATACAAAAAATCCCTTAAAGCTCTTTGCTCTTCTTTCCGCCCAAATAGCTCTTCCAAGACCCGGCCTTCGTCAATTTCCTCCCGATCGATCTCCAGGAGGTCATGTATCTTATCTTTATCCAGGTTCAAGCGCTTCAATATGCTCTTTGCATACCTTATTCCCTTTGAAGTAAGCGAATAAACGTACCTTCTCTTTCTTCGTTTATAATCCGAAACAATATGTTTTTTATCCCTGACCACGCATCCTTCTTCCATCAAGGGCTTTGATATTCTATTTATATGGGTCTCCGCACATCCGATAGCTTTGGATATCCCTTTGGCCGTAAGCTCTTCCGGGGCACTGACCTCGTAGTCCTGGTGAGAATACAGGAAAAGATAGAGAATAAATCTCTCCTTGTAGGGTAGACCCTTGCGCTTAGTCAACGTCAACACCACGTGTATGTCATATCGCAGATAGGGAGGTAGAGCCGATTATAGGCCCCGTGGTGGATTTGTAATAGAATATCAGCACGTCCCCGGCCACGGCAGTATTACCGTTGCCCAGGTCCTCTTTGATGTTCATACTGTCCCCTTGATTTATCTGCTCTGCCGGAGCAAGGTCAACATAGGTTATAGGGGAGGTTCCCGGAATGTTGGGAAGAGTGGACAGTGTGCCGTTGACCTTCACGTGCTCAGTGGCATTGTCAAACAACTGGAAGGTGACATTTTCAAGTCCCGTGGTGTTGGTTACAGTCACCACCAATATAGTAAATGTATACTTTCCGGTCAGCGGGTTTTGGGCACCGGTGCAGTTGAGCTGCGCCTTGGGAACCGTTTCGGGGGAAGTGGAGTTGACTATGGTAATTCGATAGGTCTCTTCGTCAAAGTAACCCTTTCCGTCGGAGACGTTGAGTACCACATTTTTGGTCCCTGGCGAATCATAGGCATGTGTAACAGTCATGCCTTGGCCTGTTTCCCCGTCACCAAAATCCCAATAATAATCATTTATCTTATCCTGGGGCGTGGACTTCGCACCGGAGAACTCGATCTTCTCCCCCACCTCAGCTCCCTGCTTGTTTGTTGATATCTCAGCATCCAATATTATACTGGGTCCGTCATCATCTTTATCGTGATTACCTTCATCTGCCATGCCCATATAGACGGCGGCCGCTACCACGGCCGCTACTATAACAAGTACCAGTGCCGCCACTTTTTTATCCATTATTTACACCTCATATATCGATTCCTTTGCCCCTTGCCTTAGAGAGGATACATTTATCGCATTTGCCCGTGCCCTTGCACCAGTAACATTCGCCTTCGCCATGGCACCACTCACATACCCCGCTGCCGTCACAGGCGCTGCATTTCTCGCCGTCGATCTCCCCCTTTCCGTCACATTCCGAGCATTTGCCCGTGCCTCCGCACCAGTAGCATGCCCCCGTGCCCTTACAAGAAGTGCATTTTCCGGTTCCGCCGCACACGGCGCAATTCGGATCCGCCTGTATCTTCTCCAGCTCTGGAATGATCTTTATTCCCCTCTTTGCCTTTACCTTCTTCTTTTTCTTTTTCTTCTTTGGCCTTGGCTTAACGCCCGGTTCCGTGCCGCCCTCTTCGCTCATAGCCATCTTGCATCTTTTTTGGTAGAATTTGGCTTTCTTGTTTCCAGGGTCTTTGCTAAGGGCCTTTTCAAGATATTTTAGGCCCTCGTCGTAATCCCCGCTCTGATAGGCCATGTTCCCTCTTTTTATCAGATCATTAACACCTAATTCCGTTGGTTCTCTCAAACTCTCTTTCGTTGGTTGAAGGGCCCCTTTGAGCTCCTCGAACTTCCTTAACACTTCCTCGGCCATTTCCAGGTCGTGATATTTTTCCATGATCTCTAGGTATATCATGTTCTCATTTATCTCGGGATTATCCTTTTCCATCTCCTTGAGTTCAATAACCATATCCTGGACCTTATCCACCAATTCCTCGTACTCCGATAGTATGTCCTCCGCTTCCTCTTGGTCCATTGTAGGAAGGACCTCCTGTAACTCGGAGGTGTCGAACCCCATCTTATCCCATTCCTTTAGCATTTTATCTAAATTCTCGGTTTCCCCTTTTTCAGACTTCTTTTCTTTTTCCTCTTTCACGGCGGTCTTCCTGGCACCACCGGATTTCAGAGCCTCTATCTCTTCCTCCACTTCGTCGATATTATCCGGATCGCTCAGTTCCTCGAGTAGATCCTCCACTTCGTCCGCGTTCCCACTGTCCTTCAGGGATTCCAATTCCCCCTTGGCCTTTTCAACCCTTTTCATGTTTTCTTCTATGGATTTGAACTCCCCCCACACTATGTCTAAGTCTCCTTTGATAATCTCCTGAAGCTGGAGCACCGGCCGCCCACTTGTCTTCCATCCCTCGTACTCGTCCTCGAACAGTTCCAACATCTCCCGGGTGGAGCTCACGTCAATCCCTATATCCTTCCATTTCTCCAGGGACTCCTTCATGTGGTCCATTACCGTTTCCACTTTTTTCTCCTTCTCCCTGAGAACCGCTTCCAACAGTGCCTCGTAATCCGTCCGGTTCTCCTCAAATGACCCTAAGTTCTTAATATTATGTTTCAGCTCCTTGATCTCTTTTTCGTGATCCTCGGACTCCAATTCTTCCAAGGTATCCACCATTTTATCCACCTGCTCGATAACATCAGGCAGGTCCTCCAATTCCATCTGAGCCTCCTCCAGATTTCCCGCCTCCACCATGTTCTTGATATAATCAACGTGATGTCCGGCCTCGTCGTACTTGGCTACCTGCTTCTTCAGTTCTTCCACGGCCGGACCTTCCTTCTTCGGGGCCTCCTTTTCTTCTTCGGGCTCTTCTTCCTCGGGCTCCGGCTGCAGTTCTTCCAGATCTTCTTCAGCCTCCTCCGGTTTCGCCTCAGTCTCTTCCACCTCTTTCTCCCCTTCCTCGGGCTTCAGAATCTCCTCCGGTTCCGCCTCAGTCTCTTCCACCTCTTCCTCCCCTTCCTCGGGCTTCAGAATCTCCCCCGGTTCCGCTTCCACCTCCTTTAGCACTTCATCCATGCCCCCCTCCTCCACATCCAGAATCTCCTCGGGCTCTGCCTTTACGCCGGGCTCTGCCTTCTCCGCCGGTTTTTTCGTTTCCGGCTCTTCCTCCCTTGCCTTTCTCTTTTTCTTCGGTTCTTCCGCCTTCGGTTCTGGTTTCACCGTCTCTGGTTCCCCAACCTCCGGTTCTGGCTTCACCTTCGGTTCTTTCGGCCCGGGCTTTGCCTCCGCCTTACCTTCCGGTTCCTCAGCTCCGGTCTCCTCTTCCTCCCTCCTTTCCTTGATGACCTTCTTCTCGATCTGTGAGGTCCTCTCCCTCAATTCAGCTATATTGGATGGATCGTTAAGCAGCATGTACAACTCTTGTATCGTCTCATCATCCACGTTGTGGTTGGCTAACGCGTCCACCTTTGATTCCAGGGACTTCAAGGTCTCAAGGTCCCGCTCGAACTCGAAGAATTCCTTCATCACCTTGTTCAGGTCCTTGTCAATGACCTCCTCCAACCTTTCCACAACGTAGCCGTCCTCCCGGTATTTCTGCAACTTCTCTCGAAACTCGTTCCTCTTCCTTTCCTTCCTGAACTTCACCCGGAACTCCCTTACTCCTGTTTCCACTGACTTCAGGTCGTTCGGGTCCTTCATCATTGACTTGAGGGAAGCGTATTCGGTCTCCATGTCCTTGGTTATAGTCATTTGGTCAAGCTCTTTTTCCAGGCTCTTCAGGCGCTCCAGTTTATCCTCGTATTCCTTGAAGGCCTTCTCGGCCACCGTTACGTCCTCGGCCTTTAATGCGCTCTCCAGACCATCCGTGACATAACCTTTTTTCTTCCAGTCCTTCAGTTTGGTCTCCAGGACCATTCGGACCGTGCCCTCGCTCCTGTGCCTCCAATCCGTTTTCTTCTTCAAGACCTTTGCCACCTTCAGGATCTCCTGGCCCCGAAGCGGCTGGTCCATTTTCTTCTTGATGGCCGTGATCTCTATCTCGTGCCCCTCCCGAGGTATCGTGTCCAATATCGCCTCGGCCTCCTCCAACATCGAGATTCCGTCCATGTAGGCCACGAACTTGTCCCATATCTCATCAACATCCTTGCCGCCGATGATCTTCTTCAACGGCGTGATATCGTAGCCCTGGGACTCGAACTCCTCCATTTTCTTCTTCAGCATCTCCCTCCTCTTGTCCTTGGGCTCCTCCTCCTTTTTCTTCTTTTTGACCTTCCCCACCTCCTCGTGGAGAAGGGACATAAGGTCCTCCTTGACCATTTCCTGCCGACCCAGCCAGGCATTCAGTTCCTCCTCCGCGGTGCTTTCCCTTTCCTTGAGTTCGGCCTCCACCTCCGCTTCCAACTGCTCCTCGATCTCTTTACTTAACTCTTCGGAATTAGCTTCTGCTTCCGTCATTGATCCTTCATCGCCCTGCTTATCGTCCTCTTCTTCCTTGGGATTATCACTTTCTTCCACCATTTAATATTGCACCTTTATAGATTAAGCACATTGGTATAATGCATATGATTTATTTAAGTTTAATAGTTCTATTCCCTCTTTTTACAGTTCTCGCAGACCCCCAGGAGGGGGTCGAAGCATTTGTTGCACACGTATCGATCGCAGGCCACGCACCTGTTGAAGCCTGTTTCCTGGCCGCAAATACTGCATACCCCCCCGGACTCGTGATCGATCTTCATCTCGAATTGACCTAATTCATGGGCGGTTAGTTTTACCCCCGTGCCAAGCTTGAGACCAGTTCGCATACAAAAATCGAACTCCAGAGGAATAGCATAGATATCCCCGAATTTCATTATCTTGGTCTTGATCTCGAATTGCATAGGACACACCAAAACAGATATGGAAACCGAGGTATAAATAATTTGGTTCAAATATATTGAGACACAAATAAAAAGCCGATAATATTACGGAAACAATGGATTCGGTTTTGCTGGAAAAGGCTCTCTCCCAGGACAATATAATCCTATCATTTTTCGACAAGCTTATATAGGACATGAATATATTACAGGATAATGGCAGGAATGAGGATGTATTTGAACCAAATTTCATTGTCCAAAATAAATCCCATTTACCCATAAAGAGGAATGGTAGTATGAGCAAGAATGACATCGACATGGAAGAATACGTAAGTAAGCTGAAGAACGAGAACAATCTGTTGAAGAAACAGCTCAAGTTCCTCTTATCCGTGCTTTTGAATAACAACGAGGACGCGGAAGACGAGATCTTCGACATACTGAATCAGATCGACCAGCGAGAGGAGCCTTGGTTGGAAGAGATGGACCTCTATGGTGACATCGGATACACCATGTGAGGGCCCGGAAGTTGGGAGGGCCCCCATATATATTTATCATCTCTCAGGCGACGACCCCAAGAAATGCACCGCCAGGAAGATGGGCCGTTTCGGCAAGGCCGAGCTTTTAACAAAGATGCACTCCGTGCCCCACAGGGCCCTTCTACTGGACCCCACGGCAAAGAAGGCCCTCTCCCCCACTGACAGGGAACGAATGACGGGCCGGGGCCTGTTGGTGGTAGACTGCTCATGGAAGGATGTGGACCGTATCTTCGAGAAGTTAAAAAAAGCAAAGAACGTTGTACCCAGGGCCCTTCCCTACCTGCTCGCCGCCAACCCTGTGAACTACGGCAGACCGTTCAAACTGTCCAGTCTAGAGGCATTAAGCGCGGCCCTTTATATCGGCGGTTTAAGGACCCAAGCTGAAGACCTGTTGTCATTGTACAAATGGGCTCCCGGATTTCTTATCCTGAATCAGGCCCTGCTCGAACCTTACTCCAATGCAAGGGACAGCGGAGAGGTTGTCAGGGTTCAAATGGATTATATCGATTCCTGTGCCAGGGATTGAAAGTAGATTACTCGCGTCTTCCAGACAGCAGCTTAATCACAGATGCCAGCAGTGCCAGGGACCACAATAGGATTATTCTCGTCTTCTATACAACAGCTTGATTACTGCGGCCATGGCAATCACCAAGACTACCAGGTCGGGAGGCAATCCCGGGGCTGAATCCTTCTTCTTATCGTCCTTGGTCGTGGTGTTGCCCTCCCCGTCCTCCCCGTCCTCTGCGTCGCCGTCAGACGCACCGTCCGCTGTGTCGTTGCCATCGGAGGATCCGTCATCGTCGTCCGAACCGCCGTCCTCCGCCACAGGCAGGTTTATCACGATGGCCAGGGAAAAATCAACGCTGTTTCCCTTCTCGTCGTTTGCCGTTACGGTGACGTCGTAGCTTCCCTCCGATACGCCGCTTATATCCACCTCCCCCTTGTACCAGCCGTCTCCTGCAACATCGTCACCAAGGGTACCTTCGTCACTTAAGAAAACGGTGCCGATGTCCATGGTTGCAAGGTTGGCAATGACCGAGAACAGATCATCATTCCCGTCTGTTACTTGGGCGGAGATGACTATCTCATCGGTATCCGTGGTTATATTGGTTGGAGTGGTCTCAACGGATAATATCTTAGGCACGAACTCCGCCTCTTCCACGCTCAATTCGTATTTCCAGGTCCCCACATCACCGCTCTTGTCAGCGGCCAGGGCCGTGATCGTGTGATCTCCCGGAGTTACCGAGGGTGGGACAGTGAAAGTACCTGTGTAGGTGCCGTCATCAGCAGCCTCGTCCTCCCCGGTGCCGTCGTCCCCCAGGGCAACAAAATCGCCGTCAACGGCACTTAGGTTCAACTTCACCTCCTGGATATCGTCAAGGCCGTCCTTGTCGCTGACATCCACTGTGACCAGTGCCTCCGTTGTCCCGTCATTGGGCACGTTCTCAGGGGTTATCATTACCGCAAGTACTTTGGGGGCATTATTGCCAAGGATCACCTTGTATGTCTCTGTGTCCGTCGCGGTCTCCCCCTTGGAATCCTCGACTGTGACCGTGGCAGTGTAGGTGTTCAAGCTGGTATCCTCAGGTACGGTGACCTCCAGTGTATAGGTACCATCCCCAATCGTTTGATCCCCGTGAGTCCCGTCGTCGTACATGGTCAGGGGATCGGAGAACACGGGGTTAAGGTCCAGTTCCACGGAAGAAATATCGTCCAGCCCGTCATCGTCACCAACCACGGCATGGAATGTAATGACCGACGTGCCGCCATTGCCTACCGATCCGGGGTCACATGTGAATTTTTTTATCACCGGGGCTTGATTGTATGATTGTACCTGGATGGTGGTGTTGCCCTGGCCCCTGTTGCCACTTAGGTCCCATGCCGACACGTAAATGGTGTATTCATTGGGGTATGTTCCAGCCGGAACTGTAAACTGAGCGGTGAACGTTCCGTCGTTCGCGGTTGCGTCCCCTCCGGTCCCGTCGTCAAGCATGTCCACCGTCCCGATGCTTAACTGGGTTACGTCCAGCTCTGCGTGGTCCAGGTCAACATATCCGTCCGGATCGTCAATGGTCGCCGTGCAAGTGAGCTTGTGGGACTCGTCGTTGTATATCGAGGAATGATCTAATTCCACGTTGGTAATCTCCGGCTTGGCCGGCGTATAGGAATAGTCGGTAAGCCATTCATCCGAGGTCTTGGAATACATACCCTGGAAAAGGAAATGATTGGTGCATTCCTGCCTGACCATGAACCCTACCTGGGGGGAATAATAACTGACCACCGTGCCTCCGGAAGGAGGGGTTTCGGGAAAATCGGTATCGTATCCCGCGTCCGTTCTGGTTAGCGAGGCGGTAGGATAGCTTTCCGATGAGAGCGGGCCTTTATCAAGGGAATAATCGGTGATCTCCGTGCAGGTGGTCAGGTCGTCGTCGTAATCGAAGTACTGGTGTTCGATCTCCGTCTTCCCGTCGGTCTCTCCCGACTCCACCATGTAGGTCTTCTTTTTGATATCCGCCCGGGGCCCTTCGCTTCCTTCGCCGCCAAGCTCCATTGGAAAACCAAAGAATGCATAAGGCTGATCAAGGTTCATAGTCACATTGGTCCAGTAATCGAAATACATGGTGATCGGAACACCTGTGTTCGTAGTGGTCGCCACCACTGTTCCGGAGACATTGTACTGGAAGAACACCACACCGATGTCCGCCCGGGTTACGTACAAAAAGCCGTTGAACGTTGCGGTAAGGTCGTAGGTGTAGTGGACCGAGTAATCGTACTGCTCAAGGGTCTCGTTGTCGTCCCCCTCTCCCTGACTCTCGATAGTGCCGGTAATACCCATCTTGTAGCAGGGCCAGGTCTCTGCCCCATAGGTGAAGTCTTCCTCGGCCACCACAGTATATGTCCTGATATTGTGCATTGTGGTGTCATAACCGTTCTTGTCGACATCCACG
>CAZUZU010000046.1:16476-18246 GCA_964624865.1 uncultured archaeon
AGTAATCACCAATTGACCAGGTCGGGGGCCGGATGACATTGTCCTGGACCGTTCTTTGGCCCGGATCCATAACATTAACAGCCGGGGTATTTATCCCTGATTCTCTGCTTTCAATCGCATCAAATGGCCACATCAAGATCATTACAACAACACAAATCCCAAGTATCGACAAGCCTCGCTTGAACATTTACTCACCAGAAACAAAAATATTAAACAAAATATAAAAACTTTCCCATTCAACCTTCCCCGGGTTTCACTTCGAACAGATGACTGTAATCGTAATCGTCCCACACCCCGCTCTCGATGATGTCCGTCTCGTACTGATGCTTGTAACCGCTAGCCCCCCTTATGCCCCAGGCCAATCTCTTTACCACGTTGAACAATGCGGAGCGGTAGACAACGTTGGCGAGCTTGGGATGCTTTCTTACCCACCTCTCCCCCCGGGAGACGATGTCGTTGCTGGGCGGCTTGAACCGCTTTGCCACCTTCTCAAGGGGTAGGCCGTAAAGCTTTATGTCCTTCATATTGCCGGGCCCCAGTCCCCTGTCCAGGGCATGAGTGATCAGAGGGGATTCCATGGGGTCCAGGGCCATTATCTTGCCGCCGACAACGTCACCCGCCACGATATTATCCGCTGTTAAGAAGACCCCCATCCTCTTCGGTATCCCGGCAATGGGGCCGTCACCCTCCAGGCCAAAGGTCCCGTCGATAAACGATATACTTGGCTTGAGGAGGGCGTTTATGTCCGAGACCAGGGCCGGAAGCTTGTTCATATATCTGATCCTATCGCTCTCCGGTATACAACCGAACTGGTTCTTCAGGCCTAAAGAAATGTACCAAAGCTTGTGGGTCTTGATGATCGGCATGGTGATGAACACGTCGGCGTCCGCGAATATGGTTGGAAACTGCCTTTTTGTAAAGAGCTCCCCGTCGATATCGTATTCCCGCATGGGTGCCTTGCTTAGGTTGAGAACCGTGCCGCCCACCCTCTCTATCACCTTCTTGTAGCCCACGTTCTTCAGCACCACGTCGGCATCCCACCTCTGCAGATCGCTCTCGCACACCACCACGCTTTCGGCCCTTTCCAGCATGACCTCTGTGAACTTCGCCGCTACCGCAGGCACCGTAACCAAGGCGGGCATAAACCGATAATGGCAGCCGTTCACCTTGAGCAGGACCTTGGAGCCCTCTGGAACCTTGGCCTTCCAGTCCACGGCCTCCAGGCCCTGTCTGATCGCGTCCTCCACCAGACCATCCCGGTCCTTGAAGTCCACAGGTTCTTTCCTCAAGGCCTCCACGGTAGCCTCGTCGATCCTGTTCACATGCACCTTGGCCATGAGAAACCCATAAATAATGCACATATATATGATATTTGGTGATTGTGTTAAGAAAGTCAAAACCCGGAGACATGCACCAAGGTTTGGCAAAGATTTTAATGGAACATGGTTATTAGGGATAAAATCATCTGATAGTAACCAAATACGGGCGCCGAGACAGATCTTTAGGATAGATCGGTGTCCGATGCAAAAGCAAAAAAATGGGCGCAGCGACCAACTCCGAGAGTTGGCCTGGCTCACATGTACTTTGTATATGTTCGTGTGGCCCAGCGGGGATAACAAGATTGATGGGCGATGTAAAAGCAAAAAAATGGGCGCGTGGCCTAGCGTGGATATGGCGCCAGCCTTCTAAGCTGGATGGCGTGGGTTCGAATCCCACCGCGTCCGTTGCTTTTCTTTGGTAAGCAAAGAAAAGTAACTGTAAAAGAAACCC
>CAZUZU010000047.1:0-4440 GCA_964624865.1 uncultured archaeon
ACTCGCAGAATCTCTTATCGTCTAAAATCTTTTTACATATATCACAGATCGGTGCCCAGGGCTGGTTCTTAAGCTCTTTATCCCTCTCCCCCTTGACAAGCTGCTCCGCTGTCTCTCTAGCATATTTTTCTATGTCCGGTATCATCTCTATCAGCATCTCGTCCCTCCCCCTTGCCGCTGTCAAGTACTGGGAAACGGAAGCCTGGGTTATACCGAACATCTCCGCGATATCAACCTGGCGCATACCATATTCACTGACGAGGACCTTGACCAATTCGGCCCTTACGTTGGGCAGGACCTTGTTAACAACTATCTCACACGGCGGCCTCATTCAAATCACATGAACGGAAATAATGCTTTCTATAATTAAGGTTAACGGTAATTTCTTCCCGGCCGAGAATCCGGTTTTGACTTTCCCTCAAATGTTGGGCTACAAAAATACCTTTTTCTTGGCTTCGTTGGGTCCCATTTCCTTGATCTTATCGGTGAACTCCCTGGTGGCCTCGGCGTATTTTTGCCCCTCTGAAGCGGATATCCAGTAGAGAATGACCCTGTCCTTTTCAAGGCCGAGGGTCTCCATCTCCTTTTCCAGCAGAGCCATCCTTCTCCGCGTAAAGTAGTTACCCCTGGTGTAATGACAGTCGCCGGGATGGCATCCCGCAATCGCCACCCCGTCCGCGCCCTTGAGAAAGCCCTTTAATATGAACAATGGGTCCACCCTGCTGGAGCACATCACGCGGATGTTCCTCCATGTGGGTGGCATCTGCAGTCTGCTGGTACCGGCAAGATCCGCGCCGGCGTATGAGCACCAGTTGCATAGAAACGCAAGGATTCTCGGGTTAAATTCTTCGTCTGCCATGTTATCGCCTCTAGTTCTCCACCTCGCTCAGTTCTTCGGTTTCGAAGGTCTTGAGCGGTATATCCTCTTCAAGGTCCCGCCCTGGTACGTAGTCGAATATCGCTTGGACCTCTTCCCCCACCTTCTTGAAGAGCATTGCCAATGGAATGTCTGCCGGGCACGCGTCCTCGCAGGCCCCGCAACCAACGCATGATATGGTGACGTGATTCAGTCTGCCGAGATGATAATAAACGGTGTTGGACGGGATACGCAGACCGCCCCTGATATTGACCTCGGATTCCCAGACCGACGATGAATATTCGGTATCCTGGGAGTCGAAGGTGCAGAGCTGACAGTAGCATATGGGACAGGCCTCCCTGCATCCCTTGCAGCCTATGCATCGACCGAACATATCGATGAGACCGTCGAGATCCAGATTCTCTATTCCAGCCTCCTCGTACAACTTCTTCTTCCCTTCGGACCTCTTTGCAAGGTAAGAGTCCAGTGATCCCATCTCCTCTTCCCCCCTGTCCCCTTTCATCCCCTCCACGAGTTCCTCTCCTTTCTTCGAGCTCAGGTAAAAGATAGAGCTCTTGTCCAGATCTTTTTGACCTACAAGGCCAAGGGCGATGTCAGCGTTCATGGGGATGAAGCTCTCGCAGGCCTTACACGCGGGTCTGATGTCGGGATCAATATCTTCATCTTTGGCAGCCTTCCAGTAATCCTTTAGGTCATCTATTTCATCATCAGCCGCCATACCGAGCGGATAAACGCCGGGACAGGTGGGGCTTATGATGTAGACGTTGTCCATGGAGCCCTGCTGTCTTTTTACCAGCTCTATGAAACCCCTTATCTCGCAGGGTCTCATCACTGCGGCGATAGGCTCTTTCATCTCGCCCTTGACAGTAAGCCGGGACAGTATCCTTCCGGCATTGGTGGGCATCAACGGATAGAGAGGAAGGGCATCTTCCAGCCCGTCCGGGTCGGTGATCAGTGAATTTGCCACCGCACCGTTTTTACCTATCTTTCTAAGGGTAAGAACTCCTTTGATCCTTTCGTTCTCCAAAAGGAAACGGAGAAGCTCCCGAATGCCCTCTTCTGGCGTCTTCTTGATCTTCAATACTTTTGTCATGTTCATTCCCCTATTTCCTGAAATTCTTCTTCCTTGAACGTGACCATTGGAAGAGGTTCGTCCTTGTTCTCGCCCGGGACGTAATCGAAGTTGCTTTGGGTGTCGGAGCCGACCATGTTGAATATCCTGGATACCGGTATCGACATGGGGCAGGCGTCCTCGCACATGCCGCAGCCGACACAGGAAAGGCTCATATGTATCATGCGGCCGATATGGAACATTATGGTGTCCGGGGGAAGCCTCATGCTTCCGCTTCCCACCGCCCTCTCGACATAGTCCTGGGATGGTTGTTTTACGGTGTCTGATTCGAAGAAGCACTGCTGACAGTAGCATATCGGGCAGACCCTCATGCAGTTGTGGCAGTTGATGCATTTGCCGAAGGCGTCCAGTACCCCGTCCAACCCGGTGTACTCGGCCCGTAACTCTTTGAACATCTTTTCCTTCTGCTTTCCCCGTTTCTCAGCAATCTTCTCCGATTCTTTCTCCCAACCGTCCAAAGCCTTGTCGGCCTTGAGATCGAGTTCCTCCAGTGCCTTCTTCCCTCTGTCCGTATTAGGCACCAGCATGAAGGTGCCCTTCTTGCCACCCACGGTACCTATGTGCAGGTCTCCAAGCGCAGAGGTTCCGAACCCGCATCCCTTGCAGACCTCACGCATGGGACCGCTGTCCCATTTATTTGCCGCATCGCTAAATGTCTTATTGCCTTTTTCCGGGTCCTCTAGGTAGTCTTTTAGCGGTATGGCTCCGGGGCAGTCAATGCTAATTAGGGTGATGTTATCGAGATCCACCTGGGTGAGCTTGGCCAACTCATAGGTTGCCCTGACCTCGCAGGGACGTATCACCGCCGCGATCTTCATGCTTCCCTTTCCCCGCCTGGTCAGCCGGGATATCGCCCTTGCGCCCTGCACCGCCATGACAGGCGGGAGCGGGGCGGCGTCCTCCAGAAGGTCGCCCGATTTGGCCAGAACGTAGGCAAAGGAATCGCCGGCAGGTACCTTTAGCGGGACCAGAACAGCGTCGAAAACGCCCTTTTCCAGCCCTTTCTTCAGCAGATCCACCACGGCCTTATCTATCTCGCCTTTGTAATTCACACTGGCTCCCTTCATTTGACCGCCTCCATCATCTCTTGATAAAGCTGATTTGTCGTGAATCCCTTGAGCTTGATGGCGTCGGACGGACAGGCGCCCACGCAGTTGCCGCAGCCCCTGCAAATCACGCCGTTCACCACACTAACATTCTTTATCGCGTCATAGCTTATGGCCGAATAGGAGCAGATGTTCAGGCATGTCTTACACCCGGTGCACAGAGCCTCGGTGATCTCACTGACCTTGACCTCGGGCTCGATCTTCTGGCCGGGAACAAGCGAGGACAGTATCCTTCCCGTTGCGGCCTGGGATTGATCGATGCTCTCGGATATGCCCTTCGGGCCGTGGGCACAGCCTGCCACATATACGCCCTCTATGGGGGTGGATACGGGATTGAGCTTTTCATGCTCTTCGGCAAAGAAACCGCTGTCGTCTACGGTTATATTGAGCATTTCAGCGATCTTGGAAGCGTCCTCTGCACCCTGGATAGCGGGAGCAAGTATCACCATGTCCGCATCATAAGCCTCCGATTTCCCGCCGATGTCCTTGTATTTTACCGCCAGGTTTTTCCCTCCGTCCTCCACCTTGATGTCGGATGCCCTGATGAAGTCCGCACCTTTCTCCTTTGTTTCCTCGTAGAATCTCTGATAGGTCTTGCCCGGGAGACACATGTCCGAATAGAAGTGGCTTACCTTTACCCCGGAGAGCTTGTCCATGAGATACCTGGCGAACTTAATGGAATATAGACAGCAGACCTTGGAGCAATAGCCCTTTTCCTCCCTTCCAACGCAGTGGATGAGGGCCACAGATTTCGGCTCCTTTCCGTCTTTCCTCCGTATCTTGCCGGAGAGGTTCATCTGTTCGAACTGCATGCTGGTATAAACGTCGTCGTACTTGCCCAGTCCTAATTCAGTTTGCTTGGCGGCGTCATAGAGACCGAAGCCGGTGGCGGTTACCACCGCGCCAACGTTGAACTCCTCGGTTTCATCCCCCGCCCTGACCTTGATCTCGAAATTGCCGAAGAAACCCAATGTCTCTTCCACGTAGGACTCGGTAAATATCTTGATGTTCTCGTTCTCCTCTACTTCCTTTATCTTTTTGTCAAGAAGTTCGGAAGCGGGTTCCATGGTAGGATATATGCTCTCAAAGTTCCTTAGTTTTCCGCCGAGAGATGCTTCCTTCTCCACCAGGTAGATTTTCCTTTCCGGTCCGGCCAACAGCAGGCTCGCGCTCAGGCCCGATATACCGCCCCCGATGACCAACACGTCGGGATTGGATTCGATCTCTCTTTTCTCCAGCGGGGCGTGGTATCTTACCCTTCTTATCGCCGCCTTGATATGTCTGATCGCCTTGTCAGTGGCCTCTTCCTTGTCCTCGATGACCCA
>CAZUZU010000047.1:4457-17864 GCA_964624865.1 uncultured archaeon
CTGATATTGGCCAATTGGAAGAGGTACGGATTTATCCCGGCCTCGGTGCACACGTTCATGAAGGTAATCTCGTGCTGCCTGGGTGAACATGCTGCAACCACCAAATGGGTCAGCTCGTTCTCCTCGATCTCTTCCTTGAGGAATTTCTTGCCGTCACCGGAACACAGAAGCCCGAATCGTTTTACCACCGCAACGCCTTCCATGGGTGATATCTCTTTGATCACTCGATCTATATCTATGTTGTCCGCTATGTTGGGACCGCATTCACATACGTATACTCCTATCTTTTCCGCCATTTTCTGCATCCCCTGTTCTACTTAAAGGTGGAAAGAATTTTTCCCACCGCCGCACCCGCTTGGATCACCGTCGTCTGGATATCCTTTGGCTCCTGTGCACAGCCCGCTACATATATGCCCTCGGTCGGGGTGGAGACCCGGGCAAGCTCGGAGTGCTCTTCGGTATAGAAACCGGCTTTGTCTTGTGAGATATTCAGTGTTTTTGCCAGGTCCGAGGCATCGTGCCTTGGGACGATCGCAGGGGTCAGGATCACCATGTCGCCCTTGGCCTTTCCTTCCTTACCGTTCTCGTCCCTGTACTTTACGGTTATCCCGTCATCGGCCACCTCGACGTCATGGCCTTGGACCAGATTGACGTCCAGGTTCTTGGCCCCGTCAAAGAACTTTTGGTAGGATTTACCCGGCACGCACAGGTCTGAATATATTTGAGTTATCTTGATGTCGGGTATCTTGTCCCTCAGATAGTGTACGAACTTTGCGGAATACATGCAGCATACCGAGGAACAGTAGCCTACCTCGTCCCTGCCCACGCAGTGCACGATCACCGCGGACTTCGGATTTTCCCCGTTCTTCAGCACTATATTGCCCTCCGTGGGTCCGTTGGAGGCGTACAATCTTTCGAACTCGAATGCTGTGTAGACATTGTCTATGTCTCCGTACTTATATTGAGGTTGTTTGCTCATGTCGAATGCGCTGAATCCGGTCGCCACCACGATAGCGTCCACTTTGATATCCAGTTCCTCGTCCTTGTCGTCATACTTGATGGCGTCGAACATACACGCCTCTTCACAGGCATTGCAGTCCTTGCCCTGGAACCGGACACAGTTTTCCTTATCTATAGAAGGAACGTTGGGTAGTGCGCCGGGACAAGGTATGTAGATGGCCTTTCGTTCGCTCAGCTCTTCCTCGAACTCGTTCTTCAGGCTCACCGGACAAGGGTCGAAGCAGGCCGCACATCCGATACAGTCATCCAGATCCACGTACCTGGCCTTTTTCTCGACCTTCACCGTGAAATCGCCCGCTTTACCTTTGACGTCCTTCACTTCAGAAAGCATCAGGAGCTCTATGTTCTCGTTGGCCAGCACCTCTTGTTGTTTGGGTGCCACCATACAGGTCGAGCATTCCATATTGGCAAATACTTCCTCGAATTTTATTGCGGATCCGCCTATATGGCCCGTTTTCTCTACCAGAAAAACCTTCCGTCCGGAATTTGCAAGAAGCAAGCTAGCCTCGATCCCCGCAAGACCGGCACCAATAACCAGTACGCTACCGTTGTTTTTCGTATTTCCCATCCGATATCCACCTCATAAGGATGTTTTTGACTTAATGGGGTTTGGCCCCATCTTCGTTATCTGCTCCGTGAATTCCTTGACCACATCAGCGAATCGCTGTCCTTCCGACGCCGAAACCCATGACAGCTGTAATCTCTCCCATTCCAGCCCTAGTGATTTGATCACTTGCTGGGCATGGGCAAACCTTCGCCTGGCATAGTAATTGCCGTCCTGGTAATGACAGTCACCGGGATGACACCCGGCTATCAACACCCCGTCCGCACCCCTTAGAAAGGCCGTAGCTACAAGAGTGGGGTCCACCCTGCTACTACACATAACCCTTATGGGTGTGATGGAGGCGGGCATCTTCAGCTTGCTGGTACCTGCAAGATCAGCTCCTGCGTAGGAACACCAGTTGCACAGGAAGCCTACTATCCTAGGCTTAAACTCGTCTGACATTTCAATCAGCTAAACTGTATCTGGGCCTTGAACTTACCGCCGCCTTCGTCCGCGCATACGAGGAGGGTGTTCCCCGTTTTCTGGCACCAGGCTTCGATATCCTTCGGAAACGACTCGCAGTCCGCGAGTATCTCCAACATATCGCCTGATTCGATCTCTTTTGCCATAGCCGCAACTTTCAGTATCGGTTGCGGGCACTTTAGTCCCAGTGTATCAAGTTCGTGTGTTGCCATTTATATCACCTCTTTTTTATTTTCCTATTTTACATTTGTTCGATATGAAGATTCTATATATATCTTTTGTGCTATTTGCCGTGGGCCAACGCGCACGAATAACGACGTTGTCTCTTATTCCTATCGATGCGTTCATGCCGGATTCATCTCATTGTTTTCAATGCCATGTCGATCATGGAATTTATCTGGTGATTCTTGTATCCCATCTGCTGCATTGCACCGGACGGGCACGCGCTTGAGCACGAGCCGCATCCCTTGCACAATGCGGAGTTTACTTCCGCCACCTTCTTACCAGGGAGATCCTCCCTGTCAACTATGTCTATGGCGTTGTACTCGCACATGGTCTTGCACAGCCCGCAGCCGCTGCATATGTCCTCGTTAACCGAGGCGGTGATGCCCTGGAGCACCAGGCGCCCCTTCAATATCGGGATCGCTGCCCTGGAAGCCGCCCCTTCCGCCTGGGCTATGGAATCCGCCAGGTTCTTTGGGAAATGGGCTGTGCCGCAAAGATATATTCCGTCGGTGGAAAAGTCCAGGGGCCTTATCTTAGGATGGGCCTCGGTAAAGAAGTTGCCCGCACCGGCCGGTATCTTGAACATCTCCATCAATCCGTTGGTTGAAGGATCGCCCTCGGTCTGGGCGGTGAGGACCACCAGATCCGCGGGCAGTTCCAGCACCTCGTTGTAGACCTGATCCCTGACCTTCACAGTCACATCACCGTCCTCGATCTTCACGTCCGGTTTTTCTTCTCCGGAGTAGCGAACGATCTTGACGCCAAGGTTCTCTATGACGTTGGCGAAGTATTCCTCCTCGTCCTTGCCGAATACCCTGATATCCCTATATAATATATATACGTCCGAGTTGGGATATTTTTCCTTGATGTACTTGGCGTTCTTGATTGAAACTCCGCAGCCTATCCTGCAGCAGTACGGTCTTTCCGGTTCCATTGCACCGGCGCAGTTGATCATCACCACCCGTTTCGGCTCGGGAAGCTCGTCCTTCTTCAACAGTATCTCCAGCTCCTTCTGGGTCATTATCTTTGGGCTTTCCCCGTAGCCGTAGAGACCGGTCATGTCCATCTCATTGAATCCCGACGCCATTACCGCTGTCCCGAACTCCACCTCTTTCTTACCTTTCGGGGTCTTGAGGGAGGCAACAAAGTTGCCTATATATCCGTCCAAACCTTCAAGGGTGGTGTCAGTGAACACCTTGATATGTTTGGATGTGCTAACCTTCTTTACAAGCGGGTCAATGATCTCGCTGGTCTCTATATCCGAGGGGAATAAGGTATATAGGTTCTTGAGCACCCCGCCCAGCTTTTTCTCTTTTTCAACGATGTATGATTGGATGCCCATGTCCGAAAGGGAGAGGGCCGCCCTCATCCCGCTAAGACCGCCGCCGATTATTAGAACGCCAGGGGTAACGTCCACTTCCTCCTCCGTCAAAGGTTCCAGCCTGGACGATTTGGCAATGGCCATGCCCACGATATCCTTGGCCTTCTGGGTTGCCTTGGCCCTATCAAGGGAGTGGATCCAGGAACAGTGCTGCCTGATATTGGCAAATTCAAATAGATACTTGTTCAATCCCGCCTCCACCATGGTGTCCCTGAATAGGCCCTCGTGGGTCAGGGGAGAGCAAGCGGCCACGATCACCCTGTTGAGGCCCTGTTCCTTGATCTTTTCACGCATGTCCTTTTGGGTGTCCTCGCTGCAAGCGAACATGACGTCAACCGCATAGACCACGTTGGGTTGATTCCCGGCAAACTCGGCCACCTCCTCGGTGTCCAGGAACCCGTCGATGTTCTTGCCGCAGTGGCACACGAACACGCCGATCCTCGGGTCTTCCCCCGTCACGTCCTTCTGTGGTGGAAGCGGGGAAGGCGTTACCTTGTCCCTGCCCATTATGGATAGCATGGCGTTCGCTGCAGCGCCGCAGCCCATGGCCACGGAATCCGGGATGTCCTTGGGGCCCTGATTACAACCGGCAAGGTATACCCCGTCCTTTGTGGACTTGATGGGATCGGTAAGGATGGACTCGGCCTGGAAGAAACCGTTCTCGTCTATGTCTATGTCCAGGATCTCCGCCAGTTTTTTATTCTCCTTGGAAGGCATTATGGCCGTGGACAGGACCAGGAGGTCCACCGTCTTTTCCTTGACCTCCCTGGTAAACGTGTTCAGATATCGAATCGTTATGGACCCGTCCTCGTTCTCGTACACCGATGAAGGCCTGCTGCGGATGTAGTTCACTCCCATGTCCCTTGCTTTGTCGTAGTACTGCTGGAAGTCCTTGCCGTATGCCCTAAGGTCTATGTAGAATATAGTGACATCGGTCTCCGGCTCTTCCTCCTTCGCAATCGACGCCTCCTTGGTGGCGTACATGCAGCACACCCTGGAGCAGTAGGGGAAGCCCAGCTGCTTGCTCCTGGAGCCAACGCACTGTATCCAGGCTATCTTCTCCGGCTTCTTCCCGTCCGACGGTCTGAGTAACTTCCCCTCCGTGGGACCGAAGGACGATAGTAATCTTTCGAATTGCATTGCGGTTATGACGTTGGGGTACTTTCCGTATCCGTATTCTTTCCTCATCTCCAGGGGCTCGAAAAGCTCGTAGCCCGTGGCGACGATCACGCTGCCCGCCTTCACCTCGATGTCCTCCGATTTCTGGAGGAATGCTATTGCATCGGCGTCACAGACCCTTTCACAGTTGCCGCATCCCACGCAGTTCTCGTAATCTATGGTGTAGATGATGGGGACTGCCTGGGGGAATTCTATGTAGGCTGCCTTGCGCTTGCTTAGCTTCTCGTCGAAGGGGTTAATAACGTTAACAGGACATACGTCGGCGCAGTCCCCGCAGCCCGTGCACTTGTCCGGGTCTATATATTTGCTCTTTCTATATATGTGGGCCGTAAAGTCCCCCGCCTCTCCCTCCAGCTTCGATATCTCCGAATAGGTGATGAGCTCGATGTTGGGATGTCGGGACACCTCGACCATCTTCGGGGCCGCGGTGCAGATTGAGCAGTCGTCGGTGGGAAAGGTCTTGTCCAGCTTGACCATGTTCCCCCCGATGGTAGATGTCTTTTCCACCAGTATGACCCGATAGCCCTTGTCGCCTATGTCGAGGGCGGCCTGCATCCCCGTGATACCCGCCCCAACTATGAGAACGTCCCCTTCCAGCTTCCTCTTTTCTTTCCTTACCCCCATCTCCGCCACCAGCTCGGCGCTGGAATCGATATGAGGGCCTATGTTATCCTGGATGATCTCCTCCGGGGAATCAAGGAAGTAATCGTCCCCTATCGCTACGTCCTCGTAGTAGTGGTCCATGGTGTCGCTCTTATCTTCCATCTTTACCAGCCTCTAGGCCCCTCTCGAAAGCCCTCATGTTAAGGTCCAGGAAACGTTTTGGCACGCTGTCTTCAACAGCCTTTCTTACGCTTTCCTCGTCAAAGAAATCGTACAGGCCCGTAACTCCCCCGACCATTGCTATGTTGGTAACGATCTTGTTGCCGAGGTCCTTGGCGATCTTCTGGGCGCGAAGAGGATATAGGTCCTGTTTTATATCGTGGTTTGGCACCAGATCGGGTTCCACGATGACAATCGTATCGTCCCTTATGTCCACCTTGTAGGTGTCGAAGGCTTCCTGTGCCATTGCAACGAAAAGGTCAACGCTCGTGGGCCTGGGATATCCTATCTTCTCGTCGGATATGATAACCTCCGACCTTGCCGCGCCGCCCCTGGCCTCAGGCCCGTAGGACTGGCTCTGGACCGCATTGTATTTGTTAAAGACACAGGCGGCCTTGCCGATGATGAACCCGGCCAGTATCACACCCTGGCCGCCGAACCCCGCAATTCTTATCTCTTTCTTCATAGATCATACCCCCTTCTTGTCGTCCTTTTCCATGAGTTTTGCCACCAGCTCCTCGTACCTCTCGAAGAACCCCCTCTTTCTCACCTTCTGGAACTCGCCTATCTGTATCATTCCCCTGACCTTTTCCTTTTCCTCCTCCGTTCCGTAGTTCATGGTCTTATCGTACTCCTCTATCAGGATAGTGTTCTTCTCGTACCAATCCCAGAGGTTGTCTATCTTCCTGAGCTTGTTCCTCCTGCCGTAGGCGGTGGGGCAGGGTGAAAGCAGCTCAACCAGCGCGAATCCCTTGGTCTGGATGCCCTCCTTGATGGATTTTATGGGCTGGTAGGGGTAGAATATCGGCCATCTGGCCACGTAGGCAGCTCCCAATGACTTGGCAAGCTCGCAGATGTTGAACGGCGCTTCTATATTGCCGTATGGGGCGGTGGTGGCAATAGCGCCCGTAGGGGTGGTTGGTGCCAGCTGGCCCCCTGTCATGCCGTATATGAAATTGTTCAGCAGTATGACGGTAATGTCGATGTTCCTCCTGGCGGCGTGAATGAAATGGTTCCCTCCGATCCCGGCGCAGTCCCCGTCCCCTGTGAACACTATCATGGTGAGATCGGGATTGGCTGCCTTTATCCCCGTGGCAAAGGCAAGGGCCCTGCCGTGGGTGGTGTGCAGCCCGTCAGCGTTTATGTAGCCTGGAATTCTGGAGGAGCACCCTATGCCGGAGGCGAACACCACGTCGTCCAGGTCCAACCCGAGCTCCTCGATGGCCCAAAAGGTGTAGTCCAGGGAAGAGCCGTGGCCGCAGCCGTCGCAGAATATCGTTGGCAGCATGCCGTCCCGCAGGTACTTCTTACGCATCTTCTCCGCGTCCGGAACCTCGCTCATTCGGTCCACCTCCTCTGGCCGATGACCATCTTGGTTGATCCCTTCATTATTTCGCCTCCAGTAATTTGTATAGCTCGTCGGGGAAATGCATCTCCCCGCCGATCTTGGGTGCGGAGATTACCTCGCACTCCGGGTCAGAGTACTCCTTGATCGTGTGAACCATCTGGCCCATGTTCATCTCGGGCACGATTATCTTGTCCACCTGCTTTGAAAGATCCTGAACCACCTTTCTCGGGAAGGGCCATACCAGCTTGAGCCTCAACAATCCGGCCTTGATGCCCTTCTTTCTGGCCATGGCCACCGCGCTCTCAGCAGGCCTGGCCGAGGCGCCAAAGGTAACGAATGCGATCTCCGGGTCGTCAAGTTCTATCTCCTCCACGCTGGTCAACTTCTCCCTGTCGTCGGAGATCTTAGTAACCAGCCTGGTGACCAGGGCCTCGTGGTCTTTCTGCTTGTCAGTTGCCGGGAATCCCTTCTCGTTGTGAGTAAGCCCGGTGACATAGGTTCGGTATCCCGTGCCAAAGGTCGGGAAGTCGGGGACCTTGCTGTCCCTTGTTTGGGACCGGGTAAAGGGAATGAATTTCTCCTTTTCTATGGTTGCGGGGACCCTCTCCACGAGATCCAGTTCATCCTCGTCAGGGATGACCACCTTCTCTCTGAGATGTCCCATTTCACCGTCGGTCATGACACATGCGGGGTTCCGGTATCTTTCGCTTAGATTAAAGGCCTCGATTGTCATATCCAGGCATTCCTGCACCGTGCTGGGTGCCAGGGCCAAAGTCTCCATATCACCGTGAGAGCCGTACCTGCACTGCATCATGTCCCCCTGCGCGCCGAGGGTCGGTTGGCCGGTGGAAGGTCCCGACCTCTGGACATTTGCTATAACGCACGGTGTTTCAGTCATTATGGCGAAACCGTAGTTCTCCATCATCAGGGAAAAACCGGGGCCCGAGGTTGCGGTCATCGACTTTGCACCGCTCCAGGCGGCTCCGATAACGGCTGCTATGCTCCCTATCTCGTCCTCCATTTGGATGAATGTCCCACCTGTCCTCGGCATGAGCCTTGCCATCCCTTCCGCAACTTCCGAAGCGGGAGTAATGGGATAACCCCCGAAGAAGCCACATCCCGCCAGTAGAGCACCGTAGGATACGGCTGTGTCTCCCTGGATGAACTGTACCTTGTCACCTAATACCTTTCTTATCCTTTCCGGGTCTCGTTCATATTTCATTCACGATACCTCCAATTATGAGCTTGCTCTCTTTTTCCGTTTCCCCGCCCTCCTCTTCCTCGTCAGGGGTCACCGTTATAGCGAAATCGGGGCATATAAGCTCGCAAAGCCTGCAGTTGCTGCACTCATTGACCTCCTTTAATACGGGAGGATATATCCCGCGCTTGTTGAGCTTGTCCGATTCTTCAAGGGCATTGCGAGGGCAGTGGCTAATGCACAGCCCGCAGCCCTTGCACCAGTCTTCCAGGATCTCTATCATGGACCAATATTCCCCCTATAGTATATCCAAGGATCGGGCAAGGGTCTCCTTGCCCCTGTACTCTGGCAGTATTATGGGAGCCTTCCTCTTTTCCTTGGGTTTCAGCTCCCCCACCTTTTTGTTGTACTTGTTGATATGGTCAAGCGTTAGTTTTCCCACCGTTCTCTTCTTTACATATTTGGCCGCGTATATTCCAGCCCGCCTTCCAAAAACGTTGTAATCAAGGAGGGAGTTGCCCATCAGCCTGTTCTTGCCGTGTACGCCCCCCGTGACCTCTCCGGCGGCGAAGAGACCCGAGACCTTGGTCTCGCACGTTTCATCGATCTCAACCCCTCCGTTCTGGTAGTGCAGGGTGGGATAGACCAGGATCGGGTGTTTGGTCATGTCTATATCGAACCTCTTGAACTTCCTTACCTCGCCGGCCAGCTTCTCCTTCACAGTGCCCTTGCCGTGGATCTCGTCTATCATGGGGGTGTCGAGCCAGACCCCGGGCATTCCGGTTGGGGTGACTATACCCTTTCCGTCCTTGCATTCCTTGATCAGAGACGCGGCCTCCACGTCCCTGGGTTCCAGCGGGAACACGAAGGGATCGCCGTCCTTGTTCAGGGGTTTCCCTCCCAGACCCCGGCATTTCTCCGTTGTCAGCACGCCGACGATGGCGTCGGGATAGGCGTCCCCTGTGGGATGTATCTGAATGGTATCCAAATCTCTGAGATTGGCCCCGACGTGGTAGGCCATTATTAGCCCGTCTCCCGTGGCGCCGTAGTGATTGGTGGTTGGATAATCCGCCAGGTGCAGTCTTCCGCTACCTCCTGTTGCCAGGATCACCGCCTTGGCGCGGATCACGTGATATTCGTTGGTCTCCATGTTGAACGCGACCCCGCCGGAAACCTTGCCGCTGTCGTCCAGCAGGAACTCAACCACGGGTGTGAATTCCAAAACCGGGAGCTCGAGGTTCCTGGCCCGGTCCCTGATGTTCCGCATGAGCTCCATTCCGCTGTAGTCCTTGCAGCTGTGCAGTCGGTTTCGGCTGGTGCCGCCCCCGCTCAGCTCCTGGAATTCCCCGTCCTCCTCCCTGTCGTACATTATGCCCAGCTCCTCGTGCCACTTGATTATCTTGGGAGCGTCCATGGCAAGTGCCTTGGTAAGCTCCGGTTTGTTGGTGAAATGCCCCCCTCCGTATATGTCCAAGTAATGTATTGCGGGGCTGTCCTCGGGTCGGTCGGCACACTGTATCCCGCCCTGGGCCATCATGGAATTTGCATCGCCGTGCCTGAGCTTGGTGGTTATCAGGATGTTCTCCCTCTTTATCCCGTTCTCGTATGCGAATATCGAGGCCACCGTGCCCGCACCGCCTCCGCCGACTATCAACACATCGACATCGTAATCCACGTTATTAAGGTCGATATCCTTTATGTCCAGCACGGATTCCGCTTCTATGAGGTCCACCAATCCGCTGTATATCTCCTTTCCCTTGTCCACTCCCAGGCCTATTTTTCTTTTTGTATCCTCCCTGTAATCCGGGTGATATTTCTTGAGTATCTTCTCCCGTTCCTCCATGCTCAAGGGCTCCACTTCCTTTTCTATGTTCTCGTCCCTTTTTTCCTCCACCTTTCTTATCGAATCCATCATATATTCCGGATATCCGTCTATCAGTTCCATTTCATATTCCTCCTCTTAATCGGATTGGGGCTCCGCCTCCAGCTCTCTGTTGGCGTACTTGTCCTTTATCTTGTCCATTGGCATGGTCATCAGCCCTTCCACCTCTTTGTCGTGCTCTCCCTCTTCGATCTCCTTGAGCCTCTTTGCAAGGTTCTCTGATTTGGGGTCGATATATTTTCCTCTCAATCTCCTTGCCAGTTGACTAACGTGATAATGCTTGATATCGGCAGGACATCTCATTGCGCACAGGCCGCACTGGATGCAGTCGAAGGACAGCTCCGCCGACTTGGCAATGTTGCCCCTCAGCGCGTTCTGTATGTACTGCATGACGTTGAGGTCCTGCGGGCATGCTTTGGTGCAGGTGTTGCAGGATACGCATCTCGCTATCTCGGGGTAGATGGAAAGGATGGTGTTCTCCTCCGCCTTCAGCTCCTCAATATCGTAGCCCGGCTTGGCCGCGGGAACGAATGGTATCTGGACCAGGTACATCTCGTCCTCAACCAGTGTCTGGCAGGCAAGAGCGAAGTGGAGCTTCTGCTCGTCCTCCTTTCTGTAGATCGTGGAGCAGGCGCCGCAGAAACCCGCCCTGCAGCCGCAGCTTCGAATGAACTGGTAGCCGGCGTATTCGATGGCCGTCATTATGGTGAGGCCGGCGGGCACTTGGTATTTCTTGCCCATGATGTAGACGGTGTAGGTGGCCTTTTCCTCCTGGCCTTCGTTCTTGCCCTTTTGCTTGCCTTTCTTTCCGCCTTTTTTCTTGTCCTTTTCCTTCATCTTCCATCTTCCTCCTTGAGATGTTCAATCCTTTACCTCGTCGATCACATCCGCCCTCCGAGGCGAATAATCCCTGTGAGGGGCCTGAAATGCCTCGAACCTCCGGGCCAATAGCTCCACTGGATTTACAGCGTGTTGTGAGAAACCGCAGGGTTCCAGGCCAAGTCCCAAGGCAATGGCGATCAATTGAGTGTAATAGAATACCGGGATCTGTTTATAACCTTGGAACATGGCCTCCGCTTCCTTGCCCCTTACGTCAAGGTTGTATCTGCACAACGGGCAGGACAGTACTATGGCGTCCGCTCCCCTTTCCACTGCGAATTCCGATATGGTATGCGCCCTTTTTGATGTCAGCTCCTTTCTATCTATCGTCCGGTAGGAGCCGCAGCATTCTATCTTGTAAGGGTTATCTACTATCTCCGCACCCAGGGCCCCCATCAGGTCGGCGAGTATGGTGGGCTCCTCGGCGTCGTCTATGGCTACCTCCCTCGGTCTCAGGAGCATGCAGCCGTAATAGGGCATTATTCGCATACCCTTAAGGGGCATTTTCACTTTTTTCTTGATATTATCGAAGCCCACCTCGTCCCTTAGGAACTCGAGAAAATGGGTGACTTCAACCGTTCCCTTGTATTCGTTCTCCCTGTCCATGAACTCGTTCAGGGTGTCGAGGTCGCTCTGGTCCTCCTTGACCCTGTTGTTTGTCTGCTTCAGGGTATTACTGCACATGTCGCACAAGGCAACGACCCTGTCCTTGCCCTGGTCCTCCACGTGTATCAGGTTCCTCAAGGGGGCAAGATGATGCATTAGATCATCCTCTGTCAGCGAGGCGACCACCCCGCAGCAGTTCCATTCGTCCATCTCCACCAGTTCGTGGCCCAGTGCCTCAGCTACGGCATAAGCCGAGATCTCTAGGTTCTTTGCCGAGGTCTTCAGCGTGCAGCCGGGATAATACAGCAGTTGCATGATAACATCATCCTATGTTCTTTCTGAACAGGCTCACGAAGGCCAGCTGAGGTATGGTCTTCTTTTCTTCTTCGCTTAAATGGCTGATATCCGTGGAATCTATGTTCTTTCGCAGTACTATCTGCCTCAGGGTCTCCATTATCTTGGTGAGATTTAGGTCTCTGGGGCATCTCTCCGCACATGTATAGCATGATGCACACAGCCAAATCGTATCTGACTCAAGGACCTCCTTCTTGTCCAGTATCACGTATCTTATCACTTCATCGGGTGTGAGGTCCATATCCTCCACGAACGGGCATCCCGCGGTACACGTTCCGCACTGGTAGCAACCGTACAAATTTTCGTCGCACAAATCCTCGAACTCGTCTATGAGTTCACCGTCCAATGCCGGAATCTCGTCGGCATAGTCTTTCCTTACTTTCCTTTCAGATTCGACATCCATACACTAAATCCAACCTTTGTTGAAATTCAATATCCTAAGGATTAATTGGAGACATTATATATATTTTATGATGTCTTTACCCTAACTTGTGAATAAATCGTAATATGTCCCTGGCATCAGTTCCAAAAGTTCAAAATTTCGTCTGTTTGCAGAGATAATCAACACATGCCTCGCCTCATATGGAAAAAATGTAAAACATAATTGAATTTTATATCTTGAATTTCGAAAATATTTATTTCCAGAAGGTTATAAAGAAGGCATTGTATACTATTATTCAAATAAATAATAAATAATAAACAATAAATAATAAAGAGGGAATAAGGTCTATAATTCCCTGCGAAAAGCACCGGTCATCAATGCGTGTTCCTGGAAATCCACCATCCAATCGTATTCCGCATCGTATTCCCCGCTGTGTTCCTTGTCAAAGCTGGACAGGAATTTTTCCTGATGCTCCTTCCACTTCTCCTTGGACGCCAGCCTCAGGGTCTTGAGCTGGTTCGAGACCTCGTACGCCCTTACCCCCTCCATATCATCGAAAGTGTCCTTGGCGAATTTTGCCGCGGTTTTTTGAGTATCGGTGAGTATGGAAAGGAGTAAGTCGTCCTCGCCCAGCGAATATGCAAGGTAGGTCAGGAAAACGTTGTCCGGATAGCGCTGGCTGGTCATTTTTGAACGCAGCGGTTGGTAATATTGCGGGTCCACTTCCAGCGAAAGCAGATACCTGTTGAGGTCCTTGGGATGCTCTTTGGGCAGGAGGAAGTAGGTCGGTTCCAGCATGCACGCTGTCCTGGTCTTTCTCACATCGGACAGCATGGTCATGTTCTCCACAACGCAGTGCTTCAGGGACTCGAAGTTCTTTGCCTCGCATATCAGGGACACGTAGTCCTTCGCCTCCTGCTGTGAAGCGTAGAGCGGAGTGAGGTCCTTGCTTTGAAAGTCCTTGATGTTCTTCTCTATGTCCTTCCAAAGGTTGGCAAGGCTCTTCTTTGCGAACAGACGGATTATCACTGTCATCGTCGATTCCTCATTAAGGTATTCCTCGTAGAGCCCGGGATTCTTCATTCCGCCCTCCTGACCGGCGGG
>CAZUZU010000048.1:0-17743 GCA_964624865.1 uncultured archaeon
GGTTGTGACACATGTAATCATAGCTTCTACAAAACCCATTTCTCAGACGGGCTCTTAAAGCACCATAAATACAAACAAAATAATGCTATGTAACCAAGTGATTGGAATAATGGAACTAGGGGCTATAGCCAACAGAGATAATAGCGCGATGCCGTGTAAAGACCCGGAGTTCGTACGACCATTGTCGCAGAGAATGTCGTATCAATGTTACCTTTTACGGCGTGGCGAGATAAAAAAGAGAGGGCATCTAGTATGACTGGTCGTGATAGTATCTGGTGATTGGGCATGATATGACAAGACCGCTTAGCACCAGCAAAACTTTTTATATAGAAAACGTATTGTTCTTTTTAATATAAAAGGAGGAATATCAATGTCAGCGGTTCGAACGAGTGAGAATCCTGCGTCTGAACTCACCAAGGAGCGAGAACGCTTGGAGAAATTATGGGACGCTTACGAGATACAGGAGAGGGAGTTCAAGGAGGCCGAGGCCAAGATCAACCTCCTGGCCAAGCAGTTGAAGGAGAAGGACAAGATAATCGACGGCCTCAAGTCGCTACTCGCTCAAAGGGACGAGGAGATCAGGGAGCTACAGCTGGAAAAGGCCAATCTGCAGAACGTTCAGGAAAGTGACGGCTCGGCATCAAAGGATTTAAAGGCCCAGGTGGCCGACCTTAAGAGCAAGTATCGGAAACTGTTCACCCTTGCCGATGACCTGGAGTCCGAGCTGTCTAATGCCTATAAGGGAATCGAGAAGCGTGACGATTGGTTCAATTCCTATATTGCGACATTCCTGAACCTTCAGCCAGCTATAAAGGAAAGGAAGAGGTTTATCACCGAGGCCGAGCAGGCGGCACCCACGGAGGGAAGGGTGGCCAAGATGGAAAGTAATATCGATGCCTTAGCCACCGAGCCAGAGCCTGCCGGGACATCCTCGCCCGTGGAAGAAACAATGGAGGGACCGGACCTTTCGGAGGAAGACGATCTTGAGGAGATCGGCCTGGGCAGGGAGGACCTGATAGACGTGTTCATGATGATACCGTCGGTGACACGGACCATGGCCGAATCATTGTTTGATGCGGGCTACAAGGACATTGAGGACCTCAAGGAGGCCGAAGTCGGCGACCTTGCGGTGTTAAAGGGCTTCAATCCAACAATGGCCAGGTTGGTAAAGAAAGATATAGAGATGATGTAAGGCCAGCGTACCATGAAGTTCCAAGATCTTACCAATGCCTACAGATTACTACATCCTAAATTGACGGTTCTAGTGGTAACGAACAACCGGGACCGCACCGCAAATGTGATGGCCGCGGCGTGGGCAATGCCCGTTTCCAAGGATCCCACCGTAGTGGGGGTATCCATTGCCCCGTCCAGGAAGACCTTTTCCAATATCGACCGGGAGAAAGAGTTCGTTCTCTCGATTCCGAAGATGGATCAAATAGAAAAGGTATGGAAGGCCGGGAGGCTCTCCGGCCATGACGTCGAAAACAAGGTGGGGGAAATAGGTTTCGAGCCTGTTGCCATGGACGAGGTCAAGACCCCGGGAATCAAGGGGGCAGCAGCCAATATGGGCTGTAGGTTGTTCTCCAAACCTCGTGTTGGCGATCATCATATAATCTGCGGGGAGGTGACCGGTGCCGAGATGGACGAGTCGGTATATACCCCCGATGGTAAGTTCAAGCCGGGCAGCGCTGAGCTGATATTCCATCTGGGGGGCAACGAGTTCATTACCCCTGCCGAGAAGAGGAAATTCATGGATTAGATGCGGCAATGGCTTGATCCCCCTTTATATCCGCTCATTAACGGCTTTGTTTGCGGGGTCAATAGAAGATAACATATAAGAGATTTCAATAGTAAGGGAAGGTGCAAACATGGGTAACGATGTCGAGGATAGTTGTCCGTACGAGATAAGAGCTGGACAGGAGATCACTTTGGTATTAAAATGCGGCGAATGCGACGGGGACGCGTCCCTGAGCAGCAAGGCATGTTTTTCCCGGATACTCAGGCTTTTTCAGGGTCACAGCGGAATAGCATCCGTGATATTGGAAGGGTCGATTACAAAGAGATACTTTTCAGAGGCGATAGCGGTGATGAGCTCCTTCAACAATCTGGCCATAATGATTGATAATGCTTGTAGCAGAGTGCCGGAGGAGGTGTATTTTTCACAGGGCAAGGCCGGTAAATGTAACTCCTGTCCCGCACGTCCGGCCACCATTATGGGGCCCTTGGCAAAGTCAATCTACAAGGGAGCCGACGAGATCGGCCGCAGCATTATCGATGTGGGGGGGAGGGCCAAGGGCTACGTGGGAAAGAGGATGCCCTATCCCCAATGCGACAAGTGCCTGCTCGACACTGTAAGCGCCCTGTCTGAGATAGCCAATTTCTATAAGGGTCTAGCATCCTCGGCGATAAGGGAGGTTGGAACAAATGGGCAGTGACATCGTGGGCAAGGTTCAGGAATTGGATGCCAACATGCGGGAGATATCCAACCTACTGCGGAAAGGCCCCCATAGAATGCTCCTGAGAAAGATGTCCTCCCATGTGCTTACCAGGCCTCTTTTCATGTCCTCCTGGATAATGCGGGCGGTCCCCCCGGCCAACACCCTTCTGACCCAGTACAGGGCAGGAAACTCGCAGGTCAAATTGTACCGAACGGAACTTGGCGAGGGACTCTACTATCTGGACCTTCCGGAGGTGGGTTACAACGTAAAGGAGGTGGAGGTCCTGGAAAGGACCAGGGAATCGCTCTACGAGGCTGAACCGGAAGGCGGGGCAATAGGTACTATCGCCCAGGCCAGGGAATACGTGTTGGATTACGGCCTTAGGAACATACAATCAAAAGCCAGGGAAACTGGCATTGGACCGGGAGATATGGACCAGTCCAAGGTCAGGGATATGAGCGAGGCCCTTTCCAGGTACACCGCCGGATTAAGCGTGTTCGAACCCCTGCTCACGGACGAGCACGTTCAGGACATATACGTGGATGCCCCGTCGGAGAATTCCCCCGTTTACGTCACTCTCGGAGGCTTGGGCAGACATATTCCCGGCCTGTGCAGGACCAATATTATCGCTTCCAGTGAGGACATCGATGCCTTTCTCTCCAGGCTGAGGTACGAGAGCGGGAGGCCTTTCAGCGAGGTGGATCCCGTACTGGAGTGCGACATTCCCTTCTATGGTGCGAGAGCCACACTTGTCGGTCCCCCATTAAGCCCCGGAGGGATAGGGATAGCCCTTCGCAGGCATTCCTCCACCCCGTGGACCCTGCCTTCCCTTATACGGGCCGGGAGCATATCGCCCTGGGCCTCCGCACTGCTTTCCTTCCTGATCGACGGTAGGGCAACCATAATTATTGCAGGAGGCCGGGGTGCGGGTAAGACCTCCCTACTCGGAGCGTTGATGCTGGAGTTCCCCACCACCCAGAGGATGCTGGCCATAGAGGATACTCCCGAGCTGCCGGTGGATGCCATGAAGGACGCGGACTACAACGTGCAGAGGCTTTTGTACGGAACCGCCGACCTGGAGGCCAGTGATGCCCTGCGCGTCTCTCTGAGATTGGGTGAAAGCGCCCTTGTCCTGGGGGAAATGAGAGGTTCCGAGATCCAGACTTTGTACGAGGCCATGCGTGCGGGTACGGCGGGCTCCTCCGTTTTGGGAACCTTCCACGCCAATTCTGCCCCGGCGGTCTACGAGAGAGTGGTCCATGACCTGGGTATCACTCCTAAATCCTTCCTGGCCACGGATCTGATCGTTGTGGCGGGACTCACCAGACCAAAGGGGGTGCAGCGGTCTACGAGAAGGGTGACCGAGATTACCGAGGTCAAGAAGGGTGGGGAGGCCGACTTCTCACAGTTGATGAGATACGATCCGGCCAAGGACAGTCTGGTCGCCCGGAACAATGTCAAAGACCCTGGCTCCAAACTGAGCGCGATCGGCCGGGAATGGGGCATGGACCTGGAGGAGGTAATGGCCAATATAGGTCTAAGGGCGAACATCAAGTCCCATCTTGCGGACAGGGGTAGGGATAAACCGGCTTATCTTGGCGTGGACAGCGTAAGAATTGCAAACTCCACCTTCTGGAGCGTTGTTGAGAATATGTTTGAGAAGGAGGGACAGATAGACTACAAAAAGGCCTATAATAGGTGGAGAAAGGGATTCGAGGAAAGGTTCTCGCCCCTGAGGTGAGGCGGTGATATATTGGATTACGTGACATTGATCCGAGCTTTGTCTTCCAACAGGTATAATCGCGGAAAGGGAGCCGAGAGGGATCATAAAAAAGAGACGGAGAAGGGCAAGGGTATGATGGGTGGCGTGGACAAGATGCTGTCGGACCTAAGGCTAGCCGGCATACCCCTTGATCCTGTTCAAGTGCGCTCCGGCGCGTCGAGATTGGCCCTTTTGATCCTGGCTCTCGGTCTTCTGACAAGTGTCCTGCTGATGTTCTCGCCCGTAGGCCAGGACCTTGACGGGGACGGAATCAACGATATATATCAAGATATTCACGAGCAGAAGACGGTGGTGGTGGAGGAAGGGGATTATCGAACCGAGGTGGTGGGCCACTACGGGGAGATTTCTCCCCTCCGGTTAATGTTCATAGGTATAATCCCTCCCCTGGCTGCGGCTGCTTTTACCGCCATATATGCCACCTCTTATCCCGCCTCCAAGGCCCGGCGCTCCAAGAATCGGATGATAGGCGCGGTGCCTGAAGCGATAAGCTACCTGTCCATGTCAATGTACATATCGAGAAACCTGGACCGGGCCGTCAAGTTTGCGTCCGAGAACACGTCCGGTCTAATGGCCAAGGAGCTGAAGGGGATAATATGGGGCCTTTACAGCAGAAGCTACAACCGCGTCGAAGAGGGATTGATGCGCTTTGCCACCAGGTGGGGCGAGGAGATATCCGAGCTTAAGCAGGCCCTTTACTCCATAAAGACCGCTTCTTTAAAAGGAGCGGATACCGGCCTACAGGACGCGCTTCGGAACGCAAATGATATCGCGGTGAAGGGTGCGAAGGGAAGGGTAATGCACTACGCTTCCAAACTAAGCGCCCCCACCATGCTGCTTTTTTCCATGGGCGTTGTTCTCCCCCTTGTTATATCGGCAATGATACCTCTTGCCGACCTGGGCGGGAATTCCCTTCTTACGATGATAGTCCTTCTCAACCTGGTCTTTCCCCTGTCAACCGGGGCTTATGCATTTCATACATTGTCCAAAAGGCCCGCTATGAGCGGCGATTACGGCGAGAGTGGAGAACAGGCCGCGTCAGACGTGTCACCCTTTTTACTCTTCGCCATGGTATTCCTTGCGGCTTGGGCCTTGTTTGGTCTTATGGGGATCGCGCCCCGCGTCCTGTTTCCCGTCTCCCTCCTAACCGCCTCCGTCCCGTTGTCCGCTTTCCTCCTGTTCAAATGGTCCCAAAGAGCCGCTCGGGCACGCTCCGTACGGCGTATGGAGAGCGAATTTCCCGATGTCCTTTTCAATCTGGGTTCGAGGTTAATGGACGGCATGAGCCCGGAGCGAGCGTTGAAGGTCACTGCCGAGGACCTGGGGGAGAGTGGGCTGGCCAAACTGCTCAGGGGAATCCATTATAACCTGCAGGTTATGAGAATAGGGGCCAGCAATGTGGAAAAGCTGCCCTCGTTCAAGAAAATCGACTCTCCAATGATCAAGGCCTCCCTGGCAACCGTAATGAGCTCAGCGGATAAGCATCCTGTCAAGGGCGGTGAGATCGCAATGAACATAGCCTCCTACCTGAAGGAAATCAAATCAATAGAGGACGAGGCAAAGGCCAAGCTTGCCCCCACGGTGAGCATGATGATGGCTACGGTATTGATTTTCGCCCCCATAGTCCTGGGGATATCGGTCGGTCTTTTTGGCATGCTGAACCAGCAGTTCGGCGCACTGGGTCCCGCCGTCTCTGGCCAAGAACTTCTGCCCATATCAATGACGGAGAGCGGGATGAGCACCATGGAGTTCGGTGCCGTGATGTCCGTTTACCTGGTTGAGATGCTGGTAATTATTACCTTCTTTGCAACCGGTCTCCAGTTCGGTGATAGGGCAAAGGCCGAGGCAAGGGTGACCATGGCAAAGGCCCTGCCCTTGACACTGGCCATTTATTTGGCGGTTTTTTGGCTCTCCGGATTGTTCTTTGCCTGGTAATATCGTATTGACGCCCGGTAACAGCTTAGTGACGCCCGGCAACGGAAATCAAAATCGTTATTAACTCCCTTCTTCTATTCTCCGCTATGCCTATCGATCAGACCACACGGCGGATGTACGAGAAGCAGGGCTACAAGGTAGTTGGCAATCACAGCGCGGTGAAGCTCTGCCACTGGCTCCGGGAAAGACTTCTGCGGAAGCGAATATGTTATAAACAGGCCTTTTACGGTATAGACACCCATCGATGCCTTCAGATGACACCTGCGCTTACCAACTGCACTCATTCCTGCCTGTTCTGCTGGCGTTTTCAGGGTTTTAACCGTGCGGAAATCCCTCTTACCGACGACCCTGTGGAGGTTCTGGACGGTGCCATTGAGGCCCAGCGCGTCCTCATCACCGGTTACAAAGGCGACGACCGGGTGGACAGGGGAATGTGGGGCCAGGCCATGGAACCCAATCAGGTCGCTATATCGCTTACCGGAGAGCCCACCTTATATAAGAACCTCGGCCCATTCATAGAGGAGGCGCATCGGCGTAACATGACCACCTTCTTGGTTTCCAACGGCACCACTCCGAAGGTCCTGGAGCAGCTTGACCCCCTGCCCACCCAGCTATATATATCGATCACAGCCCCTAATAGGGATATATACAAGAAATTGAACAACCCCCTGATCGAGAAGGGCTGGGAACGTATAAACAGTACGCTGGAGCTGCTCCCCTCTCTCGATACAAGAAAAGTGATCCGGCATACCCTTGTGAAGGGCTGGAACATGTCGGACCCGGAGGAATACGCGGCCCTGGATCTGAAAGGGGACCCCCATTTCATAGAGCCCAAGGGCTTTGTTCTGGTGGGTAATGCTAGGCATCATTTTACCCTGGACAATATGCCCCGCTACCCGGAGGTGGAAGAGTTTACTTTCGAGCTATCACGACTCACTGGCTATGAATTCGTGGCCAAGAGGAGGACTAGCTTCGTAACCCTCTTGTCAGGCGGGAGCGTGGACCCTTGGATAAGGGATCCCGAGCCCTTTCCGGTCGCGGAGGAGGAGGCGGATATAAGGGCGGAGGAGGAATGACATTGTGCCGAGAAATTACCCCTTTTTTTATCGTAAAGATTATATGCCAGACGGTTTATATTATACCTAGGATCCTGTGAGAAAACGTGAGGTCGGAATCGATATGGACTCATCCAGATATGCTGCGGTGTTCATCTTGGGTTTTTTACTTATTGCCACCTTCTCATTGGCCGGTTGTACGGACAGCGGCGGTCCATTTTCCATGAACCAGACCCCGAAGGCCGATATCGAGGTTTCCAAATCCACGGTTAAGACCGGGGAGAGCATTACCTTCGATGCCTCCGGGTCAAAGGATGCCGACGGCCGGATAAAAAAATATGAATGGGATTTCAACGGCGACGGCCAGTGGGACGAGACCACCTCGGACGACATAGTTGCCCACAGCTATCCGGACAACGGCAACTTCACCGCCAAGCTCAGGGTCAAGGACGACGCAGGCGGGACATCCCAGGCAAAATGTAAGATATGCGTGTTGAACAGGGCACCTGATGTGGAGGCTTTTGCCTCCAAGTATCTGGCGGTCACACTGGAAGATATAGATTTTTCAGTGAACGCCTCCGATAAGGACGGCAACATCGTCTTGTACCAATGGGATTTCGACGGCGACGGTGCCTGGGACCACAATGTGACCCGGGAGGAGAATGTGACCTATCAATACCGGGACGACGGTGAGTATCAGGTCCTTTGCTCGGTGGTGGACGACGACGGCGACAACGGTACCGAGACCTTTACGCTTATCGTTGACAACAGAGCACCAGAGGTGGAAGTGGAGTTGAACACCACCAAGGCCAAGACCTGTTCTCCCGTCCGGTTTTCGGTCCAGGCCGAAGACCCTGACGGCTTCATTGACCGGTTGGAGTTCGATTTCCAGGGGGACGGGACCTGGGAAAACGTCACTTCGGGCCTGGAGGTCGAGCATCAATACCAAGACGACGGCAAGTACAAGCCCCTGATAAGGGCCTATGACGACGACGGGGCCTATACCGAGGTGGAAGGGGAGACAGTTACTATCGTAAATCGCCCTCCCGCTGTCCGGGCGTCGGTGGCATCCACTGAGGTCACCACTTTAAAAGAGATCACCTTTGATATAGAGGGAGAGGATTTGGACGGGGAGATCGTGGAGTACAAGTGGGACTTCGAGGGGGACGGCGAATGGGACTATTCCTCGTCCACTACGCCTAGGGCCAAGCATACCTATATGGACGACGGGACCTACAGTGCCCGGGTATATACAAGGGACGACGACGGAGCGGAGACAGTGGACGCCATTGACATCGAGGTCCTGAACAGTCCCCCCGAGGTGGAACTGAACGTTAATCCCCTGGAGACCTATACCGGGGAGGAGATAACCTTTTCCTGGGAGGCCGAAGACAGGGACGGCTCGATCGTCCATATGGAATGGGACTTCGACGGGAACGGTTACAAGGATTGGAGCCGGGATTCGGATAAGACCGATACTCTGATCCACTCGTATTCGGACAATGACGATTACGTGGCCATATTCAAGGTAAAGGATGACGACAATGACGTGACTGTGGAAAGGGTGAACGTTACCATAAACAACAGGCCCCCCGAACTTGATCTAAGCTTATCGTCATCCCAGATCACTGCCGGGCACTCGGTGGAGATCACCGCGGAGGCCTCCGATGCCGACGGATATATAGTAGAGTACCGTTGGGACATTGACGGGGACGGTTCATGGGACGAGATCACCACCTCAGGCTATCTGGAGCAGGTGTACGATGTCATCGACACCTACGATATAGTGGTCGAGGCGGAGGACGATGACGAGGCCGTGACCACCCGCTCCGTGGAATTGACGGTGGTGGCCAATCAACCGCCGATTGCCGACGCGGGCCCGGATTCGGAGGCCTATATCGGAATATCCGTGGCCTTTGACGGCTCCAGTTCTTACGATCCCGACGGCGACCCGTTGGTTTTTAAGTGGGATTTCGACGGTGACGGCAGCTATGACTGGAACTCGGAAAGTACGGCGTCCACCTCTCATTCGTTCTCAACGGAAGGAGTCTACACCTCGGAGCTATGGGTAAGCGACGGGGTGGATCACGCAACCGACGAGAAGCAGGTGACCATCAAAGTGAACCACGCCCCTGTTGCCGACGCGGGCCCCGATCAATCGGTGGATGCGGGCGATACGGTAAACTTCGACGGCTCCGGCTCATACGATCCCGACGACGATGCGCTCACATATTCCTGGGATTTCGGTGATTCGAATTACGGTTCCGGGGAGCTTACCAGCCACATGTACCAGGGGGGAGGGACCTACACCGTTACCCTTACCGTGACCGACGAGGGAGACATGAGCGACAGCGATACCCTGAGCGTCCAGGTCACGGGGCCGGACAAGTTTGCAATTGTCATCGGTATTGCGGATTATCCCGGCTCAGGCAGCGACCTCCAATATCCGGACGACGACGCCTACGGCTGGGAAAGCTATCTCAAGGCCCGTGATTATACACTGGTTGGTCCTCAGTCCGGGGGCCAGTTCACGGAAGAGCCTTTCATAGACAGCCAGGCGACGAAATCGGCGATCATGGCGGCGGTGAACCACATTGCCAACACCGCTCCCCCCGATGCGGAGATAGTGTTCACGTATTCCGGACACGGATATAATTATGATGACCTCAGGAACAATTACGGCAGCTGTCCCTATTCCGGCCAAGGGTCTTTGATGACCATATGGGAGGATTCCCCGGTGTATGTCAGTGACGTGGGCATATTCGACGTGGAGCTCGGCAATGCCTGGTCTTCACTAACGACCCAAGAGATATTCTTATTCTTCGACTGCTGCCGCTCAGGGGATTACGACGACGACGTTGGAGGCCCGAACAGGTACGTTGCCGAGGCCTGCGGAGTGAACGAGTACAGTTTGGACGACCCCTACACATACCACGGAGCCTTTACCTACGGATTCCTGGTGGACGGCTTGAACACCCATCCGGCTTGGGACTGCGAGGCGGCATTCGATAACGCTTACGATTACTGCTCCACAAGTTTCGGCGGCAGCTCATTCCACCCCGAGGAAACCGACGGTGACCCGGGCACATCCTATATACTTTGAACAAGCCCTTTTACTATTAGCTCAATACACCTTTAAGCGCTTTTTTTTAACTTGGGAAAAGATTTATAATGTACTACATGTATCGATAATAATAAACCCAAGGGGCAATCTCAGTATGGATTGGGAAAAGTATCTGGAGTCCGATATAGGCGAAGTCAAGCAGATGGGAAGCGGTATGCTTGACCTTATTAGATTCATGGAATCCAGAGAGCTTGATGGCGGCGAGGAGGTCAATGAAAGATACGAGGAGATCAAATACCTGGACATTGACGAGTTCCTGGGCTACTTCGGCGAGGAGGTGGAGAACACCGATCATCTCCTGGATATAGCCATTGAAAGGGACGTTCCCGCTTTGCCCTTCATTGCCAAGAAAAGATACCTTTCCCATCAGGGGACATTGGCCGGCACGGGGAGACAAGACCTTGACATGATGAGGGCCTCGGGCCGCATCCCGTTGATGGAGATGGAGAGACGAAGGCGGCTGAGGAGCGAGGAGGTTCGCCGGAAGAGGGAGCTGATGAGGCGTGAGGATTTCGTACCCTTTGAACAGTCAGAAACCGCTGAAAAGAGGGCCATGGGCCGGTTCGGGGAGTTATCGAAGATATTCTCGATCTTCTTCGGTCTTTTTTAGTTGTATCCAGGTCAGTTCGTTTGTTTTATTGGTTTTATTCTAACCCATGTAAGATTTGTATAGAGTGAGATTTGTATAGAGGTCGATCTGCGAGGAAAAGGCCGGTCATTCCCTGACTTCGAGCTCCACCCTGTTACCCAGTGAGTCGTACGCCGCCCAGGAGTCCATAGTATACGGATAGGCAAGTATGATGTTGATGCCTGGGAACCTGGAGAACATGGCCAGGTCGGCGGGAGAGGGCCTTGCACTGCCGCTTGGATGGCTGTGGACCACACCGTCCCCTTCCACTCTTTCATGTCCGAAGGGGTTGTAATAAAGCTGGAACATGACGCTCTTCTTGCCGCGGGTGGTGTTGGGCACGAAGCTCAGCCCCTCTATATGGTCCCTTCCCATTAGAAGGGCGCCGAATTCCAGGGGGTGGCTTTCCCTGGCCAATCTTATCACCTCTTCGAGAACATGCATCTTGACAGATCTTCTCTTCCTTGATTCGAACAGAAAAGCGGTTTCCTTGTCCCTTTTGAGCCAATCCTCCCCCTTGACCACCTCGCTCAGTCGATTGTAGCATCCGGGATACTGCTTTACCGGCTCCGAGGTTATCAGTTTCATCAGCCCTTTCTTTCCCTTTCTTTTCTTACCTGCCAGGAAGTAGGTCTCGATCAGGTAAACGTGGGCCATGATCCAGTCTTCCCTGGCCCTGCTCCTGGAATCTTTTAGTATTCTGATGCCTTTCTTGATGTCGCTAATTCCCGACCTACTTCCCTGGTGCGCCTTGGCCAGACCAAGACGGGGAAGGGCCTTGCCCACCCCCATTTCGTTCCCCGTTTTTTTAAAAAGACTTTCGGCCTGTTCCAGTTCGGTTATTGCCAAGGAGTATTTCTGGGAATCCAGATGAACGGAGCCCAGAACGAAACGGGTAAGCGCCGTCATTGCCAGATTTTTATTTCGGATGAATAATTTCAATGCTTTCTTGAACTGCTTTTTCCCCTTGACTAGATTTTGGAAGTTGATCTCGAGCTCTCCCAATGTGTAATATATGTAGGGCACGAGTTCCTCGGGCACGGTCTTGGTATCCAATGCCCCGGACAGGAGGTGCTTGCTTTTGTCGTACCACAACATCTGAGCCGCCACAGTACCGGCTGCAAATCTCATTACAGAGTCTTCATTCCCTTCTTCCCCTCCACCCTCTATTTGAGAGACGATACGGCCAACCTCGTGTTGTATCCTTTGCCGGTAGGATTCGCTTTCGGCAAGCTCCCATTCCCTGAGCAGGTTGAACAAGCGAAGGCCGAGGCCGGAGGGGGAGCGGTCCTGTGACACGTAGCCCCGGTACAAGAACTCTAGGTAAGCCCTGAGCAGGGCCGTTTCACGCCCCAGGTTCCTATCCTCGCTTTCCTCCAATGCCTTCTTGAACTCTCCTTTTGACAGCATGTAAAGGAACATTTTCTTCCCATTCTCATCCATCTTGAGTTTCCCCTGGAGATTAATACGGTCGCTAAAGCTCGACCACCACGTCCATCTCGCGCTCCAGCATCTTGCATTTTTCCTTGCCGAAGGCCTCGGAGTCCATGGGCACCGCCATTATTCCTTCCTTGATGGCTACCCTGTCGGTGAGGGATTGTATGAGCTTCAGAACGGATTCGAACTTGTTATGGGTGGTCAGGTATTCCACGCCCTCCAGCAGAACGAACGGAGTTTCGGTCTCGTCTATGTATCCCCTTATCTCATGGCCGATCTTCTCCAGCTCGGTAGGCTTGATGGCGGCTTCCTCCTCGATCTCCCTCGTTAACCAAAGTATCCGGCACTTCCCCTCCGGTATCTTGTATTTCGTCCTTATCTTCTTGGGAAAGGTCCTGGTGATACACAGGGCGGAATCACCCCGGTTTACGATATAGGATAGGACCTGGAAAACAATGGAGCGGTCGGTGTTCCTTATCAGGTAGGTCTGGGTCGGCTCGAGATTTTCTGCGAAATCGGCAAGTTTCTCGTCGATGCTTCCCTTTTCCAGCGCCTCGACGTTCTCTATCTTTTTACCCGACTCCAGCTTCTCCACCAGCTCCGACCCGGGAGTCCTGAATTTCATCCATATGGTGCCCTTGGCCTGGTACACCTGGGAGTCGTAGGCCCTGGAATAGGTTACCTTGAAATCAACGGGAATGTCACCGTCCTCTCCGCTTCTGATCCCCACGTTCAGCTTTTCGTCGCTCTTTGCCGGTATGAAGGATATCGGCTTGAGCTTTATCACCTCCACCCCTCCGCCCAGGTTTATCTTCAGGTCCTTTGCATGCCCCCGCCCTTCGTTGCTTACCACGATGGTGCAGCGGTTCCATTGGTCCGAATAGTACATCTTGTCCTCCAGTTCTAAGGATATGTTGGGTCGGTATTCCTCCTCGCCGTTGACGATGGTCTGCCTGCATTTCTTGAGTATGGACGCCGAATTGTTGTATTCCCCCATCTGGAAGGCGTTCTCCGCCACCTTCAGCTCGGTCTTCACCTCGCTGAGATCGATGTAGTTGCTGGCCCCTTCCATCAAGGCCTTCATCTCTTCCAGGAGGGTCGAGGATTCCTTGTAGTGGAGCAGCGCGGTCTCCGCCTCAACCACCGCCTTCTCAGCGAATTCCGCCGCACTGGAATATTCGTTGGCGTTCAGCAGCTCCCCGGCCATTTCCTGGTAGTCCTCCGCCTTGGAAAGGGTAAGTCCCTCCTTCTTCGCCTCGACCATCCTAAGGTTCGCCTCGTTCAGTGATTGCCTGGCAAGCTGGCTCTGGCTCAGCAGCATCTGCTTCTTCTTCTTTTCCTCCTTGAGCACCTCCTTGATGGTGTCCAGGGTGCTCTCCGCGTCCGAGTAGTCCTTTTCCTCCAGGGAAAGACTGACCCTGTTGACAAGGGATTCCAGCATGTCGGTGGATATGTTCAGGGCCTGTGCGTCCTTGATCCTGCCCTCCAGGTTCTTCAGCTTGTCCCTTATGGAATGTTCCTTGTACCTTTGATGCCGGATGATGTTCTCGATGATATTGCATTTTTCCATGCAGGAGGTCAGGTTCATGGAGCCCAGTGAATCCAAGGCGTCGGAATAGATGTTCTGGATGTTCTCCGTATCGAATCCCTCCTGGGCGAATTCCCTGAGCAGCTCCGCCGTGTGCTTGATCTTCTTTCTGGCCATCTGCAATTCGGTATGGTCCTGTTCGAACTTGTTTATCTCCGAAATCCCCAGTTTCTTTGCCGTGTCGCAAAGGGAAAGTCCCTGGGCGTAGTCTTTACCCTCAATGGCCTTAACCGCGTTTTCGTACAGGACCTCCACATCATCCATTTCAAGCCCCATGGACTTGCCCCTTGCTATTATCTTCTTTACTGATGCCAGGCCGCGGCCCGCCTCCTTGTGGACGTCGTAATCAAGTACCTTCTTCCAATCTTTCACTATCTCGTCCCGGGATTCTATCCCGGTGAGCTCGGAGAATTTCTGGAAGTTCTTGATATCGGACAGGTCCCTGTCAAAGGAGGACCGAAGGCTCTTCATAGCGTTGAATATCTTGAACTTTTCACCCTCGCACTGTAGTATGGCGTAGAAATCGTCGGCTCTGGCGTTCTTCTTACCAGGGTGCAAAGGTCGAAGACCGAAGGCCACCGTAACCTCGCCCTTGCTAATCAATAGATCGTAGTTCTTTTTCTTCAGGTTGAGGTTGGTGATAACTATCTTTGCGCCCATAGAGCCCTTGTTCAGTATGTCGATGAGGCTCTTGCCGATATCTGTCACCGGGACCTTCACGTTCCTCTTTTTCCTTTCCTTTCCCTCCTGCTCGGATATATACTCCAGAGACCTGAACGGCTTGAGGGATTTTGGTTGGGCATAGAGGATGGTCTGGTACATCTTCAATGAATAGGATGCCGACTTATTTATATTTTTTCTACTGCCCTTGATGGATGTTTACGACAAATTTAATATAAATCTCGCTAGTACTAAATGTCAATGAAAGAACTGGAAAACGAAGCTCCTGCTCTCTTCGAGCTGAGGGGTGTTAGAAGAACCCTTGCCTATTTGCAGGTCGCTTCCGAAATGGAGAATTTTGGCTATGATTTCTATATCCGTTTAAGGGATTACATGGACAACCCGGACAAGAGGGAACTGCTGGTGAAACTGGCCAAGGACGAGATGGATCACAAGGTGAGGATAGAGAAGACCGCTGCGGTGATTCGTAATACTTATGTGACTACTCTGCCAGACGATAAGAAAGGTGTAATATCCCATGACGAGAACTACCTAAACGACCTGAGGCACTTCGCTTTCGTTTTCCCGAAAAAGAGCATCGACGAAGTAACGGAGATGACCCTTGAGGAGATATTGTTAATGGCCCTCGACATCGAGAAGAAGAGCGTGCATTACTACTCCACCCCGCTCAAGTTCGGTAATATTCGTTACAGGCCGCTTTCCACCCTTCTGGAATCGTTGTCCCAGTTCGAGCTGGACCACATGAAGGTAATAAGGGAATATCTCGAGGAACTGGATTGATGGGATTGAAGGGGAATCGATTATAGGCTCATTCCATTTCCATGATCGCCCGGGCCACGTCCACCGCCTGCTTGGTCTGTGCCACGTCGTGGGCCCTGACTATCCTTGCGCCGTTGAGTATGCACGCGGTAACCGCCGCAAGCGACCCGGGGACCCTCCTATCCGCGATATCTTCCCCAGTCACCGCCCCGATGAAGGATTTCCTGGAAGGGCCCACTAGCACCGGCGCCTCCAGGGAATTGAACTCCTCCAGCCTCCTCATTATCTCGTAGTTGTTGCCCACTGTCTTGCCGAATCCCAGACCCGGGTCTACTGCTATCTTACTCCGTTTTACCCCAGCCTCCAGTGCCTCTTCTGTCTTTTCCCCCAGGAAATCCTTGATCTCCGCCACCACGTTCCCGTATCTAGGGCTCTTCTGCATGTTCTTCGGCCTTCCCTTCATGTGCATGATGACGCAGCCCGCCCCATGGTCTGCAATGACCCGGGCCATGCCCTCCGATCTCAGCCCGAACACGTCGTTCACTATTACGGCCCCCGCCTCCATGCCCTTTTCTGCCACTTCGGGTTTGTAGGTGTCGATGCTCACAGGCACGTCGAGGTCCGGGGCCAACACCTTGATCACCGGAATCACCCTGTCGATCTCCTCCCTCGCCGTAACAGGGTCTGAAAAGGGCCTGGTGCTCTCCCCGCCAACGTCTATGATGTCCGCGCCCTGGTCCGCCATCTTCCCGGCCTGCTCCAGGGCCGCGTTCGCGTCAAAGAACCTGCCCCCGTCCGAAAAGGAATCGGGAGTAACGTTCAGTATCCCCATTATAAGCACCTTTTCGTCGGTGCTCCTTTTAGTGGGTATGTCCCACCTGGGATACATGTTGCCCACCCTATCTTTGCCCGGTAACGTATATCTTGTTGATGAGGACCGGCTGCACCGGCACGTCCTCGTGGCCGCCCATGCTCCCGGTCTGCACCTTTGCTATCTTGTCCACCACATCCATGCCTCCTGTTACCTTGCCGAAGACAGCGTAGCCGTGCGGGTTCTGCGGGTTCGGGTCCAAAAATTGGTTGTCCACCAGGTTGATGAAGAACTGGGCGGTGGCGCTGTGCGGGTTTGATGTCCTGGCCATGGCCAGGGTCCCCTTTTGATTCTTAATGCCGGAATTCACCGCCTCGTTGTGTATCGGCGGGTAGAGCGCCTGTTTCTCCTGCATCTGGGGAGTAAATCCCCCGCCCTGCACCATGAAATCCGGTATCACGCGGTGGAATATCAGGCCGTTATAGAAGCCTGCGTTCACGTATTTTAAAAAGTTCATCACCGTCATCCTGACCCTCTGGTCGAAAAGCTCTATGTCCACTTGCCCCAAGCTCGTTTCCATTCTTACCATCGTATTAGTCATACCAATTCGCCTCCCTTTCTACTTGTCTAACAACATCCGCGTTGCTGATGATAACGTCGTTCAAAGGAGTGTTGCTGTCGTCCGTGGCCACCTGTGAGATGTCCATGGCCACCGACATGCCGTTGATCACCTCGCCGAACACCGCGTGCTTGTTGTCCAGGTGATGATTGTCCACCACGTTTATGAAGAACTGGCTCCCTCCCGTGTCCGGTCCGCGGTTGGCCATGGAGATGGTGCCCTTCACGTTCCGGAGGGCCGGGTGGAACTCGTCCGGTATCACCCAGGTGCTCGGATCGTCGGGATCGCCGTAGCCTTCGTGATACTCCGCCGCGTGGCCCCCGGTGCCGTCCCCGCTGGTGAAATCCCCGCCCTGTATCATGAAGTCCTCGATTACCCGGTGGAACTTCACCCCGTCGTATTTCCCGTCCCCCGTAAGGTCGATGAAGTTCTGGGCGGTTATGGGCACCAGGTCGTCGTACAGCTCGATCTCAATATTTCCGTAGTTGGTTTCCAACCTTACCACGGTATGCGTTACAGTGCCCACGTCTCCCCCGTCCGTTCCGTCCGTGCCATCCCCGGTTCCGTCTCCCCCGTCAGTACCATCCGTACCGTCCCCTCCATCCGACGCCCCGTCCGTATCATCCCCGTTCTCTTCTCCGTCACCTTCTCCCGCCAGGAGGGGATAGCCGTACACCGCCGCCACAACAACGATGAGGACGAGAACAGCGGAGGCTACCACCTTGTAGAACCTGGCCCGGTGCATGGCCATTTCAACGTCCATATCGTCGTAGTAGGCCTCCAGCTCCTTTCTCTGCATCTTTTTTAACTTGGAAGGGATATAGCGTTCCTTGACCTCCATCTTATGCTCGGTGGCCATGTGGTATCTTAGCTCGTCCTTTCCTATGG
>CAZUZU010000049.1:0-9248 GCA_964624865.1 uncultured archaeon
TTATCAGGGCCTATAATGACGTCGAGACCGCCAAGATGAGCAGGGACATAGTAACAAGAATGAAACTGGACCACGGCCAGGGAAGAATAGACGACACCAGATTTACGAACCTTGTACCCTCACTGCTTGACATATACAGGATCGAACCGTCCAAGAACCTCATCTTCTATTCCTTCAAGGGCTACCTTGACGAGCTGGAGGATATATATTACTCCCTTGATCAATCGGACCTTTTCGAGGAAAGGAAGATGCCCATGTCCCTGGGCGCAATATCCGACATATCCAACAAGCAGAAGGCCGCGCTCAAACACCTGCTCAGCCTTCCGGTCACCTCGGATGAAAATATCGCAAACAAGATCGGTTTGTCAAGGATATCCATATACCGGCTCCGAATGTCCCTTTTGGCCTCCAAGGTCATCAAATACATGAACATACCGAACTTCAAGGCCCTCGGGCTCGACGTGCTCACCCTCTGCCGCACCTATATGAACACAAAGATGCACGGGGTGTTGACAAAAATTGAAAAGAACTGGAAGGGGGTGGACCCAAAGATCACGAACACAATCAACAAGATATTCAGCAACAATTTCGGAATAATGGGAGACAGCGTGGACCTGATAATGTTCAACCTTTTCCGGGGTCTCGAGGATGCGGAAGAATTCGACAACGCCTTCGACGAGCTGCACAGGAAGTGCAACAACCGAATATTCAAGCCCGAGGTCACCATGATATCCCTGAAGAACGCTAATTTATACGGATTTCAGGAATTTCCGATAGACATCATATAATACCTGGGACTGGCCTATCAACTATCTTGTTCACTTTGCTCTTTGCTAAGGAATCCATTATATATTTTAGGTACTATGTAACTTACGCCCAGCCCGTACAAGGCGCTCCTTAAGTACAACACCACCACGTTGACATTAGGGTCGTTGAACACGGCCTCTATCCCAGCTGGGACCAGGAAGAGAAACGCGCATAATCCGATACCTCCAAGGTATGCGAACAGCATTTGAAGACCGGATCGGGGTCTGTTGTAATCAACCCGAGAATGTGATTCGCCCAGGGAGAATCCTGTAAGAACCCCGGATATCTTTGCCAAGAAATATACGTCTACGTAATCACCCTCGGCGATCAGGGAGCCCAGGGAGAACATGAAGAAGGGGACGATTATTGGATATGTGAATCGCTGCACCGGTCCGAGATAGGTTTTAAAGCCCTCTGTGAGAGGGGAAATACCGTGGACGGCAAGGGCCAGGATCAATCCGAGGAGCAGACCTGCGATTACGTCCTGGACATGGTGGACACCAAGAGCCACCCTGGAAAAGGCCACCAGCAGGGGCACGGCCAAACAAAGGGCCGCAATCGAATATTTGACTTCGACCTTCTTGATATTCTTCGACTTTAAGAGCACCATCGTCCAAAATCCGGAGGCTATTGTGCTGTGGCCGCTGGGCATGGCGTATCCCTCTTCACGAACCTGCCACCTGGACCCAGGGGGCCTTGGTAACCGGAAAACGAACTTTAGGACAACGGCAAGATACGCGGAAAGCAAGAAGACAAACAAAAGGTCCCTTCCGTATCTCCGGTCAAAGAACCAGTATACCGCTGGAAAAATAAGCATATACAGGTACTCACTGGCCAAATTGGAAAGCAGTATCAGTATTCCCAAATACAGGCCAGACATTTTCACCCGGTTCCGTCAGTCATCTTCTCTATGACCTCGGCAACTATCGCCACCCCCAGGGTGATCGATTCGTCGGAGGCGGCGAAGGAGAAGCGCAGATGTCCCTCTCCGTTCTTGCCGAAAGCGGTGCCTGGCGAGCATATGACATTATTCCTCGCTATCTCCACGGCAAGGTCCTCCGCGCTTAAATCAAGGGCCTCGGTGTCATAGGAAGGATAGGCGTAGAAAGCCCCCGGGGGGTGCAGTGTCTCGAATGCCGGGATGTCGTTAAGAAGCGCCACGATCTTGTCCCTTCTTCTCCGGAACGTGGTTACCATGTGATCCAGATACTCCTTGGTAGCGTCCCCTTCCCCATACGCTGCCAATGCGGCGAACTGGGTGGGGGTGGGGGGACAGGCTATGGTATAATAATGGGACACGGACAGCTTTTGAAGAAGGTCCTTGTCCGGGGTAACCAGGTAACCCAGCCTCCATCCGGTCATGGCCAGGGTCTTGGAAAAGGAATTGATGACTACCGTATTGTCCAAGTATTCCAAGGCGCATTTATGGGTATCGTTGTATATTATCTTATCGTACACCTCGTCGGAGATTATCAGGACGTCGTGTTCCTCGGCCCATTCCGCAAGTTCCCTCCACTGAGCATCGCTCAACATGCTTCCCGTGGGGTTGGACGGGGAATTAATGATAATGGCCTTGGTATTCCTGCCCACCTTTTCCTCCAGCTCTTCAATCACCGGCAGGTACTCGTTCTCCTGGTCCAGACAATAGTTTACGGGTGTGCCTCCGGCCAGTTTTATCTGAGAATCGTACAACACAAAGCCGGGGTCAGGTGAAAGGACCTCGTCACCGGGATCCAGAAGTGTGTTGAGGGTCACGAACAGAGCCTCTGTGCCGCTTGCCGTCACCATGACGTTCTCAAAGGTCAAGGGGGCATAGATGCTCAGGTCCTCGGCTATGGCCTCCCTCAGAGGTTTAATGCCGAAGGAAGAAGCGTACTTGTTGTGGCCGTCCTTCACCGCCTTGATCAAGGCGTCTATCACGTGTTTCGGCGGCTGGAAATCGGGTTCTCCGAGCCCAAGATGGATCGCTTCGTCACTGGCAAGTTCGAACATCTTTCGGATTCCCGACATCTTTATCCCGTCTAGTTTCTTGGAAACCTGCATCTCGAACACCGACCCAAGGGAATGTCTATAGCAATATTAATCTTTCTCTTATAGAGGGGGGGCGGAGGCATTAAAAAAAAGGAAAAAAAGCGTTGCAAACCAAAATCTTATAAATACCTTTGTATTTTCTTACCTATAAAAAGAATAGGTGGTAGTCGATATGGTGGTCTGGTGCAATAAATGCAATCGTTATGTGAATCAGGTTTGTGACCGATGTGGAGAGAGCTTTGGAGAGATATACTGCGAGAAATATGCCTGCGGCGGCAAGATGATGTGTCCCAGGTGCCATGGCTATGAGATCGAAACATCCGCCGAGCATAAGAAAAAAGAGCAGATGGAAGTGGACAAGTACGACTTTTCAACCCGAAGGAAGATGGGAGTACCTGCGGAGGGGAAGGGGCAACAGGCGGGAAGACAGGCACAGGCATGTCCCAGCTGCGGGTTCAAGATCGACCCGAGCTGGAACTACTGTCCGAACTGCGGTGTCAGCTTCAAGCTCAAGAGCAGATAACAAACAACACGGGCTCAGGGATGTAGCTCCGACCACAGGTCAACGAACGAGTCGACCAGAGAATCGCCGAAGCTCTCCTGGTACATGATCAGAAGGTCCGCCACCTTTTCCTCCTTCCTAATATAGTACCTGTGAGACCGTCCCTTCTTTTCCATTTCTAATATATCCGCGTCTTCCAGCTTTGAAATGTGGAAGGAAAGGGTGGAAGGCGCGATATCGACCACCTCGCCTATATCCTTGTGACTGCATCCCGGATTGACCAGTACGTGGATCAATATCTGCCGCACCACCTTCTGCCTGATCAGTCCGATGATCGGCTTGTCCCTGGCATCTATCTCCCCAACGGGATAGAATCTCTTGTATCTACCTTCCCTCTTGGCCATCAACAGGTCCCGGTCCAAAAGGTACTTGAGGTGGTATTCGACAACGGATGCATTGATGTCCAGTCTGCGACATATCTCCCGAAAATGCAGGCCGGGAGACTCCGACACCAGGCGGTATATCTCCTTCCTGGTATCCAATTCCAACGCATCCTTCTTTGGCAATGTGGTCCCCTCTTAGTACCGAAAGATTGCAATGTAGAGACATAAAGCGGCAATAGAGTCCATCACCAGGATCGCGTCCAGGAAAACAACCCCCAGCCCGGTGGCATCCAAATGACCCAGGTACAACATGACTGTGATCATCACCGCCTTTGCGGTCAAGGTTCCCAGGCCTGCCGTGACGTACAATATCTTCCTTGCCCTTGTCCTGCGGTAGGACATCATCCCTACCACTGTTATGGCCAGTAGAAAAACGACCATAACGCCCAATATGGCATCCTGTATCAGATACAGAACGGTATCCGGATCCATTTAAAACACCTCGTTCGCATAATCATATAATAAACCTGGTATTATATCTTACCCTCCGGTATCCTTTTGATCTTTAACGGAAATATTAAGTATCTGAACAAATTTATCGCACTGTTGATGCGGCATGTTACAAGACGATATTCACATATTCGAATTAAAGAGGATGGACCTTAGGAAGGCCGTGGTCGTTGAAGGATTCCCCAGCGTAGGGTTGGTGAGCACCATAGCCGCCAATTATCTAATATCGGTATTAGACATGGAGCAGATCGGCATACTGGACTCCCAGTACTTTCCAACGGTCTCTGTCATTAGGGGTGGAATACCGCACAATCCGGTCAGGATCTACGGAGGAAGGGTGGCCGCGGGCGAAGGCGAGGAGGACAATGTGCTGGTGGTTTTCACTTCGGAATTCCAGCCCCCCTCCTATCTGGTAAAACCGATAGCCTCTGCAATATTGGACTGGATGCAGGAGCAGAAATGCTCCCTGCTCATAAGCCCGGAGGGTCTGATAATCGAGAAGGACGAGGAGAAGGAAGAACCGGCCGATGAGGAAGAGGGAGAAGAAGGGGAAGAGGGAGAAGAAGGGGAAGAGGAATCCGAGAAAGACGGAGAGGGAAACGGGGAGGAGGAAGAGGAGTCCAAGGAGGATGTAAAGAAGCTTGACGTTTACGGCGTGGCATCCACCGGCGGAGGCAAGGACATACTCAAAGAGTTCGATATATTGGAGTTCAAGGACGGTGTGATATCAGGGGTGGCCGGGGTTCTGCTCAACGAGGGGAAGAGAAGGGGCTTTAACGTCATCTCCCTCCTGGCCGAGGCAAAACAGAACTTCCCTGACGCAAGGGCCGCAGCCCGGGTCCTGGAACTGATCAATGGGATGATACTCAGCAAGAACGTGGACGTGGCCCCTCTATATGCGGAAGCGGAGATAATAGAGGCCAAGATCAAGACAATGCACAAGGCGACTCCCACAGGGGATACAATGCCGCCGTCGCCGTCCATGTACGGCTAGCCGCGGACAGGAAAACTCCAGGTCCCATATTTATCCGGACCGGCCGCTGGCCATACCTGACAAAAGACAAGGCCTTCAGGTGTTAATATGGCAGGATTCATAGACGTGGAGTGGGCACCGAAACATTACAAGAGGATACTTGGAGAGGAAGAAGAATTTATAGAGCCGGGGGCGGGAACCTACAGTATATCGAAGTCCATACACTACGGCTCCTTTCTCGCTTTCGAGGGAATAAGGTTCTTTGTAAAGGAGGAGGGGAAGGAGAAAAGGATAAGCTTTCTGAACTTGGATCACAACCTCAACAGATTTCGAGATTCCATGGGATTCTACCTGTCCCGGCCACAGGACAGGCTGGTCCCCTCGTTGAAAGAACTGAGGGCAATGATCAAGAGCTACTTCACCCGCCCCGCAATGAGCCGATTCCTGGACAAAATGGCGGCCGGGCAGAGATACGGATACCTCAGGCCCTACACCCTGGACGACGCCCTGTCCATAGGCGTTAATTTCCCGTCAAAACCAAGCATCAGAATGATCGCCGCCTCCTTCTCCGGCTACCTGGGAGAGCCCTTCACCGGGGTTCTCATACCGGACATAATAAGGGCCGTGGGCGTCAACGGGACGGGCCATCTCAAGCTGGGCATCAACTATCCGCTGGGATTGAGGGCAATAAGAAAGGCCAGGGAATACGACCCGGAGGCCAAGACCGCCCTGCTGCTGGACGACCAATATTGGAAACCGGCGAAGGAGAGGGCGATTACCGAATGGGACTCGTCATGCTGCCTCTTCGGCATGAAAGACGGGAGCGTGATCTCGATACCGGAGAGCCCGCTGATACTTCCCTCGGTGACCATCAAAGGACTTTTGGCCATATTCAAGGACATGGGCCTGCGGTACAAGGTCAGGGACATTACCTACGCCGAACTGATCGATATGAACTCGCAGGGGGAGTTGGCTTTAGTGGCCAGCGTGGGGACCGCCGGAGTGCTTAACCGGTGCGACAAGCTTACCATGGTGAAAGACGGGAAGATAATAGGATGCCATGAAGCGGACAAAAAGGCGGACGTCTACCACATACTTGCCGAGGGAAAGGGAAAATACCTTTCCCTGTACAAGGGTGATGTCGAGCCTCCGGAAGGGATCGAAAGAACGGTCATGGCCGTATGATGAGGCGGCCAGCCTTATTCTCATCTATTCGGCCAGATAGGGGCCTATGGCCAGGTAATCGAGCTTTGAGGCCCTGAAGGCCCTTACAGCGTCCCGAGGAGTGAGCACTATTGGTTCCTCGTGCATGTTGAAGGAGGTGTTCAGAACGGCGTATTCTCCGGTGTCCTTTTCATACTCCTCCAGTATGGTATGATATCCCGGGTTGTCCCCCCGGTTTAATATCTGGGGCCTGGCGGTATCGTCGAGATGCACCACGCCCTTGTATTTTTCCTTAAAACCCTCTTTGGCACGAAAGGTTATGGTCATGAACTTGGCGGTGAACTCGCAGCCCTTCATACCGAAGAACGCCCTGTCCGCTTCTCCCTTAAGCACCGTGGGGGCAAAGGGCATGAACTCTGTCCTTTCCAGTCTTCGATTGAGCCAGTCATTTACGTCCCTTTCCGTGGCCCGGTACAGGACGGAACGGTTTCCGAGTGCCCTGGGACCGTACTCCATCCTCCCGTCGAACCTGGCCACCACCTTGCCATTGGCCAGGAGTGAGGCTATCTCTCCCTGGTCTCCGTATCTACGAAAGCTCAGGCCGACCTTGGTCAGTGCCCTCTTTATCTCCTCATCATCGTATCGAGGACCAAGATATACATGGTCCAATCTCGGGGCGAGGACCCCCCTCCTTTCGGCCAGGTAGGCCACTGCCGTTCCCACGGCAAGGCCTTCGTCGCTCATGCCGGGATGCACATAGACGCGGCGGAAGCCCATGTCCTTAACCGCACGGTTCAGGCTGACATTGGCGAACAGGCCGCCCGACAGGCATATGTCGCAACCCTTCACGTCCACGTGCTCTTCCAACGCCCTGCGCACATGTCTTTCCGTAAGGGCCTGGAAGGTGGCCGCGATATCCTGGGGAAGATACCTGCCCGTGAGATGCTGCTTGATCTTCTTGACCATGTAATGATAGGAGAATTTCCAATCGGAATGGTTGATCAGGGCCAACATCTTCAACTTTATGGCGGGGTGGGGTTCGCCGTGGGCGGCCAGTCCGGTTACCTTGCCCTCGTGCCGACCGGGAATAAGGCCGAGAGCCGCGGTGACGGCCATGTAAACCGCTGCGATGTTCACCCCGGGATAGTCCCATTCCTTGATCTGCTCCAGCCCCCCGTTATGGGCATTCCACAAGGTGGAATAGGAATTATCGCCGTAATTGTCGTAGGTATAGACGTAAGGGCTGGAAAGGCCGGATGAGAGCCAGGCGCCGTAGGCATGGGCCAGGTGATGGTCGCATCTCCAGGTTTCCTTGATACGGAGGCCCCTTGAGCGCAGCATGGCCCGGGCCGTTCTCTCAAAATAAGCCTTTCTTTTGATATATTTGGGGGTGTCCATTATGTAGAGGAGGCCGAAGGGCGCTGGATTGGTGTCGTTCCGGGGGACCTTGGCCCACATCCCCTCCCTTGCCAGGTGGCGAAACTGCGACCTTAGCTGGCCGCGTATATAACCAAGTGGGGAGCCACCGCAAAGAGCAAGCACGCTTTCACGTATATCGTAATTATCCAAGATATGGGCCAGTGCCCGCCTGGGAAAGGAGCGGTCCTTCTTTACCCTGGAGAACCTTTCCTCGCTTGCGGCGAAAAGCACCCTGCCATCTTCATCTACAAGCGCTGCGCAAGAATCATGATAAATGTCACCTATAGCTAACACCAAGGTCATCCAAGATTACCTCGAGTTTACCTTTACTGGAGATGCCTTCCTCCAGGTTATTTGACTCAATAATTAATTGAGGGGGCAGGGAGCCTTTTACCTCTATTATCTCACTCAACACCTCCTTGACCTCGATATCCCCCCGGTCCAGTTCCAGATGAGAGTCCTTGTCACCGAAATTATTATGCAAGTGAAGGTTCAACAGCCGGTCCGTGAAATATCGGTCAATGAACAAAGCAACGTCGGAGGCTACGTTGGCGTGGCCTATATCCAGGCAGAAGCCAAGTTTGTTTATCCTCTCCTCGTTGACCTGATTGAGGATCAGCGCCACCTCCTCCGGGGTGTTACCAAGGGTCCAATGAACCATTGGCATGTTCTCCAAAGCGATCTCGACATCATATTCCGCTGCATAATCCATGATCGCCCTTAGGGACCGTACATTCCTTTCCGACACCTCCTCCGTCATCAACATCCCCAAGGGGGACAAATGGGCCGGGTGCATGGTCATCAAGGGGATCTCCAGCTCCGCAACGAATTCCACGGTGCGCTTTATTATCTCAACGGAATGGTCGCGGATGGTATCGTTCACGCTGCCTATGTTTACATCGCTCATGGGTGCGTGTATGGTTATACTGGGAGAGCCGGTGGAGAGCAGGTCGGCAAGGGGCAGCTCTATCTTGCTCTGGCTCAGGTTTCCCTCCATCAACAGTTCCCAGTGGGAGAAACACTTGCATATCTTTGAACAGATCTCATCGAACTTTTTGGTGGAAAAACTTGGCGATGCTATCCCTATTCCGGTTTCGGGCTTGCCGCCTTTAATGGCTTCGGGCATGTCACTTCCCCGCCGACCGCTGCTTTATCCGCCTTAGGGCCAGGTCATAGAAGGAAGAGACGTCCACGCCCTTTTTTCGACCCAGCACGAGGGCAGCAGCCTCCGAGGTCAGTGACCTCTCCCTGCTTACCTTGTTGGCCAGGGAAACCAGCTCGCCCTTATCAATATCGGTGGCCTGTGAAATCCGTGCTATGATATCAGTGAAGAGCTCCGGGCCCACCGTTTCCCCTTCTTCTGTCTCATCTCGGTCTTCCCCTGCCGCCGAATCATCCTCTCCCCGGGTGATCTTGCCTTCCCCACCTATTATCTCGCCTTCTTCGCCTGTAACCTCAC
>CAZUZU010000049.1:9348-17642 GCA_964624865.1 uncultured archaeon
CTTTCCCGCCTTCCTTCCCACCTTCTGCCCCACTCTCCTCTTCCTCGTCCACTCCGCCTGTAACCTCACCTTTCCCGCCTTCCTTCCCACCTTCTGCCCCACTCTCCTCTTCCTCGTCCACTCCACCTGTAACCTCCTCTTTCCCGCCTTTTTCCACCTCTTCCGCCTCGAGCGCCCTGCCTTCATCCACGCCCTCTTCGTCCGTATCTTCCTCACCGGCTTTTCCCCCTGTTTCCTCGGCCTCCGCCTCTTCTTCACCCTCGGCCATCTCACCTGCGTCACCCTTACTAACCTCCCCATCCCCGCTCTCCTTACCTTCCACTAAACCCTCTGGCTCCTCTTCCATGCCACCCCCGCCTTCCACCGGGCCGGGCGGTGGGTCGAGCAGGTCATCGGAGGGCTTGAACTCCAGGTCGAAATCCACATCCGTGATGTCGAAATTGGGGGAATACACCCCTGGCTCCGCCTCCTTTATCAGGTCCGTCGCTATGGCATTGGAGATGAACTTGTTGGCGTCATCGGGGCTGAACCATTTCATGTCCATTGAGCAGAACATGGACATCTCGTCTTCCGCTATCCTGGTGGACGCCAGTCTCTTGTATATGAAGGCCAGGGTCTTCTTTGCTTCCTCGTAATCAAAGTTGCTTTCAGACATTACACTATCCTCCGAACATATCCTGAGGCGATACCAGTACATCTATGTATCGATCCTCGCCTAGGGGTATCGAAACCCTATTGAAGTCCCCGCTTGGCCCCCCTGCCATGACCTCGCACTCTTTATCCAATAAATAGGAAAAGGTCCGGTGAAGCTCCCTGTGACCCCCGCTATTATTTTTCCAGCCCCTCTCGAAGACATCCTCCAACCTGCCGTCCCAGAACATCACTACAAAGTGAGATATTCCCTTCTCCACCGCATCGGAAACCAAATCGAATAATCCCTGGTCCCCGTCCATGCCCAGAACGTTGAAGTCGGAATCCAGGTCCAGCTGCAGGCCTATTCCCTGGGTGAGGTCCACACCCTTTTCTATCAGGTCGGGGTCATCCATGGTGCCGGTGGAGAGCATGGCCATCGCCGGGCCCAGCATAATGGTGTCGATCAGATCGTCCTCGTTCCTCGGGCCCTGGCAGATTCGGATTTCCACTTTATCAAAAAGCTCTATTATATTTCTAGCCTCGGAGATGTTTGGCTTTATGTTGTACACGCCGTCAAGGTCCATTACGTAATGCCGGGGCAAGACCTCCAATCTCTTGGTAAGGAATCGATGCTCCGTGAAATCCAAAAAAGGGTATAGATAGCCCCCGTGATCACCGTAATAAACCTGGGCCTTGCTCTTGCGATATAATCCGCCCTTTAAAGAATAGCAAGGCACAGCCCCCATTATCTGGCCACCGTTAGAAGATCAGAGCGGGCCTATTACGACTACGTCCTTTACGGACTTCAACTTTCTGAATGGAAGAACCAGTCGGTTCATGGCATCGGTCCTGTATGCCCTTGGATCGATATTCGGGTCAGGTACAACCAATACATGCTCCAGTTCGCCGGATTTGGTATCTACGATGATATTGTCAATAGTGCCCAGAATCTTACCATCTACTGTCATTATTGGTTTTCCCTGTAGTTCAGTGACAAATTTCTTCACATGTATCACCCTTTGCCTTTATTTTAAATGGTATATATCGACAAGGCATATAAAAATATTGCTATTGCTCGCCCAGTTTCGATAGGCATTTCCCGCACATTTGATGTCCCTTGAGGTCCGTATCCCTGAGAGAATTGGAGAAATGCATCACGCATTCCGGGTCCGGGCAGTGCCTAAGGCCCAGGGTGTGGCCTATCTCGTGAACCGCCTCCTTCAGTACCCTGGCCATGTAGGTTTCCCTGCCCTTGGACTCGAGCCTGGACGTGGAGATTACAGCGTACCTGCCACTTACCTGGGCAAGACCGAAGATAAAGTTCAGCTCCGGCACGAACATGTCCTCGGGGGTTATTCCAAGCACTTTTCCGCATTCCACTCCCCCCAGGCCATCGAACTCCTCCTTTAATGCGGAGAGCACCTTGTTCCCCTCGTATTGATCGCGCTGGGAATCGTAGGACTCGGGGGGCAAAGGCATGTCGCCCAGGTAGGAGACCTCCGCCCCAAGAGGCATGTTCTCCTCTATGAAACGGACCTCGACCTCCGCGGACCTTCCGATACCAAGCACGTGGATATTCAATCCGGGTTTATCCCTGGTCGATGTCATGCGCTATGAATAATGCAAAGGCCGTATTATAGTTTTTTTATCTCATAGAAAAATGGAAAATACGGGGAGAGAAACCTATTTATTTCCGGGATCAATGTCCGTTTTATGGCCGGAAGACCTTCAAAGGACCGTTACTTCATGTCCCTAGCCTTCATTGCAAGCGAGAGGGCCACCTGCACCCGAAGGAAGGTTGGTGCGGTGGTGGTCAAGGACGGGCATGTGCTAAGCACGGGATACAACGGACCGCCCAAGGGGATGAAGCACTGCGACGTTACCGGCTGCCTGAGGAAGGACCTAAAGGTTCCCTCGGGAGAACGGCACGAGCTGTGCATGGGCCTCCACGCGGAGCAGAACGCCATCATCCAGGCGGCCTATCACGGCGTGTCCATAAACAACGGCAGTATCTACGTCACCAACAGGCCGTGCAGTGTTTGCGCCAAGATGATCGTGAACGCAGGCATAAAGGAGGTCGTGTACGCTGACACATACCACGATCCCCTTTCCGACCATATCCTGCAAGAGGGAGGGGTGAGGGCCCGGCTGTTCACTATGGACGGTCCGGGGCAGTGAGCAAAGGGATTTCGTTAAAAGGTTTTCACACGTGGACAAGATCGATTTTCCATATATTTGCTGTCTTGTCCATACAAGACGGTGGATGACGAATAACAAATCATTGTAGACCGCATAATAACAATTGTACATATTCGTTCTCCACTAAAACTTTATCTTCACGATGAGCGGAAAACAGTGCCAATTGGGAAAGTAAAAATTTTCCCTCACAGGCGATTTCGACTTCTTGCGCCAGCATACGTTGCCTAGATGCAGGATTCCCATTATCGACTACCTTCTTGCTATTAATTCGTCGGCCCCAAGGAAGAATATGAATAATTGACTATTTAATAATTCCGAGAAATAATCAAAACATTATTATAGACTTGACATGATTTTCATCCAAACATATAGAAACGGGATTATGATGTCTCAAGATTACGATAAACAGATTGACTATATTGGCTGGGTAAAAGAAGATGCTGATTCAAGGCAGAAAGTAATTGAAAAAGCCTTAAAAACTGCTTTTAAGGAACATATTGAGACAAGGGAAGTCGATGTTATAATATTTTCAAATGTTAAAATAAACCATCTGGCCGATGCATTATTGAGATATCCGAAAATACTAAAATCATTGTTTGTAATGTGCAATATCGGATCTCGGGCAATCGAACGAGATTTATCTATCAAGAATATAAACACATACAATCCAAGACTGGATCGAGATAAAGCAATCTCAATTGCAACTTATCTAAAGCAATTTTTACCACCTTACGTGGAAATTCCTACCCTCACGCATCTAGACCGGATCGAATTTGTGGATAAAGAGATAAGGAAAATCAAAGGACAATGGGAAAAATTGATCATCAATAGGATAAATAATTATAGTGACATGCAATTCAAAAAGAGATTATTCGAAAGCGGGGGAGAAAAATTCGAAATAGACGGTGCTACACCGATAAAAGGAGATATTAAGATCGGAATAGATATTAAAAGAATAGAGGCAAGGCGGGATGTTCATAAGAGATGTGACGAAATAGAGAATAAGGCAAAGAAACTAAAATCAGTTTATCCCGATTGTAAATTCGGTGCCGTGATATATTACCCGTTTGTCGATGAACATACCAATGTTCAACATAGATTGAACTCCGAATACATTGATTCAATCGTGTTTACCTCTAGCTCTAAAGAGATGGTGGACAACGCTGTCAGAATGTTATTAAATAAATTGGGTGTAAAAGAAAAATGGAAACTATAAAGACATATCACAGACTGGTATTAGGCGATGCAAGGATATTGGGTTTTATTCCTGATGAAAGCGTCCACTTGATCATTACATCGCCGCCATACTGGAATCTTAAGCGCTATAATGAGAATGAGAAACAACTAGGACATATCAAAGATTACGAAGAATTCCATGTGGAATTAACCAAGGTATGGGCCGAATCTTACCGAATATTGGTCCCAGGTGGAAGGTTGGTATGTGTAATAGGTGATGCCTGCCAATCTAGAAGGAAATTCGGGAGACACGTGGTTTTCCCCAATCATGCAGATATTGTAGTAAATTGCAGGAGGGTCGGGTTCGATAACCTGAATCCAATAATTTGGCATAAGATAGCAAACGCAAGTTTTGAAGTGGAAAACGGCTCGAAATTCCTTGGAAAACCTTACGAACCTAACGCAATAATAAAGAATGATATCGAATACATACTTATGCAACGAAAGCCGGGTGGATACCGAAAGCCAACTGAAAAACAGAGAAAAATGAGTAAAATCGGCAAGAAAGAGTATAATAAATGGTTCAGACAATTTTGGAGGATACCAGGCGCTTCGACAAAGGATCATCCCGCCCCCTTTCCGGAAGAATTGGCATATCGGCTAATAAGAATGTTCTCATTCTGGGGCGATACAGTGCTGGACCCGTTCTGCGGAACCGGTACCACAATGTTATCCGCTATGAAAGCCAATAGAAACAGCATTGGTATTGAGATAGACCCAAAATATTGTGAATATGCATTAGAACGGTTCAACAATGAGGGAAATACCTTATTCAACAATATCGATATTGAATACATCACCGAGGATAAGATCGATATCTTACCAAATCCCATAAACGGAATTTCATCAGAGACATTATAACCTGTGTAGACCTGGGAGATATGTCACCCCTCAACTATACGGTAAGAACGTCTTCCAATTTAAGTGCTTTGACAACCTTCCCGTACCAATTCTCCTCTCTCTTACCTGAGTATCTTACCTCGGGATAGGTGTTGATAGAAGAATGGTACTTACCATTGTTGTACCCCAAGTTTGACAGTTAATTAAATAAGGTGTTCCCAGTTCAGTTCGAATTATGCCAATAAATCGCACATCCCTGAGAACAAAGAGCATAGTGCCGAACGACAATATATCTTTTCCGATTGGAACCATCCTTGCAGTACAGAAATATTACGATTCCCTGGGGTTCTCCGATATTTTCGGAAAGCATAAGAAGAAAGGAAACGACATTAATTCCCTGATTGAAGCTCTAATGAGTTACAAACTATCGGAGAACCTGAGTATTACCAGGGCAAGTGATTGGATAAACCGGGACGAGGTCTTGAAGGTATTTGACCTCGAATCTTTCGAGCAAAGAACCCTTTATCGCGTTCTTGAAATCGTCGGCGAGAATCGGGAAGAAATCGTTGCAGACATCCAAGACCGTTTGTTCGAGATGTATGATTTCGAGCACACGGATATCAACATGGATTGGACGAGCTTCGTATTATACGGTACCAAGTGCCCGCTTGGAAAGCGCGGATACAGCCGAGATCACCGACCGGACAAGAAACAAATTACGGTCGGTGTAAGCGAGCTTTCCAATCCAATCAACATTCCGATCGGCATGACCATCCGAGAAGGTAATGTAAATGACCAAGTACATTTTACAGACACATTTGAGCAGGTCAAGGACCGGCTCAAAGAGGATTCGATGGTGGTCTTTGACCAGGGAGCCAATCGAAAAGAGAACCTAAATAGAATCACGAACTCGAAGATGAAGTACCTTACAATGCGTCAGTTAAACAAAAGTGACGAGAAGAACCGTATTAAGGGCTTCGATAAAACAAAAACAAAGATTATCGATCCAGAAAATGGCGTTTATGGTATCAAATACAGATGGCCAAGCAGAATCGATTACTTCTACTTCTCGGAGAAATTGCATAATGATCATATCGAGACCAAGTTTCGAAAAGCGAGCAGGATGTACGAGGAGGCCGAAACGATTCAGAAGAGTATTGATAATCGTCGAGGCCTCCCGAAAAGATACAAGATAAATAATCCGCTCATCGATTGTCATTACTCTTATCAAACCAAATTGACAACGATGAGCGAGGAGGAAGCAATGGAACTGTTGAAGAAGGCCTCGATCACAGGCCGAGAAGGATTCTTCTGCCTCGTTTCCGATGAGGATTTGACACTTGCCGAAGCACTCGAAACCTACCGGCAAAAAGACTCGATCGAGAAGATATTCCATTCGCTCAAGAACGAGATCGAGATCAAGCCACTTAGGGTGTGGTCAGAGAACAGTATTTACGGGGCACTCATCATCGGTTTTATCACTCAATTGATCGTATCTTTGATGAGATTTGAGCACGAGGAATTGAAGCACACCTCCCCAAAATTCATCAAAAATTCACTGATGAATTTGACAGTTACTGTCGAATTCGAAAAATCAGCCGGAAAAAGGTACATTTTCTCCAATTTCAACCCCATTTCGGGGGTGGTTTTGAGACAAAATCAGGCCGTGACCTAGTAAATCGGGGTAAAATACCCCCATTTCTGGCCAACTGTCAAACTCTTTTTTCGAATAATTTAGTGCGGGGTAGTGTCAAACTTGGGTTGTACCAATGGACAAATACACCTATCCAATGATTGATCTTTCTTCTATCCCTTGACCTCCCGAGCTGATGTCTCAAGAACCGTTTGAGAGCTTTTTGAAACGCGCTCAGTTTACCCATTGTTTCTGGATGATGAATGCTCGTCCAGATATGTTTCTTGTTTAGGTATTCATCACAATATTTCCGGATCTCGGCATTCTTTCTACTGAATTGGCTACCGTTGTCCGTCAACAGGTTGTCATACCCGTGTTGGATAAGTTCTCTCATCCCTTTTACAACCGTCTTATCTTTCTGGTCCTTCAGAGTAACGGCCCATCCTTTTCTGGAATGATCATCCTCCATCGTCAGTAAAGATACACCATTGAACTTGGTGAGATCTGCCTGGATTAAACGGTTTGGATGTCCCCATTCAAACCGCCTCCACTCGTTTTGAACCCGTCTTTCCCTTTCGATGTCACCCTCACGCACAAGGATGTTATACACCGTAGATGCCCATACTTTCTTGTCTTTACCCTCTCTTCGGTTACTTTCATTCACCAGGGTTGCAACATCGCGGGGACCAAATCCAGATGCCCTTCTAACCGACGTGATCAGTTCTTCCTCTTCTCTTGGAGTCTGATTGGGGCTACTCTTCGGTCGTGTTGATTTCAGACGTAGCCCCTCGATCCCTTCCTCCCGGAAACGCTTTACGATCCGGTAGAACTGCCGAAGGCATCTGTCAATCAATTTTGCTGCGTTTGTGTATCCAATTCTGAATGGATTAGGGATCAAGGCCTTGACCACAGCAAAATATCGTTTTTTCACATATTCTGGCTCATCCTTCAGAGCATCGATGTGCTCCTTTTCCAAATATATATTACCGTCGTATACTATCATCTTGTGTCACCTCTTTTGTGTTTGTAGATGTTGGTGGTGCTTCACCTACAATGCAAAGGGGTGACACATGTCTTTGGGTTCTACAAGAGACATTATAACCACCCCCTCGAAAGTTTATCTATTTGATGTGTTGAAACAACACAAATCAAATCAGTAAACTTTCAGTTATTTTATCCGCAGTGAGGGACACCCTCACAACCCGATCACCACACAAATAACCCCGCCTTCGACCAAGACCTGGGAAACAAGTAAGCTCGGCCAAGAGCGTCTCTCTTTTTTGCCTCGCTGAAAACGCCGTAAAATGGGCCGCCCTTCTACATTTCACGGCGTTTTCTTGTTCACCTCTGCAATTACAGTTGCCCAGAGGGGGACTTAGACATACCGTCATTTTCTGATTTCATAGTAAAAACTATTTTTAGTCGAGTATTAATTTTCGTTCACCATCTATTTCACTCCATCCTTGAGAAATTTTACCCGCGAAAGATGAAGAAATCCCTTTATGATCGATATATGATGCCGAAATCGTTAGATTAGAATTATCACTTGAATAACAATAAAAAATCGCATCTTCGGTCGTATAATCTAAATCTCCATTGTAAGTTGTATCTTTTTCCATTGAAAAAAAGAGTTCTGGTATTTTCTCATTGCTCCCAGTAGCAATTAATGATATATTTTTTTCTGATTTAGTATTTAATTATGGTGTTGCACATTGCAAGATTCAAAGGTGGGATATAGGCCCATTTAGCGAAA
>CAZUZU010000050.1:0-12709 GCA_964624865.1 uncultured archaeon
GTTGTAGCAACACCTACAATGCAAAGGGGTGACACATGTCTTTGGGTTCTACATTGGCATGAATTGAGGCCGATGGCAAGTAAAAAGTGCAAAGGGTTAAATATCAGCCCAATATTATTAGTCTCGATGATTAGTGCGGATAAGCGGGGAGTGGAAGGATACCCCATGCAGTTGATGATCATCGTTATTGTGCTGGGCGTGACCTTACCTATAGTCTTCTCCTCCTTCGATTATTACAAGAAGTCCCAGACCAGGGCCCTTATAGAGATGGAGGTTTCCAGGCTGGAGGACAGCATCGTCCAGACATACAATATGGGCCACGGCGGTGTTCTGATCATAGATATTGAGCTTCCGGGCTATACACATTACTTGAGGATCGGAGGGCCTCTGGACGATCTGGAAAGCCGTTATATCATAGAATTCCGGGTGGAGGGAATGGACAGCCACGACGATACCATAAACGACGGCGCACGTTCCATACCGGTGACCTCTAACCTCGGGCACACCCTTACCCTTGCGGAAGGTAAGGCCAGGCTGAGAATCGAGAAGAAGATAAGCGATCAGGACTGGGACCCCACCTTGGAGGGCGGCCTGGAAGAAGGGGATTACTATATCGAGGTCAAAAGAGTATTTTGAGAATTAATAGATAAAGGTGTGGTACTCCTCCGCACCGTCCACCAGGATCATCTTTCTGTGTATCACAAATGTCGTACCTGAATTGAAGATCTGATGGTTGTTCTTAATATCGTACGAATTCAGGTCCTCCTTGCTTATGGAGCCGTCGGTGGTAATGTCCTCCGGATTCCCGATATGGACCGAACGGACGAAATCAGAGCTTTGAGAGCTCTTCCCAAGCCTTGCCGAAACGTAGTTGGTCGAAACGTATATCTCGTAGGTCCTGTCGGATATCTTTCCGGGGATCTGCACCCCCGGATGGGTCCCGGGGTTGCTGGTAATGTTCACCAGAACATCCACCTCCACCGAATTGACGTCGTTCACCGCATCCGCGATCCTGAAGGCCACCGCGTCCAGCTTGTTGGCGTCAACATCCTGGGCAAACACGTCGAAATAGGCAAAGGCCGCCGCGATGAGGGCTATGGCGGTGAAGGTCATTGCCATCTTGGACGTGAACCAGTCGATCAACTTTTTTCACCCTTAAGTCAAATTATGTAAATCCATGTAAAATAGTTTTCTCTTATTTATCCCCCTCAGGGACCAGCGGGACCTCAACCACGTCTCCCCCGGGCTTTGTTTCCTTGTATACCTCGGCGGTGAAGCTGGAGAACTTAACCTTGGGGTCGAGCCAGTCGTCGAAGTCCATACCAGCCTTCCAGCATGTGTGTGCAAGGAAGGTCTCTGTGTCCCATCCCTGGTCCACAGGCACCTGGGGTAAGAGAAGGCCCTTGTTAAAAGGCCCCTTCTCGGCTATGAGGCCGTCCCTTCCCACCACCACTTCCTGTACCAGGTCTTTTGGCTTGTCCACCTTTATTAGTTCGGGAGGGGTGAGGATTGAGACCTCCACCACCAAATGGTCCAGCTCCTTTTCCCTGACATTGGGGAAACGAGGGTCGCGGGTACTGGCGTTGACCGCGTTCTCCACCAGGGCCTCTATCAGGGGTTTGATAGGCTCTATGTATCCGATACAGCCCCTGAGCTCATTCTCCGGAAATGTATTGAGGGTTACGAAGGCCCCCCTGTTCTGGTCGAACTCCCCGGGATAATCCTTGATCTTGATCTTCTTTCCCTTCATGATATGGTGATCCAAGGACTTCCTCGCTATCTTGACCGCTGTTTTACCTAATTTCAGACCCAGTTTCTTATCCATGCCAATCACCGTTTACTCCATATCCAATCAACATTTAACTTTTGCCATATACTTGTCTTACCCTCCCCGAACCCATAAATTAGGCAATCGACATAAAAATGACAGCTATCCCGCCTCGGCAAGGATGCCCAGGATGGCCGCCAGGTCTATCTCCGCGGCGATGACCTGAGCCCCCAGCTCCCAGCTCTCCAGGCAGGAGGGGTGTATCTCCCCGAAGTATCCTATGTCCTCTTCCCCCGCTTCGATACGGGCATACCTTCCCGTAATGAACATCTCTGAATACGGTCCTTTCTCCTGAAGCTGGTAGTCGGTTATGGAAAGGGCGTTAAGCAGCGCCTCGGTCATGGATTTAGCCTCGGTGAAAGAGGCCTTGGGATGTATCGCTGCAAGTGCCATGCGGGGCTTGTTGTCGCCTTTTATCACCACGTCGCCAATCTCGAATATCCTTTGGGGTAGGCCTCTCTTCTTGTTAAGGGCGAATATCTCGACAAGAGAGGGTATTAGATGGGTTCGGCATATGGTGTTCTGCGAGGTCAGGGGGTTCTTCAATGCCGTAACCTCCTCCCCGTATTTGTCATAAGGCAGGGACATGAGCTTGAAACATCTCTCCTCGTTGGTCAAGGTAAGGGTCTTCACCTCGGTGTATCCCAGACCAAGGGCCAGTTCCTTCATGCCCTTGTAATGCGAATGTCCCGGGTTCAAGGTGCCGAAGGTCATTGTTTCGGGGAGGGTGGTTTCAATTTTTTCGTAACCCAGGCCAATGGCGATATCCTCCACCACATCCACCGGATGTAGTATGTCCCCGCGGTAGGGCGGATACCGAACTTCCAGCTCCTCCCCCTTTTTCTTGAGGTCCATACCCATTTTTTTGAGCGCAATTTCAATCTCCCTCGATTTAAGGTCGAGCCCTATGATCTTCCTTACGTAGTCGGGGTCCACTTTGATGCTGCCCGGGCTCATGTCCGGGGTCTCCAGCTCCAGTCTTCCGCCTATCTTCTTTGCCCCCCGATAGTACTTTTTTCCGTGCTCGGGTATGATCAGCTTGACGGTCTCCAGGCTGCCCCCTCTGTCGGCCAGGTCGCAAAGCACGATATTGAGGCACTGGGCCACTGCGTTGAAGTCAAGGCCGGTGACGTCCATTAGGATGTTCCTGGTGGAAGATGTCACTGTTGTTGTGGCGGCGTTTATGATCGGCGGGAATGAGAGCACGTTTTCTTCGGCATCCACGAACAGGGGGTATAAGGGCTTGCCCTCAAGGATATTGGCGTAGTCCCTGCCCTTGGGATGCCTGCGCAGTATCTCGTCCAGATTGAGGTACTCGCCTTCCATTTGCAGGGCCTCGAACTCCGCCTCCGTGGGTACCACGGCCTTGTACCGGAACGGTGGCTTCACGGTATCGAGGTCGTGGAGCCCGATGGATACCTTGGCCCTGTTCCTCCCAATGGTAAGGTGCAGCTTTTCCTGGAGGTTCATCATGCTCTTGACCATTTCCTCGGTGATATCAATATCCCTTATTACGCCGGAGAGCATTATCGGCCTGATATCTAAAACGCTGGGATCTATCTCCAGCTTCACTCCTCCGTCCCCGGTATAGTATTCCCTCGGCCCTTCTTCGATGCTGATGAATGCCTTCAGGGCCCTCGACACCCCCTCCAAGGAGTACAGGTCCGGGCGTGAGGGAAAGAACTCCACCTTTATCTCATCGTCTATGGAATCGATGTCGCATCCCAGCATGGGTAATGTTCGTCCAAGCTCCTCTTCCGATATGTCGTAACCCAGCATCTCCCGGAGCTCGCCCAGGTTCAGGGTGATCTTGGCCATGGGCTATCATTATTGAACCATTGTATATATTGGTTTTCGTGACATTGGGAAAATATTATAAGGTCCTCCGTATATCGCCGTATCTCGATGAACCATGGCAGATAGTAAGGAACCTGATTTTATTGGCCGGGACGTAGTTACGATCAGTGATTTTACGAACCGGGAGATCGACACTATACTGGACAGAGCGGAAGAGATGCTGCCCTATGCGAAGGGTGAAAAGGTAACCACCTGCCTCCAGGGCAGGATAATGTCAACCCTGTTCTTCGAGCCTTCGACAAGGACGAGGCTGAGCCACGAGGTGGCCATGCACAGGCTGGGAGGAGGCGTCATAGGTTTTTCCGGCACGGAAGGCACCGGAGTGGCCAAGGGAGAGACCCTGGCGGACACGATCCGAATGGCGGACGGCTACTGCGACATCATCGTGATGAGGCATTATTACGAGGGTGCGGCGAAGATGGCGGCCGATTTCGCGGATGCCCCGGTGATCAACGGGGGTGACGGTGCGGGCCATCATCCAACCCAGACCCTGCTCGATCTGTTCACCATCAGGCAGGAGTTCAAAGATTTGGAAGGCCTGAACATCGCACTGATAGGAGACCTGAAGTACGGCCGCACCGTCCATTCACTGTCCCAGGCCCTGGCCAGGTACAACTGCAACCTCTACTTCGTGGCCCCGGACGACCTACAGATGCCGGATCACATAGTCCAGGAGATAGACGACAGCGACATCCATATAGGCTTCCACAACACCCTCCGGGAAGTAATGGACAAGGCCCATGTTTTCTACATGACACGTATCCAGAGGGAGAGGTTCCCCGACCTGAAGGAATACGAGAAAGTGGCCGAGGTCTTCAAGCTCCAGGCCTCCATGATGGAGAGTGCAAAACCGGAGTCCATAGTAATGCATCCCCTTCCCCGGGTCCACGAGATCCAGCCCGATGTTGACAACACCAAGCATTCGAGATATTTCAAACAGGCATTCAACGGTGTGCCGGTGAGGATGGCCCTATTGTCCCTTTTGCTGGGGGTGGACCTGGAATGAACGAGAAAAAGGAGATGAGGGTAAGGAGGATCGAGAACGGCACAGTGATAGATCACATTCCCGCAGGTAACGCACTCCGGGTGCTGAACATCTTAGGAATAGACGGGAAGAGGGAGGTCACGGTCACCGTTGGTATGTACGTTGACAGCGATACCATGGAGAAGAAGGACATCGTCAAGATAGAGGACTGGGAGCTTGCGTCCAAGGAGATCGACAAGATATCACTGATAGCTCCTAAGGCGACCTACAATATCATAAGGGATTTCCAGGTGTTCAGCAAGCACACGGTCACGGTTCCCGAAATTCTAGAGGGTATCATCAAGTGCGACAACCCCTCCTGCGTGTCCAACAAGGACGAACCGGTGGAGTCCAGGGCGGTGGTGGTATCCGTTAACCCGATGCAAATAAAATGCTACTACTGCGGCAGATTCATCGACAAGATACACAAACAGATATTGAGGCCTTGATATGGATATCATAGAGCTGGCGGGCTGGATAATCTCTGCTTTTGCGACGCTGATTTTTTTATACGAGGTGTTGACCTATCTCCACTGGAGGAAGAAGGAGAGGGAAGAATACCGAGGCCCGTGAAGTCCGACTCCTGGCTCAACTGGACGGGTCCTCGTCTGCCCTTGGAAGGCTTGAATTAGTATCCATAATGGAGATGCTTGAAGGGCTCGGAGTGGCAAGATTGAATGATTACCAGACCCGGGGCCTGCTGTTGGAGGTGAATGTCGAGATATATGATTGGAAGATTGTTCGTGATTTTTTTCTCCATAGGATGGGGATGATCAGGGTCATTGGATTTAAGGTGGGGGAATTAAAGACCGGGAAGTGCTTAATTTATCCTTCCATTGCTCAGGCCTGTGAATCGTTGAATATGGAACGTTTGAAGATTAAAGTGAGGGGCATAGGCCCGAGAGAAAGGAAGATGGGCCCGGCCGCGTGGAAGGAGATGGTGGACAATATCTCCGTGAAGGTAAGGGAATACGCTGGCCTTTCCGTATCTGACCCGCAGGGAGAGCTTATATGCCTATACAATGGTGGTGAAGGCACATTAATGTTGAAACTGGCCGAAAGGGACAGAAAAATATTAGAGGAAAGGGCGGTGAAGAACAGGCCCTTCTTCATGCCCACCTCCATACATCCCAAGATCGCCAAGGCCTTGATGAACTGCGTTTTATTGAGAAAAGGGCAAAGGCTCCTGGACCCGTTCTGCGGCACAGGCGGCATACTCATCGAAGGTGCCTTATTGGGAGCGGAGGTCTTTGGCTGCGACATAGATCCAAAGATGGTGCGGGGCACGGAGGAGAACCTCGAACACTATGTTCCCTCCTATCGAGGGGAGGTAAGGGAGATGAGCTTTGACCTCGTCCGTGATTACTTCCCTGAGAAGTTCAATGCAGTGGTCACCGACCCGCCCTACGGCCATTCAACCAGGTTAAGCGAGGGAGACCGAGGGGAGCTATATCGCCGCTTTCTTGACCTTTTACCGGACCTTCTGGTAAACGGGGGGAGGGCCGCGTGTGTTCTGCCGGTTGAGCTCTCCGATGATACAAAATACGCCTTCAATCGGATATCCCATGTTGGATTGAGGGTGCACGGCTCCCTCACCCGGCACATATATGTCCTTGAAAGGGAATGATCAAAGGATATCTGATTTTTTAGCGAAGTATAATAGTAGGCCGATAAGACCCAGCAGCCCGCCGGCCCAGCCGGCGTAACCGCCTGCAAAGAGCAGTATGGAGCAGAAAAAGCCGAAGATCAGTGTTGTTTTGGGCCTTTTACGAAGATTTGCATAGGTGTAGAGCAGACCGAAACCGAAAACCATGCATATTAATAGAATGACAATTGCGTGGAGAACGTTGATCAAAGGTGATCTTCCGCCGAACGTGACCACATCGAAGATAAAGAAGATGGGCGCAAATATCATGCTCAGACCTCCGCCCATTAGTATGAGTATCTCGTAGATGGGTTTTTTCTCTATCTCGTCGATATTCCTGGGAAGACGTTTGATCGTGTCCCTTATCTCCTTTTCCAGGTTCATCAATATTTTGAATGTTTACAAAGGATAAAAAATTTATTATAGACAAAGGTTATTATTAGGGCCGTGAAATCATGAGCGGTGACTTCCTTTATATCGACGATATGGAGATGAAGGGGAAGACAGTTCTTTTAAGGGTTGACATAAACTCCCCGCTGGACCCTTCCGGCGGTCACATTCTGGACGATACCAGGATAAGGATGCACGTGCCGACCATCAAGGCTCTTGAGGAAACCAAATTGGTGGTACTGGGGCATCAGAGCCGCCCCGGTAAAGAGGACTTCACATCACTGGAACCCCATTCCGTGAAGATGTCCCAGAACCTGGGCAAGAGGGTGATATTTTCGGATGAACTGTTCGGTAGGACTGTTATGAAGGATATCCGCAACCTGGAGGAAGGGGACGTCCTCCTATTGGAGAACACCAGGCTGTACTCCGAGGAAATTGCGCTGAAGGACCCCGACCTGGAGGACATGCGGAGGACCCACATCGTCAAGAAGCTTGGCTCGGTCACCGACATGTTCGTGAACGATGCCTTTGCCGCGGCGCACAGGGCCCAGACCACCCTGGTGGGGTTCGGCGAGGTAATGCCGATGATAGCCGGGAAGCTCATGGAGAAGGAGATCAAGGCCCTGGGAGGTGTGGTGGATTCCAGAAAGAGGCCAGTGATAGGTATTCTGGGCGGTGCAAAGATAGACGACTCCATAGAGATCGCAAAGAACATGCTGGACAAGGGTAAGGTGGATAAGATAATCGCCACCGGCGTGGTGGGAAACGCTTTCCTGCTGGCGTCAAGGAAGGACATAGGCAAGGGCAACAAGGAATTCATTATGAAGGTGTCCGAGGATCCGAAGAGGACCATGAAGACCGCCCTCCTGTTGACCAAGTCACATGAAGATGAGATATTGCTCCCCATTGACGTGGCGGTGGAGAAGGATGGACGCAGGGAGGAGGTGCCGGTGGACGAGCTGAAAGGGTGCAAATATCCGATCTACGATATTGGTATAGAATCCATTGACATGTTTTCAAAGGAGATAAAGGAGGCAAAGTACCTGTTCCTTAACGGCCCGGCCGGTTACTTCGAGAAAAGGGAGTTCAGCATAGGTACCAATCAGCTGTTCAAGGCCATCGCCGACTCCAAGGCATACAGCGTAATCGGAGGCGGCCACACCGGGGCTGTGGTGGAGGCCATGGGCCTCAAGGACAAGATAGACCACATAAGCTCGGGCGGGGGCAGCTTCATCAATTTCCTGGCAGGGAGAAAGATGCCTGTAATAGAGGCCTTGAAAAAGTCCAAGGAAAGGTACGAGAACGGGTATTACGAAGAGTAGAAGGGTTACATAGTTCGGTACTTCCCTGTATTATCCGGAATTTATCTGCGATTCCAATCCTCTTCCCATTCGAACTTCCCGCTGTCCTCCCCGGTGTCTACGGACCCAACCTCTTCTTCTATCACCTTGTCTTCCCCTTCTTCAACTTCAATCTCCCCCTCCCCAAGCTTGCCTTCCCCCTCGTCTAATTCCGGGGGATCGATCTCCCCTTCGCTCCATTCATATTCTTCCTTCCCCTCTCCCTCCGTATCTTCTACCTCTTCCAGAAGCTCTCCTTCTTCCAACATATCCTCCTCGCCTGTGATATCTTTCGATTCCTCTTCTCCATATTCTTCTTCGAACTCTTCTCCCTCTTCCAAGAGCTCCTCCTCACCTATAACGTCCTCCTGTTCGGGTATTTCTTCACCGTATTCCCCATCATCAACCTCTTCTTCCCCTTCCATATCTATTCCTTCTTCCAACAGCTCTTCCTCGTCTATGGTGTCTTCAGGCATTCCTTCATCCGATTCTTCATCACCCATCCCCTCCTCTTCTTCCCCCGTCTCTTCCATTTCGACCTCCTCGGATTCCATGATCTCCGCCACCAGCGCTTTCTCGGTTGGACGCCTGGCCCTTAGAAAGAGCAGGGCCAAGCCGGCGGCTATCACTACAGCTATCGCTAAGGCGATGAGTGTGAAAGTGTCGTCGCCCCCATCGTGCCCCATCTCCTCGGGAGAGCTGTCGTAGTCCCACGGGTCGGTGCCGGCGTCGTATTCCTCCAAGTTGCTGTAGCCATCGTTGTCCGGGTCCCGGGACGCGTCGCTTTCGTCCATGGGATCCAATTTGTTCTCCAGCTCCCACCCGTCGGGGATACCGTCACCGTCGCTGTCCCCGCTTCCCGGCAGTGTCCCGTTCTGGAATTCCTGGAGGTTGGTAAGCCCGTCGTTGTCCGGGTCCTGGCTCGCGTCAGTGAGATCGAGGGGGCTCAGTCCGTTGGCCTCCTCCCATTCGTCCGGAATCCCGTCCCCGTCGTCGTCGGTGTCCATCCAGGGCTTGCTATTCTCGCCGTCGCCATCGGGTCTGCCGTCCCCGTCGGTGTCCAAGGGCACGGAGGAAGCGTCCTTGGGGTCGGTGCCCAGGAACAGCTCCCACTCGTCGAGGTAACCGTCCCCGTCGTCGTCGGTGTCCATCCAGGGCTTGCTATTCTCGCCGTCCCCGTCGGGTCTGCCGTCCCCGTCGGTGTCCAAGGGCACGGAGGAAGCGTCCTTGGGATCGGTGCCCAGGAAATCCTCCCATACGTCAAGGTAGCCGTCATTGTCGTCATCCGGGTCAAGCTCGTCCGGGACCCCGTCCCCGTCGGTGTCCAGAGGTTGAGGCTTGATCTCCCGTTTTGTCGTAAAGATCAACACGTATCCTTTTTCCAGGCTGTTTCCGTTTATGTCGCTTGCACCGGTCCCTACGCTCAAGGTGGATGTGGTATTGTAGCTGAGATTCCCGTCGAATACGATCTCCAATATGGAATCATGTGCAGACCAATGGTGGGAAAAGTTAATCGCCGGAGCAAAGGTGGTCCAGTTCTCCACGCTGTGCGTGTCCATGCTCTCGTTGAATATCAGCAATATAGAAACGTCCACAGGAACGTCCACGCTGTTGTTGATTGGGGTCGATGATATTATGCAAGGCGGATATATGTCTCCGGGCGGCGGTTTCTCGGTTACATTGATCTTGTATATATCACTGGAGTTCCAGTTGCCGAGGCTGTCCACTGCCGAGATCCGGAACGTGATGTTGCAAGTACTCGCCTGGCCGGGTATCGTATAGCCGTATGTATGGGCGGCCAGGAACTCCATGGAAACGTTGACGCCTGCCCTGGTCTCCACGCTGTAGCTCAGATATACCTCGAATATCCCCATTATATCCCAAACCTCCGCTTCTATTTCAATGTCCTGGTCCACTTTCACCTCCCCTGGTAAGGATACATTTACTATACTGGGACCCATCTCGTCTATGAACTCCACCACCTCTATCTGATGCTCTTCCGTGGCGTTGATCCTGCCGCCTCCGTCGGCCACCCACACGAAGAATGATATCTCTCCCTCCTGAGTCTGGGCCGGTATTGTTCTGGTATAATCGTCTTCGTCCGTTATGTACATACTTACGTTGTTCACTTCTCCAAGGGTGTCTGTGTAGTTGATCCGGATCTCATTTATACCGGTGTTGTCCCAGGCGCTAACGTTTATTTTGATCTGCACATCCACTTCCACCTTTTGCGGATAGATCAAGTCAAAGATGCTTGGCGGGACGGCGTCCGTAACGTTAACCCACAGGGTGTCCAGGGCCCACAGGTCGTAATGGTCCGTAACCCTCAGGCTAACAAGGTAGCTTCCCGGTATGTTGAATACGAAGGACGGGCTCGAGCCGCCAAGGTAGACCTCGCTGCCATCATGTTCGAAGCTCCAGTTGTAGTCGGCGATGCCGTGGTTGTCATGGGAGAGGCTGCCGTCGAAATGGACCTCGCTGCCCTCCGGCACTGAAATATCCTGTCCCGCGTGGGCCACAGGAGCCTCCCCGTCCTTAATGTTGATAATATGGCCTGAACTCATGTTCCAGTTTCCAGCCGTGTCCAGGACGCTGATATTCAGCTGGAACAGCCCGGGCACGGGTATGGTGATGTTGCACCAGTATTCGGTGCCGCCAACCTGGATCATTGACAGGTTGCCGTGAGGACCAAGGTCCGTCCATACCTCCGAGATGCCGATATTGTCCGTTACGTTGGCCGATATCCTAAATGATTTGTTCTCTTCCGCTTCCGAAGGAATCCACACGTCAATGATTGTTGGCAGGACGGTGTCCTCGTTAACTGTAATGGACCAAGTGTGGGAATCGTTCAATGCAAACCCCATAGTGTCGGAGGCGGGATATCCGTCATGTGCATAGACTGTGATATCATTGACCCCGATATCCTGATTGACGGGCTCGAACCGGAAGCTGGAGCCGGTGGAGCTCAAGGCGCCGTTCACGTACCACCCGTAGGAAAGGAGATTGCCGTCCTGGTCCGAGGCCGTTACCGACATGTCAAGGCCAGTGCCCGCCAGCATTGAGGTATCGGAGGGAGGGATGTGGGAGTCAATGGTGGGTGGATTGTTTGGCATGTGGGTGTAGTTGGCATTGAGGAGCATGGTCCAGTTGCTCCGGACAGGAAAGAAGAACTCAGGGGTGGTCTCGTAATTTGGATCATAGTCCATTGCCGAATAGGGATAATAGGCCATCAGGCCGCTGGAATATAGTGGATGGTCGTCACCATTGGCGTCGTAATGCCTTTCGTGCAGGACTGCAGAAGAGTGATTAGAGGCAAATTCGTTGAAAAAAGCGCTTACATTCGCTGATGGTGTTATCAGGTATATAAATTCCAAAAAATCGTATATGTCTATTAATTCGGAGGAAGCACCGTATCTCTCGCAAACGGTTGCCGCAAATTCCAAGTAGTTCTGGTATTGTGAGTAATTGACACTCAGTTCCCGTATCATCCGCTCGAAGCTCTCCAAATAAGTGGTATAGCCAGAGAAATTGAACGCTGAGAGCGTAACGTCGGTCTCGAACTGACTGCCTCCCGGCATGTAGGAATCGGTGTAATCGTTCACTATTGCCATGCAAAGCTCGCCCGGATCGATGGCGGGATCCGCAGTCAGTGATGAAAGGAAGGGGCCGTAATCCCAGCCCGGCCCGGGTTCCATCATCTCCGAGAAGACAGCGTAATCCGCGTAGTCGCTGATCTGATCGACGATCTCGATACCTGCCATGTTGCATGCGTCAAAGCCCATGCCATCGAACCTGAAACCGGGTCTTTGGTTCTTGTTCTTTTCCAGCGCTGTTCTCATATCTGTCATATCTATCTTATCGTTGCCGTTGGATCCGTCCCAGCATACGCCGTGCCAGTAACCTCCGTGGTCCCAAAGGTCAAGGAAGTAACGGTCACTGGGATAGGTTGCCAGTGTCCAGTTGATGAAATCATACAGGGTGTCGGGATGGCCCATGTTGAGCTCGCCCATATCATACAGGGCGTTGGTGTTGTTGGGGGTCATGCCCTGCTGGATATAGTATCTTTTTGTGGATGCCCAGTCGTCAAAATCGGCAGAGTATGGGTAAGCAGTGGCCTCGTGGCGGTCGAACTGAGCTATGATATTCACGCTGCCCGTTGAGCCAGCGGAAGCCATTTCAAGGAAATCGTCGATGCCCGCCCCTTCCAGGTTGTTGTCCGCATCCAGATAGACCATGAAGGTCCAATCCTTGTGCACCTTGTTATAGGCAAATGAGATGTTGTACTGCATTATCCTGGCCAGTGGGTCGCCTGCCGCCACCTCGGCGTAATACCTGCCCGCCTTCACGCTCTCGGTGATCATGGCCCAACCGTCCTGGCCGGAATCGTCGTCGTATGCACAAGACTGGTAGGAGGCTACACCGGTTGAGTTGTAGAGCCATATCTGGGTGTCCGCTCCCGCGCCCGATGTCTCCACTGTGATCTCGGTGTCGTAGGGTACCACGAAGACGACCCAATCCTGATCATAGTCCTTGTGGATGGTGTGGGTCTGCGTATCACCGTCGTCGATCTCCGAAGCGGTTGCGTAATCGTCGTCGATCTCGTATGCGTCGGCCTGCACCGTCAC
>CAZUZU010000050.1:12719-17476 GCA_964624865.1 uncultured archaeon
ACGCTGAGATTGATAAAATAAACGGGGATCTTTTCCCCCTTGCCGCTTACCTTGATATAATACCTCCCTGCCGGAAGAGTATCCGTCGATATCTTCGAAAAATTTCCATTACCGCTGTTGTCGTCCTCGGCAGCGGGGGTACCCGTGACCACTCCGGTCTCGTTATAGAGGGAGAGGTAGGTGTCCCCCAGGGTCCCGTTGGTCTCCACGTTTACCTGTGCGTCGTAGGGTAGATCGAAGTAGGCCCAGTCCTGGTCCGTGGTCTCGTGGAGAGAGTGTAGATAGTAGTAGTAATCCGCCATCTCATTGGCATCCGAATACGTGTCGTCGTCCTCCCACGGATCGGCAGGGGTGGTCTCGTTGGGGGATATGGAGGGCTCGCCGTACAAGTTGAAGTCGAAGCAGTTCACCCACTGTATTCCCGAGTTCTGGTTGGGGTATGTCTTGGTTTCGTACAATGCCTTGCCGCATGAATGGTTGTTGTAATTCAGTTCCGTGGCGTATTCGTATCCTATCTGCATCAGGTCCGCATCGTCCAGGCCAGGAGTCCAGGGGTATGCGTAACCCAGGGCGGAGCGGGACGCTGAGACCGTGGCGATAGCACCGTTTTCCAAAAGGGAATACCCCACGTTATCGATGGTTTCGGGGTGCCCGGTCAAACAGGATGCCTGGTAGGTGAAGGAGGGATGATCGTCGTCCAATACGGATGCATCCGAGGACTCGAAGAACGGGAGCCATGTCATCTCCGAATCTTCAGGTACATCAGGGTATATGCCGTCATCCACGGCCCATATCTTTCTCGCTACCCCGCTTGGGCCGCCGTGTCCGAACCAGAAGACCGACCCGTACCGGTTCTGCCACTCCCCGGTGACATTTGATTTTGTTATATTAGCGTCGAAATAATCGGCGGTGGGGGGGACAGGTGCAAGCCCGTCGCCCTCGTAAAGGACGTAATGTGAGTAGCCCCTTGCATCCAGTTGGAGGTCCTCGACTATATGCTTGGGGAAGTCCCTGCCGTCCATCCTCGAATAATTGGCATCATTATTTTCATTGTCATAAAATCCAATTGCCATGGGCATCAGCACCTTCATCCTCCAGTCCATTCCCGTGGTGCCGTAGCGCATGGATTTCACAAGTATCGAATCCAGTGCCCCGAAGTTGTTGTTATATACGGGGATTCTTCCAACGTACACGTCCGGTGTGAAGTCCACACCGCCCGAGCCAAGGTCGTAAGGCCTCTCCCCGTAGGTGCCGTTCCCGTTCAGGTCCCAATCGCCGGTGAGGTCCGCATAGTAATAATCGGTGGGTACGCTTTGTACCATATAATTAGGCCAGCACATCATCATGGGCAGGTCGCCGTAGCTGTCCCCTCCGTCCAAGGGATCGTCGGGGTCCGGATCGCCTATCAGAAGCACGTATTTCACGTTGAGGTCGATGTAATAGTACTGGAGGAGGGAGCGGATGTTAACCGCCCTCTGCTGTCCCTGTGCGGAGCCGTAGACGTCCTCGGTGAGGATATAGACGTTAAAGCCTTTGAGCATAAGGTAATAGGCAAGATAGGTCATGTTATCCGTGCAGTTCTCGTATATCGAATTGGTGGTGATGATGAAATAACCCATACCGTTAAAGTTCCAGTTCCTTGTCCTTTTATTCTCATTTCCCCCTAAAATCAGAGGATTGCTCTCTGCAACGGACCTCAGCTCGGAATGCCTCGTGGCGGGTGATCTAGTCTTTCCGTACCATGTCCGAGCGGTCTCGTAATTGTACACGTTCTCGGATGCCCATTCCATACCCACGGGATCCCTGGGGGGAATTTCCCCCGATGTGTCAAAGCTAACGGCTATGTCTACCTTCTTGGTAAAAGAATAATGGCCAGAGGGTGAGAATAGTACTGGCGTGTAGACAACTGGTATGAACTTCCAGGTCCTCATCTTGGAGCAGGAGGTATGGTACAAGTGGGTCGCATCCTTGTTTTCCATATTGTTTTTAAAGATACGATCGCTCCCATCTCCCGTTGACATAGCCAGGGGAGGTTTTTTTGCAGGCTCTCCCGTAACCTCCGGCTTCTTCCCTTCCAAAACGGTATACGTTATCTCCACCGAATCCGTGTCGGCGTCGGGCGGGATTGCCACGTTATATCTTTTAGCTGGCAGTGAATAAGGTCCGCAGGGCGTCACGGAGTCGAAGCCTCTGATTATTACGGAAAGCCCGTCCTCCCCGGATTTGAATGAGGGCTCAGGAGACTCCAAGGTGAGCCGGACATGATTATCGTCGGCCTGGGATTGCATAATGTTCCCCTGGAATTGCTGGTTTGATTTCTCTTCATCCACCACTGGGATGTCCCCTTCCTCCTTTCCGTTGCCCGGTATATTCTCGTAAGATAAGGCCCCTCCCGTTCCAGATACCGTAAAATCGCTGATAATGGCGGGAGCGAGGCTCATTCCCGTCAATATGACTGCCATCACGGTCAATGGCATCAAATACTTTACAGTCATCCGATCACCTTGGCAAAGGATATAATTAATCAGTTATTTAAGTGTAGGGCAGAGCTATGACGGCTCTCATAAAGGATCTTCAATCCGATACATTGTTGTTAACATATGGGCCTCCTTTTAACCCGCGTGAGCCAGTCCATTTGTAAAAAGTTATAAAAAAGATCAGGGATACTCCTTCTGCCTGAACAGCACCATACCCAAAATAATCATGATAACGGTAATTCCAAGAAGCACCTGGATACAGTAGCCCAGCTCGGAGGCGTCGTAATTTGCTATAGCGCCCCATGCGATCCATTCGCGCCCCATGCTTCTTATGTAGTGTTTAATCGCAGCCTCCTTTATCACACCGGGCATTGATCCCACGAAGCCCTCCCATATGAAGGCGTAGAAAAGACCGAAGTAGAGGGGCCGTTTCATTACAACGCTGACGAGCAAGAATAATGAGGAATACACGCAGGATCCCACCACTACAAGGACACACATGTATCCATAGAGAGCGAGGGCGTTTCCGTCCACACCCAACTGTCCGAAGAAGGTTCCAAAACCTGCGGTTATCACCAACAACATCACGACACTCAGGGAAATCGCCAATGATATGTAATATGCCAGGTATGAAAAGACCCGGTCCACCGGAGATGTCAGGACCTGGGTTATGCTCCGGTCCTCTATCTCGTTGCGGATGATGGAGGACCCGTAGACCATTGCGATAATCGGCATGAAGAAGAACAAGACCAGGTGGTCTAGAAGGTCGGTCCCGAATTCCAGCCTTTCCACATCCTGGGTAGCGGCATAGCCCATGACCGCCGCAATGAAAAGTGCGATAAGCACAGCTATAAAAGCCTTTTTGGAGAAGAGTATCTTCTTTGTCGAGTACTTTATTATGGCATACATGCCGGAGAATACACCTTTTATGTCCAAGTTACCACCCCACCAGGTATCTGAACACCGCCTCGAGGTTGTCGTCAAGGCTGTACAGTCTCGTGATGTTGCTCTCAGTCTCCGCTACTAGTACAGGCAGCTCGTTAAAGAAATCGTCCGGTTTGGAGACCTGGGCCTTAATACCGGTCCTTTCGGGGTTAAAACCCACCGATACTATATACTTAAAGTCAAGCAGTCTCTTTGCCAGTTCGTTGATGTTCTCTCCCTCTATTATGATGTTATGGGGGTGCTTGTCTATGAGGTCCCTGATCTCCGAAATGTGACCTGATGCCACCGCCCTTCCCTTGTATATTAAAACGACGTTCTTTGTAAGTCTCTCCACCTCGAACAGAACGTGGGAACTAACCACTATGTTGTGGCCGTGTTCTTTATTCAATGAAATTATGAGGTCGATGATGTCCTTCCTGGCAATGGGATCGGTTCCAGCCAGCGGCTCGTCCAACAGCAGGAGATTCGGATCATGGAGTAGTACACCAGCGATCTTGATCCGCTGTCTCATGCCCTTCGAGTAGCCTCTTATCTTCCTATCGAGGGCCTTTGTCATCCCCACGATATTCCCCACCTCCTCCATTCTGGATAAGAGCCGTTTTCCCCCCATCCTCTGTAATCGTCCGGTGAATTCCAGAAATTCGTTGCCTGTCATCTCGTCCGGCAGATTGTCGTAATCCGGGCACAGCCCGATATCCGATAGGAGCCAGGGTTTTCCCCAGGGCCTCTGTCCGTTCACCACTATTTCCCCGACATTTGGCTTTATCATTCCGGTTACCAGCTTGAAGAAGGTGCTCTTACCGGAGCCGTTGGGGCCCACGATGCCCGTAACGCCAGGCATGACATCTATATTGAAGTAATTGAGGCCGATGACCTGGCCGTACCATTTGGACAGTTCCCTGGCGTAAATTATCGGCCCGCTCATTTGCCCACCGCCTTTCTTCTAATTCTCAGGTAGACCACGAACACTGGCACAACACACACCGCAGCCAGGATGGCATAGAAAATATTGACATCTACGGCCTCGGGAATGGAATACCCGAACAGCAGGTTGTATGAGTAATTGAGCACACGTGTGGGATCTAAGAGGATCCAGTTTGCGTCAAAAATCTGAAAGATCCCTCCGATTATCATCAGGACGAAGAAGGTCATGAAGGTGCCTATTGCGGCAAAGGCCTTGCGTTTGGTAATGGACGAGATCAGCAGCCCGTAGGGCAGAAATATGTAGGCGGTTAAAAGCCCGGCGGCTATGGTGGACATGGTAACGTTAAAGGAAAGTGAGTAATCATCTCCGCTCTGGGTAGCGATCATGGCAACGGCCAGGATGATCGAAGG
>CAZUZU010000051.1:0-17460 GCA_964624865.1 uncultured archaeon
CCACTTCCCGTCCCCGCCACCGCCACCGCTGCGGGGTCAAAAGAGTTACACGCCTTGCTCGCGAGCCTCCCGGAGGTCCCTCAGGCAAAGTTCAAGGATTGCCTCGTACTCCTCCCTTGGAAAGGCAAGGTTCCGGGGCAGGGAGTAGAACACGCCGATCCTGGAGATCTCGTGCCTGTCGTAGGCTGCCCTGGCGGTGGTAACCTTGGCGGAGTAGACAACGTTCTCGTCGATACGGTGGTCTTCCAACAAAGCCACGTTGTAGCCGGTCTCCTCCCCGGTTTCCCTCAAGGCCGCGGCCTCGGGTTTTTCACCGTCTTCCACCCCGCCCCCCGGGAACTCCCAGCCCTCCCTCTTTCTGCTCCGGACCATGACGAATCCCGCCCTCCCTTCATGAATTACAAACGGTACCACGTAGACGAACATGGGGGATGTTATGGCCGGGTGGCTAATAAAATGTTCATAGTCGGTGCCAAAATTAATATATACTTGTTGGGTATTATACCTACTAGGTATACTATGCGCTTCTATAACCGGGAACGGGAGATCGCATTGCTCCGTAACCTTAAGAAATACCGGGTGGCAATAATGGGTCGCAGGCGTGTTGGCAAGACTCGACTGGTGGAGGAGTTCTTTTCCTCCGATCTGCTGACCCTCTTTGTATCCGCTGAAAAATCCGAAAAAGAATTGATATCGACATGGTGCAATACTTATCCCGGGGAGGACTTGCCACAGGTCGCCACCTTAAGGGAATTCTTCAGGTTCCTTTTCGAGTACAAACAGGATAAGATAATATTCATTGATGAAGCCCAGAACATAATAAAGGTAAATAAATCGTTTCTTTCCGACCTTCAGCGCTTCATTGATTCTAATCCCGACGTAAATATCATTATCACAGGCTCTCTCATAAGCACGATGAAGGATGTCGTAACAGCTATGAAGAGCCCCTTGTTCGGAAGATTCGATCTGACAATAAAACTTGAGGAATTGGATTTTAAGACCGTGGCGGAAATATGTCAGGATTTAGGATTGGATTTCGAAACAACCATACAATTGTATTCGATTTTCGGCGGCATACCAAAATATTATGAACTTCTGGAACGCCTGAAGGTGTTTGATTTAAGCGATTTCATACGGGATATGTTCGTATATTCCCCCAGACCCCTCTACGGAGAGGTGAGAACAATGCTCAGAGAGGAGTTTGGCAACGAACATCGTACACTTTTTTCGATCCTTTCTGCTGTGGCACAGGGCAGGAACCGAATGAGTGAAATCGCCGGTTTCCTGGGCCGCAAAACAACGGATATTACGAAATATATCCAAATGTTGAGGGAGGACTTCGAGATTCTAAGGCGTGTAACACCCGCCCTGTACGGCAAACGGGGGATATACGAGATAAATACGAATATCGTTGATTTTTGGTTTGCCAACATATGGAAGTATCAACAATACCTGGAGGTGGGAAACGAGGAAAAGCTGTCGGATATAATAGAAAAGAACATCAATAAGTATATTGGTAGGAAATACGAAGAGATAATCATTGAACTATGCAGATCAGTTAATTTTGGTTTCGATTTAAAAATGATTGGTAGGCAATGGGGTACGATGAAGGGGAAGCCAAAGGGCGAGAATCAGTACGAGATCGACCTTGTTATGTCTGGCCAATCCAATATGATATTCGGGGAGTGTAAATGGTCGAATCGCGTGGATGCAAGGAAAATAGCCAAGATGTTGGATGAAAAAGTCCAATACATCGACACTCATGGGAATAATATCCAGTATGCGATTTTTGTCAAGGATTTCAGTAGAAGGATCACTACTTACAAGGGAAACAAGGTAGATTGTTTTGACCTTGAGGATATCAAGAATCTAATATTTGATTATAGTAAAAAACCTTAAGGTTCCAGCTTATTGATAATCGGTTTTTCACATATAGTGCGGAACCGTTAAAGATTATCAATTTTCCACTATATATATATCGAATTAGAATGAAAAAGTTATTTCCATAATCGCATTATACATATAAGAACCTTTAAATATTTCATAGGTCTTTTACGCACATTAGGGAAAAAGGTGTTGATGATAATGGAAGAGGACGAGTTAAGGTTCTACGGGATATGGGGAACCTTTCTGATGATACTGGGGGTCACTTTCGGTCTATGGGACGTGACAGGTAACGGGATAGTTGCCTTTTGTTTCTTCTTTATTGTATACGGGACGATCCTGGCCTTAATGGCGATGATGAGGCCCAGGGCGCCGATGATGTACGGCCTGGGCGCCGGGCTGGCGGTGTTCGGGTTCGTTGCCTTCTTCCTCCTTGGCCAATACATATCCGTGATGCTCACCGTTGCTGTGATATTCACCTTCGTGGGCCTGGGGGTAATAGGCTTCGGGCTGAAGATAGGACAGCGGGAGGGAAAACAATGACCGACCTTAGGGAAAAGGTAAAGGAAGATCGAGGACTGTTAAAAAAAATAGAGATGGCGATACCCGGCTTTCGCGGCTATAGAAAGCGGGAGGACCTGAGGATCGCTGACAGTTTACTGAGAAAACAGCTTGCCGACCGCCTGAAGAACATCGGAAAGAAGGTGGAGCGTCTGAGGGAGGAGGCGGCAAGGAAGGCGGACATGGACCTGCTCAATATAGCGGGCCCCTTGATCAACAAGGCCGATGCCCTGGAGGCCAAGGTGAGGCACGCGCCGCAGGGCTACACGGGAATATCGCCGGATTACCGCCTGGAGGAGGAAGAGCTCAACGCCCTCTACGGCTTCGACTGGGACCTTATTACCGGGGTGAAACACCTGGAGGAAATGGCGGAGAAGGCGGTGAAGGCCGCCGCTGCCGGGGACCCCCCCGAAATAAGATCGGCGGTATCGGACATCAGGCAGGGAATGGAGTCATTTTCGGAATTGTTCGACAAGAGGATAGAGAAGATAGCCGGAATGGAGGCGTTCGAATGAAGATATTCGGCAAGAGCGGCAAGGCGACCGACCAGGACCTGGGAGATGCCAGGAAGACATTTGACTGGCCCGACGGGCAAAAGGCGGACAACCTGCTCTGGCGGCTTCCCAGGAACGTGCAGTGGAACGACAATGTCGTTGTAAAGGAGGACGAGTTCGCCGTGTTCTTCAGGGACGGCAAGGCACTCCATGTGTTCGATAGGCCGGGCAGGTTCGTTCTGACCACGGAGAACGTTCCCGTGCTCGGGACCCTGGGTGCCAAGCTCACCGGGGTCAGGCAGCTGGGCGAGATATACTACCTGCAAAGACGGGAATTGAGGGGCAAGTTCGGCACCAAGGAGCCCCTGTCCTTTCGGGACCCTGATTTCGGCGTTGTGAGAATAAGGGTCTTCGGTCAGTTCGCTTACAAGGTGGACGATCCCATGATGTTGATAACCCAGTTCATAGGCTCCAAGGGCTACGGCGGCTCGGACGAGGTGATCTCCTGGGTCAAGGACCAGATAGTCATGATACTGAACGATGTGATGGGCGAGCTGAAGAGGGACCAGAACATGGGCGTGCTTGACATGCCTGCCTATCTGCAGGAGCTGGAGCAGATGTGTCTCTCCCGTTTAACCTCGGAAACCGAGAGGTACGGTCTCGTGGTAACCAAGTTCTCCGGGCTAAACATCAACCTGCCGGACGAGGTGCAGGCCGCGATAGACAAGAGAGGCGCCATGTCGGCCCTTGGCGTGGATTACATGCAGTACCAGACCGGCAAGGCGGTGGAAGGAATTGGGGAGGGCGCGGCCAAGGGCGGGGACGCATCGGGATTTGCGGGAATGGGCGCGGGAATGGGCGCGGGTTACGCCATGGGTCAGAGCATGAACCAGGGCATGCAGCCAACCCAGAGCAGCAAGCAGCCAATAGGTTCCAAGGCCAAATGCCCCAAATGCGGGCAGCCCTACGATCACTCGGACAAGTTCTGCCCAAACTGCGGCGCTCTCCTTGACAAGGGCGGGGAAGACAAGATAAAATGTCCCAACTGCGGCCATCTCGTTGAGAAGGGGGTCAAGTTCTGCCCCAACTGCGGCGCTTCCATGACCCTAAAGTGTCCTGAATGTGACGCCGAACTTCAACCCGGCACCAAGTTCTGCCCCAACTGCGGAAACAAGTTCTAAAGACATCGTGCCTGCCAGGGAAAAGACGACATCGACAAGTGTCGTAATCGACATTCGTTAATTTTATATACTTCCTTGACCTTCCCGAAATCATGCCGGAAAAGGATGACCTCAATCTCGCCGAAAAGATCGCGGGAGAGATCGTATTTTCCCCTTCCCCGGGAAAGACAATAAGGAAATGGAGGGACATCTTCGACGTGAAACAGAGCGAGCTGGCCAAGCATCTGGGCACCAGCGCGTCGGTGATCAGCGATTACGAGGGTGGGAGGAGGAAGAGCCCGGGAATAGCCACTATCAGGAAAATGGTCGCCGCTCTTCTTGAGATCGACGAGGGCAAAGGTGGGCGCATCATCCGCAAGTACAAGGTCCTGGGCAAGAGCGAGGCCATTATAGACATCAAGGAATTCTCACGATCGGTGAGCTTGATGGAGTTCGTTGACAAGCTGGACGGCGAGATGATAAACAAAAAGCACATATCCCTCTCCCACAGGGACATCCACGGCTACACCTTCATGGACAGCGTGAAGGCCATATTGGAGTTCGGCAGCCACGATTACATGAGAGTTTACGGCTGGAGCACCGAAAGGGCCTTGTTATTTACAGGCGTTTATTACGGGCGCAGCCCGATGATAGCGGTGCGGGTTCACCCCCTCAAGCCCGCGGCCGTTATCTATCACAAGCCTGAGAGGGTGGACGACCTTGCCGTTAAGCTGGCCGATATAGAGGCGATACCATTGATCGTGACCCAATTGAAAGAGGAGAAGATAATCGACTACCTGTCCGAGATATAGGAGGAATGTAAAATGAGCGTAGGAATAGTAGGGTACGGGGCTTACGTCCCGAGATACAGGATAAAGACCGAAGAGATAGCCCGGGTATGGGGAATAGACGGGGTTGCCTTGGCAAAAAGGCTCAATCTATATTCGAAGAGTGTGCCGGCCCCGGACGAGGACGTCGCCACCATAGCTACCACGGCGGCCCGCTACTCGGTGAAGAGAGCGAAGATAGATCCCCAAAAGATCGGGGCCCTTTACGTGGGGTCGGAAAGTCATCCATATGCGGTAAAACCCACGGCAACCATAGTTGCGGAGGCCATCAACGCCACGCCCGAGCTGACTGCGGCGGATTTCGAGTTCGCCTGCAAGGCGGGAACGGCCGCAATGCAGTCATGCATGGGGCTGGTGAATTCCGGGCATACCGACTACGCAATGGCAATTGGGGCCGACACAAGTCAAGGGGCTCCCGGAGATCCGCTGGAGTACAGCGCCTCGGCCGGAGGGGCGGCGATGTTGATAGGAAAGGAGAAGATACTGGCGGAGATAAATGAGACCGTATCTTACACCACCGACACCCCGGATTTCTGGAGAAGGGAAGGACAAAAGTATCCCCGGCACGCAGAGCGGTTCACCGGTGCACCTGCTTACTTCAAGCACATAACTTCCAGTGCTAAGATGCTGATGGAGAAGATTGATACCAAGCCGGAGGATTACGACTTCGTAATCTTACACCAACCCAACGGCAAGTTCCCCTTGGCCGTGGCAAAGATGCTGGGCGTCAGGAAGGAGAAGGTTTTACCAGGCCTGCTTACCCCGAGGATAGGCAATACCTACAGCGGTGCTTCACTCTTGGGGCTGGCAGCGGTTCTCGACGGCGCGGAGCCCGGGGACAGGATCATGATGATATCATACGGTTCCGGGGCCGGCAGTGACGCCTTTGACATAACCGTAACCGAAAGGATCGTCAAGGCAAGGGCGGTTCTGGGCGTTCCCCATGTCGAGGACATGATCGCCAAGGAAGAATATATTGACTATGCAACCTACGCAAAGTTCAGGGAGAAGATAGTGTTCCAGGAGGATACCTATTTGGGATGAGGTGATCAAAAATGAGAGATGTAGCAATAATTGGTGTGGGCATATCAAAGTTCGGCGAGCAGTGGGAAAAGTCACTAAGGGAAATAGGAATAGAGGCGGGCGTCATGGCGATAAACGACGCCGGTATCACTGGCAACGACGTTGAGGCATTATACATAGGCATATCCTCGTCAGCGAATTTCGCGTCGCAGGAGCATATAGCTCCCCTTATTGCCGACCAGGTGGGGCTGGCGAAATGGAACGTTCCGAGCACGAGGATAGAGGCGGCTGACGCATCGGGCGGGGTTGCGTTACGACAGGGCTTCTTATCCGTGGCCTCGGGCATGAACGATGTCGTGGTGGTGGGAGGGGCGGAGAAGATGTCAGACCTTACCTCCACCGAGATGACGGATGTCATGGCCTCCACCGCAGACCAGGAATGGGAGGCGTTCTTCGGCGCAACCCTTCCCTCGCTGTATGCTATGATGGCAAGACGTCACATGCACGACTACGGAACCACGAGGGAACAGATCGCCCACGTTGCGGTAAAGAACCATAGGAACGGCGCACTGAACCCCATGGCACAGTACCGGAAGGAGGTTAACTTGGACATGGTAATGGGATCCGATATGGTGGCCGATCCCCTAACTATGTTCGACTGCGCACCGATAAGCGACGGCGCCGCGGCCGTGGTGTTGGCCTCCGTGGACAAGGCCAAGAAGTTCACCGACCATTTCATAAAGATTTCCGGCTCGGGCCAGGGGTCTGACAGGCTTTCCCTGCAGGAAAGGAAATCCATCACAACTATGGAATCCACCCGGAAGGCCGCCAGAGACGCCTTCGAGATGGCCGGAAAGAAGCCCGATAATATTGATGTTGCCGAGGTCCACGATTCATATACTATCGGTGAGATCATGGCCATCGAGGATATAGGGTTCTTTGAGAAGGGAAAGGGGGGTATGGCGATTGAGCACGAGCTTACAGGATTGCACGGTAAGATCCCGGTGAACCCGTCCGGCGGCCTGAAGGCAAGGGGCCATCCCCTGGGCGCCACCGGAATAGCACAGGTGGTCGAGCTCACCCTTCAGTTGAGAGGTGCGGCGGATAGGAGACAGGTCAAGGGTGCCGAGGTAGGCCTGGCCCAGAACATAGGCGGGACCGGGGCCACTGCGGTTGTTCACATATTGGAGGTGATATGAATGAGAATATTAATTACACAATTCAAAGAACGAGAGGGGAGGTGTTAACATGCCGGTAGCTAGATATTGGCGCGAGCAGAAACACAGGTATAACCTATTGGGATGCAAATGCGGTATCTGCAAGGAGGTGTTCTTCCCTCCGAGATTGATATGCCCCGAGTGTCACAGACAGTCCATAGGGAAGATCGAGCCCCTCACACTCGCACCCTCCGGAACGATAGAGACGTTCAGCATAGTCTACGATGCGCCGCACTTCCAGAAGATGCAGACCCCCTACGTCATGGCAATAGTCCGTTTGGACCACGGACCCAAGATAACAAGCCAGGTGGTTGACGCGTCACCGGACGACGTGGAGATAGGCAAGAGGGTCAACGTGGTCTTCAGACGGATACAGGAGAGTGGAAAGAGCGGCACCATCCACTACGGCTACAAGTTCATTCTGGCGGATTGATATCCACAGCCGATCTCAGTCAACAGCCCCCTTAATCCAGAGAATTCACCGTATCTTCGAACTGGGCCATAAAGGGTTCCATGATGTCGGGATGGGCCAGGGTTATTCTAATATGGTCCTTGTCCAGGCCTCTTATATGATATCCCCTTTCCTCCATTTTAGATACAAGGTCCCCGGCTTTATCCTTGATCTCGATGTAAAGGAAATTGGCGTTGGAAGGATAGACCTTTAAGGGCAGGGAACTCAACCTGGAGCAGGTCTCTTTCCTGACCTTTGAGCACATCTCTTTGACCCGGGCGACGTAATCCTTGTCCCGGATCGCCGAGGCGGCGGTTACCTGGGCCACAGCATCAAGGTTGTAAGGCGATCTTGTTTTATTCAACACATCGATAATATCCGGCGGGGCCAAGGCGTAACCCGCTCTGATACCCGCAAGGCCGTAGGCCTTTGAGAACGTCCGGAGACATATTACATTGTCATGGTCCGTGACGGGCGATTCTCCTGAAAATTCTGCGTATGCCTGGTCCAATAATACTATCCCCCCCGTTCCTTCCGCCAACTGTAATATATCGTCCTTTGAAAAGGAGTTGCCAGTGGGGTTGTTCGGGCTGGCCAGAATGATGATCTTGGGGTCGATGGCGAGCAGTCCTTCTACCTGGGGGGACATGTCTTGATCAAGGGGAACCTTCATCAATCTCGCTCCCGCTATTACAGAATAGAAGTCGTACATGACGAACGAGGGGACCGGAAATGCGATCCTGTCCCCGGGTTCTATGAAGGATTTTATGATGAGGTCGATGATCTCGTCGGAGCCGTTGGACACCAATACATTGTCGGCATCGGCGGACCATTGTTCCGCGATTGCCTTTTTTAATTCACCGGCCTCGGGGTCGGGATAATGGTTCAGTTCCAACCCTTCGAGTAGTTCGGGTATGTTTTTGGTCACGGGATTGGGCATGAACTGGTTGGTATTCGCATCAAGCCGTATTCCTTTCTTTTGTTTTGCTTTGTAGGGACTTAAGTTTTTAATGGCTGTCCGCACCCACTTGTCCACGTCCATGGGCGAGAGAAATCAACAAAGGGTTAAAATTCTTTTCCTTCGTCTTGAAGTTCCCGGGCAAAGAGACGAGCCTTGTGTTCCTTCGAGAATATGTTTAGTAATTGCTCGACGTCACCGTCCACTATGAAAAGATGGCTTTTTGCCAGGGTGTCGCTGGAACCGAAATTCGGAACGGGATCGAAACGGGATGAAAGAATGGCGGCAAGTTCGGCCTCGATCTCCGGTTCGCAGTCCAGAATAAATATTTTCCTTACCTTCGCCGTGTCATTTGAGGTCAAATAATCAATATGCCACCTATTCCTTTTATTGGACGAGAGGTGCCTCTCAAGCCTTTTTCCCAGGCCCCTTTTCGCCCTTCCCGCGTAGGCGTATGAACCGGCTTTGAAATTGATGTTTCCAAGTGCACCCACTGTGATGTCGATCTCTTTATCAAGATCGACCAAAAGTACGTAAAGTCCTTTGTCGTTGTAGCTAAGGGGCATATCCATGTACCCGTGCATACATATAATGTTCTTATGTGTTTCTAAATCAAAACAGAAACGGGCGCGGGACCCTCGCGGAAGCTTTATATAATTTCATTTGTTCGAAGAAATGGGAGGTTTCAAAATGGAATGGACTGAGAAGTTCGAGAAATGGTTCAAGGAAGGAAAGGAAGAGGAAGAAAGATATCTGGATTGGCCCTGGGACACCGAGGTGGAAAAGGGGGACAAGGAGGACGTGTTGACGTCGACCCATCCCAAGGTGCCCTTTGGCATTCGGATTTACGTGACAAAGCACTGGGCGAATCTGTATATCGATCCCGGAATTCCTACGGACACTATGAGCGTAGAGGAAAGAATGAGGACATACAGAAAACTTCTCCGAATAAACACCGACCTAAACCTGATGAAGACCGGTCTCGCAGGGGACGAGAACCGGGTGGTCCTTGCCGTGGACCTGGACCTGGCCTCGCTCAATAACGAGGAGTTCAGCGACGCCCTGGGTTCTTTGATAATAGGCAGCCAGAAAGTGGTGGACAGCCTTGGACTTGAAGAGGAGCTTTCCCAGCTGATGTTCCAGAGGACCGCTGCAATGGCCTACGAGAAGATAACGGCGGGAGAGAGCGAGGAGGAGGTTACCGACTTCCTGATACAAAGGGTGGGCCTTGACGAGGATTATGCCAAGGAGTTCATGGATAACGTATTAAAAGCGGTGGAAGAGGAGAAATCCAAGGCCAAGATAGAGGCGGACGCCGACGAGGTAGACCTTGGATACATCAGATGATAGGTATAAATTGTATGGACATTTAGACCCTCAATCCTTTAACAGCCCGTTATGTATGGATTAGATAACAGAAGAAAACCAATAAAATCTACAGTTTGTTCAGTCAACTGTCAATGTCTTGGATAGATTTCTCGGCAGGTCCGGGTTGTTGCCCACCGAAACCGCCCAGTGGTAGGCAATCAATTGCAGGGGGACCACGCCGAGGATCGGGGCTATATCACCGTGTGCCGGCGGCAGGGGGATGAACTCGTCGGAATTCTTACGAAATGCCATGGAATCAGGTGCTATGGCAATAATACTGCCCTTTCGACAGGTTATCTCGTTCATATGGGATATGACCATCCTTGCGTCCTCCGGCACCGCTACGAAGATAACGGGATAGCCCTTCTGAATTATGGATAATGGGCCGTGTTTGAACTCGCTGGAATACATGCCCTCGCAGTGGGCGTAGGTCACCTCTTTGATCTTTAATGCGCCCTCCAATGCGGTGCCGTGGCAAAGCCCGTATCCCAGGCAGTAAATATCTTTGATCTTGGATTTTGACAGGTCTCCGGCTATCTTCCTGCAGGTTTCGTCAGATTCGGAGATGGCCCGCTCCAGCTTTGAGGGAAGCTCGTGAAGTTCGTCCCACAACCTGTTCAGCGTATGGGGCTCCACGAAGTTCTTTTTCTCAGCGATCTTCAAGGAAAGATAGAAGAACAGAACGACCTGGTTCATGTAGGTCTTGGTGGCGGGCACGCTAATCTCCAGGTCGCAGGATAGAGGCAGATAGACCTGAGAATTTAGCATTAATGTTGAGCCCAGCACGTTCAATACGCCGAGTATCCTGCCCTTCCCCATCTTCTTGCAGTGGTTAACCACGTTGATCACGTCCTTGGTCTCGCCGCTCTGGCTAACGCAAAGGATCGGGGTATCCTTGTCAATTACTGCGCCGTAGAGGTCGATGAACTGCCCGGCGATCACGGGAATGGCGTTCACGCGTGCGTTACGGTTCAGGTAATAAGCGCCCATGACGCAGGCGTTGAAACTGGACCCCGAGGCCACGAGATAAACGTTCTCGTCCTCCATGGCATCTATGAAGCTGTCCAGGAACTTGGATTCGTCCAAGACGTTGATCAGGGCCTTTAGCCTCGAAGGTTGCTCGTGTATTTCCTTGAGCATGTAATGGTCGAATCCGCCTTTGGACGCGTCCTTTGCGGTGAGGTCGCATATCTCCGCCTCTCTTTTCAGTTCCCCGCCGCTCTCGATGCCGTATATGGAGTATTCCTTGGAATCGAACCTAACCATCTCTCCGTCCATCAAGGTCACGATCTTATCCGTAAAGGGAAGTATCGAGGGAAGGTCGCTGGAGCAGCATATGAATTCCTTACCTATGCCCAGGTATAGAGAGGAGCCGGATTTGACAGCGTACATGTGGTCTTCGTCTTTGGTGGTCACGGCATAGGCGTAGTCCCCGTGAAGCTCGTCATGTGCTTCCTGGATAGCTTGGAGCATGGAATCGCTCCCGTTATATTTCTCCTCCACAGCGTGTACCACCATCTCCCCGTCGTTCCAGCCTTTTACCTTGTGGCCGTCCCGGATGAACCTGTCCCTTAGTTGGGTGGTGTTTACTATATTGCCATTGTGCGCCCCCACCATGTTCTCCCGGCAGTCAATGTGGGGTTGAGCGTTCTTCTTGCTCGGCCGGCCGAAGGTTGCCCAGCGGAGCTGGATTATACCTTTGCTGCCCTTCATCGATTGAAAATCGTATTTCTTGGCCACCTCCTCTATGGTGCCCACGTCCTTTCTCAGGTCTATGTCCCCGTCAATCGTTGCGCAGCCAACCGAATCGTATCCCCGGTACACCAGCCTCCTGCCCGCCTTGATAAGTATCTTGCCCAGTTCGGGGTTCACGCCATCCCAAACTATACCGAATATTCCGCACATGCCCCTCCATAAAGGGAAGGGAGTTTATATATTTAATGCCAGTATCTCGAGAAATGGTATATGGGCGATATAATATCCGTTTTACTTCCTTTTCCTCTTAAGATTATGGAATACCACGGCCCCTGATACAAGGGCGGTTGCCAGGAACAACAGGGGTTGGTGCCGGATCATCTCCGTGGCGGCATCAAGGATAGGCTGCAGGGCGGGATTCATCCCGATGGTGGGGTCGTGATGCAGGCGGCCGGTACCGTTGAGCCGGTAATCCATGACCATGGTCCTTTTACTGGCGTCTCCCGTTTCCGCCAGATAGCCTTCTACGGCTATGGTTTCAGTACCAAGGGATTCGATGTCTCCCTTGTAGAAGTTGGCCTCTTTCAAGTATGCGTAGTAGCCCAGTTTTTCCCCGTCTCGGTTGTAATAATAGATCCTTCCCTCTTCCTCCCCGTCAATAAGCTCGCCTATGGTGTTCCCTCCGGTTTCGTCCACTATGTCCTGGAAAAGGGCGATCCTGTAGCTCTCTGGCACGTTACCGTCTACATAAATGTCTATATCGAACTTCTGCCTGTCCCAATCCTCGGAACTGCGCATGGCGCTGGAATAATGGAAGCCTAAGTTGAGGTCTATGCCTCCGTTGGAAGCGTACCCTCCGTTTGTCCCGGTTACGGAGAAGTCGTATCTCTCGTATCCTTCCAGCAGGTTCAATCTCATGGACCAATCCAGGTCGTCGAGGCTGTATTCGGCGAACTCTTCCCCGTCCTCGTATCTCTGGTTGTTGTTGTGGTCCTGATAGAGGACTGCGTTGGTATATTCGATACGGAACCTGGCTCCCTCACCCATGTCCGAGGTATAGTAGTAATATATCTCCGGCTCGTCCGTTTTGACCACGGCTGTGAATACCTTCCCCTCTATTATCACCGAGTTCTCTTTCATGTAGAGCTGGAATTCCTCGCCTTTTCCCTCGGAGGGATAAGGACTGAAATCCTCCATGGTATATTCCTTGGTCAGGTAATCCAGGGTCCCCAGTAACTCTCCCTCGAATAAAACATATATCTCTATTTTGAACCTACCTTCCAGGCCCTTCTGGTATATCTCGCTCCCGTCGAACCTCAGGGTTACATTGTATGTGCCCGGTGAGAAGGAACCGGAATTGGATGCCATTATGCCGCCGGAATTGGTGATCTTTGCGTAAAGGGCGTAATCCCCGGCTTCCGTAGGATTGAAACTGAGCTCCAGATTGAGGGCGTCGAATATCCCGTCCCCCTCGAAATCCTCTTTTTCCTCACCGGTCACGGACAGTATGCCCTCTACCTGCCCGCTGGTGTTTTGAGGGATTAGGATAATGGTTAGAACAAGGGCTATTGTGACAACGAACACAGCCGAAAGCGCCGCCCTACTATTCGAACCTCGCGTTTTCATCTCGTCTCCCTAATATGTAGATTGTCTTATATCATATATAAGGGTTTTAGGACAATCATCGAACTATTGACACGGATATTCTTGTCCTGGCTTGTATCCTGGCTTTTGCTTACCCAAAAGGTGATAACCATACGTCCCATCATTAGCCTCTCTACTTGCGTCTGAACAGCTTGCCCTTGGCCAAGTAATACAGTCCTTTCTTCCTAATGTAGCCCAGGACCTGACGGTATCTTTTGCCTAGGTCCTTCCTCGGCACTTCTTTGGGGTCGTAATAGATGTCCTTGTCTGCGACCTCTTCAACGTATCTTCTCGCCCTCTCCTCCAGCCAGGTCTGCAACGGCTCGCCTATCTCCTCGATATCAACTATGTATCCCTCGCTTCTGAGGGATCTCTTGGCCTTTTCCAGAATAGCTCCGGTGCATATCTTTATCTTCGTTTTTTTCTTGTCGGGATCAATGTCGTGGATTATCTCCATGGTCCTTTCCCTGAAACGGTCCATGTACTTCTTGCGCTTGTACCTCTTGCCCTGAAAGTAACGGACCTCGATCTCCCTCCAATGATATTCATCCCTTCCTTTGTCATATACGCCGCACAGGGCCCCGCCTATGGGGAAGGACCAGGCCGCGTCGTCAATGAAGATCAATCTCTTCCCCTCGTCGGCCACCAACCCTCCGTGGTTAACAAGTCTCTCCAGGGTATAGTCGTCATTGTGGATCATGAGAAGTTTGTCCTTCTTGTTTTTATATACCCTGATATTGAACTTTTCGGTGACCTTGGCCCCGTCTCCCTTTAATTTCAAAACAAGGCGGGGATTGTTCTCGTCATCCTCAATTAGATCGAGTGCCTTTAACTTATCCAAATATTCCTCATCGATTATCTTCTTGGGCATAACAAACACTCGGGTTTAAAAGTTGCTCAGCTCACCACCTTATATCCTCGCTGTCCCCCACCTCTCTCTTCCATTCGCGCTCGTATGCCGCGGTGAGTTGATATTCATTGGAATCGTCCTGGTTGGTTGGAAGGACCGGGATGGGCGGGACCTGGTCCCCGGCCTCCACCAGTTCGATCCTAATGGTGATCATGGATTGTGAGCCGTTGCCTTCTCCCCCTGACCAGGAAATCCGGATGCTCCCCCCGGAGGATTCGTCGGACTTGAGGACGTCCCCATCCTCGCTCAAAATCAATAATCTGAAGGTGTCCGGTTCATTGTCGTACTCCACTATTCCGACCGGTCCCGGGCTGGTGTCGTTCTCCTCGTCCTGCCACTTGAGGGTGGCGTCAACGCTGTTGATGACGCCCTGGTCCGGGGCGATGGTGTGTTCCACAGCCTGACCTTCGAGTACCATTCCCGTTCGGGTCATGTTCTCCTTTTCTTTCATTGTCTCATAGATCGGCTCCATTGGCCTGTCGCTTCTCTTTGTAGGGTCTTGGACATCAATGCCGGAGGCAACCGGTATCATCACCAGGCAGAAAACCGTCGTGAAGGCTATGGCCTTTCTCCACGGTTTCTCCCAATGACCGCAGTCCATTCGCCGCATCCACCAGACGAAGCCCTTCCCCTCTTCCTCCTCGCCCATTTCCCTTGCATCCTTCTTCCAGAAGGTCAGGTACAGGAAATAGAAGAACGGTATCATAACAGCCAGGGTGATAATGGTGTTCACGAAGTCCACAAGGCCGAAGGCAGCGGCCGGGTTCTCGATCACGGAGCGGCTGTAGGCACCCTTGACCTGGAACAGGGTTAGGTACCAGTCCCACAGCCCGTGGATGATTATCCCGAGCACGATGTTTCTTGACCAATGGTAGATGAGCGAGAAGAATATTCCCATGATGAATAAAGTGAGCATGTACCACATTATCGCCTCAAGTCCAAGGTGATGGACCATTATCGATATTGGGAGGTGGCCTATGGCAAAGAGCACTGCCGAGAATATTATGGCGTGCAGGATGGGAAAAGCCCTTGCCGTTTGATCCTGCAGGAAGCCGCGGGAGAACAGCTCCTCGGCCGGGCCAGTGGAGATCATGTAGGAGAACATGGTGGCGATTACCAGGCCCCAGCCAACGCCTTCCACGTTCCAGCCCGCAACCACGTGGAAATCGGCTCCCTGGCCGGTGGCTACAAGATGGGCAACGAATATCACGCTGGCCACTATATAAAATATCAGGCCCCCGAAACAGCCCCAGAACACAGAGGAGGCAAGATTGGTCCGGGTTATACGGAACGGGTTTCCCCTTTCCTTGAATATGTACCACCAGAGGGGAAAGACCGGCCCCAATTGGAGAAGGGGCTTGGCGAACAGGGTGACCCAGTACATGGTGACCCTGTCGGTCAGGGGTTCGAAGTTGCCGGTTAACCAGCGGTATACAGACCAAATTAATATCTTGACAACGAAGACCAAAAGCACCAGCTGTAGGAACTTCCACCTGTTGTCTATGGGCTGGTCGCCGACTGGAGGAACGCCGTTCCAACGCTCCTCTTCCGCCATGTCTTCCTGGGTACCCTCGCCCTTTGGCTTTGCAAGTAGATTTCCAAGGACCATGAAGGGTGAAATCACAACATGTCTAATTATATTTTCTATTTGTTTTTGGCAGTATTCCCCCCGTCCCGGGATATTATCCTGATATGTTCAAAGTATTCTTAGTTATCCTCTATTTTCGTAGTGTTGAATAAATAGGTCTCATATTCAAAATATATATCCTTTCCCGTCCCTCACTTGGACAGTTTCTTGAGAAATCGCGCCAGCAGGCTGTTTCGGCCGTTCACCCGGTCCTCCCACCGCTCCTCCTCCTTGGCCAGTTCGTCACCCTCGAAACCGCTCTCGGAGATCTGCCTGAGCGCCGCCAGCTCCCCCATGTCCAGCCACACCCCGCCGCATTCCAGGCACACGTCAACCTCGGTGTCATCGGCGTATTCCAGGTCCATGAGGCCCCCGCATCTCGGGCACAACAGTTTGCTCTCGCTCTTGGTCCCGATCTCCGTGGTAAGGTAATCCGCCAGCTTTCGGTCACCGAGAATCTTCTTCAGCTCACCGCCGTCCAGCCACACCCCGCCGCATTCGGGGCAAACGTCTATGAATATGTTGGGCTTCCTCACCCTCTCCTTCTTCATGGCCGCCCAGCATCTCGGACAGTCCAGGACCGGTTCTTCATTGCTCATGGTCCTCAATAAACATCTCTTGATAAATAAGGGTTTTCTAAAAGCCGGGCTTGTCTCTGGCCACTACACCTCCCGTCAACCAACATTTATTTATAGGCAAATGATTATCATACTATATAGGGAGAAGGGCTATGAAGAGATATGACATGACTTGGTTCGTTCTTGTCGCTGTATCCCTGTCGGTGTTAATCATATCTCCTACCTCCTTTGCCCGGGGACAGGACGGCTCCGCCGAGACCCAAGCGGAAACGGAAAGGAACGACTACGGCATATATGCCCGGCTCAAGGGGATATCCGAGAAGGAGAAGAGCAAGCTGGACGATCCCCAGATGCTCGAGGAGAGCCAGGGTACGCTGGACCAGTACGAGTTCGTGGACCGCGAGCTCACCCCATACACAGATCGCACCAAGATGACCCTGGATAAGATGGAGGAGCCTGCCGAGATATACGAGAAGAACATATACGACATCATCAATGAAAGGGCGCCCTTTGCTGAGGACAACGATATTCTCGACCTCCTGTTCGACTTCAATACCGGTATAACGGGCATAATTCCCCGCCCCAACCTGTCTAATTACTGGATATACACCAATTTCTCAGGTCACGAGGAATGGACCAAGGGCACCCTCCGCCAAAGGCTGGAGCTGCACATGGAGGACAACAGGCTCAAGGTGATAAAAAGCACCTGGGCCGAGATTGATGTGGACGGGGACCCGGCCACCGGAGATGCGGACGGTGACGATATCCAGGTAAGACTGACCCCCGATCTCAGCGGCCCCACCCTGGCCGAGCTGATAGCCAAGGCCCTGGCGGGAGGGGGTATTTCACTTAATCTTACCGGAGGCTTTGCCTTGCAGGCGGAGGCACTCAGCGACGGCGAGCTGCCCTGGGAGGAGCTGCAATTATACGTGTTAAAGCCCATAACATACGAGGGGAAGAACACGATTGCGGCTGTTGGCTTCAATTTTCCAAGGGTTCCCTCCGGTTTCGAGGCAAAGGTGATAGCCAGTAAGATCCTTCT
>CAZUZU010000052.1:0-17310 GCA_964624865.1 uncultured archaeon
TTCATTATAAGACGGCAACGAAAAAGAAGAGGACGACTTTTTACACACAGCCTGAGAATTAGTAAAAAATCTTAAAGATCTGGCTTAATTTATAGGCGGTTTTTCACATATAGTGCAGTTATAGTATTATTTATTTGGTTCTCCACTGTAAACCTTATGTTTCCACCTTTGAGGCAGGAAAGGCCCAGAGGACCGGTGTGCTGGCCGATCGTATGAAGAAGGGGAGCCGGCCCACTGCTGATGAACTCGTATGGTCGAATGGCGAGAGAATAAACTATATATCCCTCTTATATTATGGGTTATGATATGCCAGTTGAGAGGAATTACACGGCGGAGATCGTGGTGACTTTTAGTAAGGGCGGGGAGGCGAAGGATGCCTACCGGGCCCTGCATCCCGATGATGACGATTATATCACCCTGTCCCGCAAGGGAAATAAGATCTTTTGCAGTGCCAGGGGGGATTCCCCCTTGTCGCTGCTCTACAGCATGGATGATTTTCTCTCATGCCTCGACCTGCACATGCGCGTGAAGGGGGGACATGATGAGGATAGTTGAGGTCTCCCCGTACCTCTATCCCCATTTGGGAGGGGTGGAGAACCACGTGGAGGAACTTTCCCGCTATCTGTCCAAGAGGGGCCACGAGGTCACGGTGGTAACCTCCAATCACGATAAGAAGCAGCCGAGGGAGGAGAGGTACAACGGATATCGGATAGTAAGGGTGAAACCGCACAGCATAATGTTCAACACACCCATAATGCCCGGCCTGTCGGAAAAGCTCAAGGAGATGGAAGGCGACGTGTTCCATGTTCATTTTCCACCACCCATCACAGAGCTCTTATCTATAAGGGCTTTAAAGAAAAGCGCGGCCCCGGTGGTAATGACCTATCACTGCGATCTGGACCTTCCCATACCCCTGGGCTCGGCAGTCACGGATCTTTATAGTAAGATCGTTACAACCTATGCGGTCAACTATGTTGACCGCCTGATAATGACCTCCAGCTCTTATGCCGCGACCTCCACCGCCATGTGGTCCGCGCCGATGGACATTATCCCCAATGCTGTTGACCACGAAAGGTTCAATCCCAACCTGGACGGGGATGTGATCAGGGAAAGACACGACCTTGGGGGAAAGAAGGTGGTGATGTACGTGGGCCGCCTTAGATTCCACAAGGGGCTGGAATATTTTGTGGAGGCTGCCAAGTGGACCCCTTCAAACGCGGTTCACTTGGTGGTGGGCGAGGGCGATATGCTGTCCAGGCTGCGATCACTTGTCAAAGTATATAACTTGGAGAAGAAGGTAATGTTTGCAGGCAGGGTGAGCTACGCCGATCTTCCCCTTTATTACGCGGCCTGCGATATGCTCGTCCTTCCCTCGGTGTCGAGGCTGGAGGCCTTTGGAATAGTGGGGCTCGAGGCAATGGCAACCGCCAAGCCGGTCATAGTGTCGGATATACCCGGGGTGAGGGCTGTTATCAAGAACAGGGAGACCGGGCTGTTGGTAGAGCCCTTTGACAGCAGGGACATAGCAAAAAAGATCAACTTTCTGCTGGAGAATCCGGAATTGAGACGGAAAATGGGCCTCAAGGCGAGAAAAAGGGTGGAGCAGAGGTATACCTGGGAAAAGGTAAGCCGCAGGATAGAGTCGGTCTTTCAGGATGTGGGAGGCGGATCCTGAATATGAAACGTATTATATTTGCCTTGGTAATGACCATGCTGTTCTCTGTAAGCACCCTGTGCATCCAGGAAGAGCCCGTGGAAGAGGATAATACGTGGGTGGACCTTTCCGACTTCCGTTCCGTTCTTCATTCCAGGCCGGGAACCGAGTTCGTGAAGATCACCAAGATGGAGCAGATTGGTGATACAGAACCGGGAAAATCGCTGCTCGTGGTCGTTGGCGTCAACAGGGAGATGGGAGACGAGGCGGGATGTATCTATGAATTCATCCAGGAGGGCGGCAGTGCTGTCATTGCAGGTGACGACGGCAAGCTGAACCCCGTTACCCGGCCTTTCGGCATCGAAACCTACGGGCACCAAATATACAGCGAGAACTACGACAAGAACGTATCCTTTGTCGGAGGGGAGGGATATCTCGACGGCTCTAACTATACCCTTCTGTTCAATGCCCCCACCGGGTTCCATGTTACGCACGAAGAGGTGGAAAAGAGGACCATAGCCGCCCTTACCGTGGACAAGTGGCAGTATATAGCGGTGGATTACAACGACAACGGCATCATAGAGGGGGATGAATGGCCGGAGGAAGTGCCAGTGGCCTCCGGCATAGAAATAAACTCATCCGGAGGGGGAAACGTTGCCTTTTTTTCGGACTCCGGCCTGTTTGTGGATGACATGCTCCATCGATACGAGAACAGGGACTATGTCCGGGACCTAATCAAGGACTACACTCGGATGAACATTACCCGCATATATTATTATACGGGATTCCACACAAAGAATTATTCCGAGCACATACGTTACGGTGATTGATGTAGTTTATAGAATATCTTCTCATCGAGTAGTATAGTATAGAAGATTCCAGAGCCTTAGCTTAATTCAGTCAGCCCTGTGCTTATGCAGCTTGCGCTTGTGCAGCTTCCAGTTGTAGTCCTTCATCTTCTTGGTCTCGCCGAAGCCGCAGTGCGCGCATCTCTTCTTTCGAATGTGGTAGGACCTGTTGCCGCATCGCCTGCACATTATGTGTGTCTTGCTGTTCCTCTTTCCCTTGGATGCAGTACCTTTCGTCATCTTGACACCTCCTTAAGGAGAGATGAATATCACGTTGTCCCCTCGGACTATGGTAAGCTCGATCTTCCTGACAAGCTCCTGGTTCCTATATTCCTCGCTGCCCTTGAGCACCAGGTTCAGGTGCTGGTCGTATCCGTCAAGTATGCCGCGGTACTCCCTTCCCCCGCGGAGGGCCACGATGACCCTTTTGTTTATGCTTTTATTGAGCACGTGCAGAGGCTTTTTCAATGTATTCACTCTCCATATAATGGCCCTAGATGTACCATTACGGAATATATCGGATAAGGATATGGATACTTAAATCTTTTTACTAACTTAGGTAAATCGAGGATGCATCCTTGTCCGTTTTGAAAAATATTATTTACCTGCCGGGCCATGAAGGTGCGGTGTTCGATTTGCCGTATCCCGAGGATAGGTACGTTATACTTACTGGCTTCGAGCCTTTCGGGGAGTGGAAACGAAATCCCACCCAGGAGCTCGCCCTCGGGTTTGAAGGGAGGGAGCTGGAAGGGATGGCTTTTCGCACCCATGTCCTTCCCGTTGACCTGGGGGGTGCGGAGTCCGCCCTGGCCGAAATACACGGCTCGATCGACGACAAGTGTGGTGCCCTGGTTCATCTGGGTCTCCATCCCTACACAGATGTTTACAGACTGGAGAGAGTGGCCCTGAACATGCTGGACTTCGACATCCCTGACAACAAGGGTAACGAGAGGAGGGAGATCCCTATAATCAAGGGGGAAAAAGGCGCCTTTTTCTCCGCCGTTTCGGTCCGGACACTGCACGAGGCCCTTAAGTCGAGGGGCTTCGAAACCAAGGTTTCCAACTCAGCGGGAACCTACATCTGCAACCTGGTCTATTTTCTGAGCCTGAGGTTCGCGGAGAACGGAGGGGGCAAGACCAAGGTTCTGTTCGTGCACATGCCCAAGGAGGAAGAGATACCCCTTGGAAAGCAGGAGAGGTTCGTCCATGCCCTGGTGGAGGAGGTGCTGTCCGGTGCTTGAGAAGGTCACGGGCAAAGGGGAGCTCACCCGTCTAAAGATACTGCTCATCCTTGCCAAGAACAAAGGAACGAGCCTCACCTCCATAGGCACGAGCCTGGGCATAAGCACCCAGGCGGTGTCCAATCACATCAAGGAGATGGGGGACCAGGGTTGGGTGGAGAAAGAGAGCGGGGGCTACCTGGTGGCCCGGGAGGGGCTAAATCATCTTGCCGCCGGGGCCCTGGACCTTAAGGATTTCCTGTCCGAGGTATATTCCACACTTTCTTACATGGACCACGTTGAGGCGTTTGCCGCATCGAAGATGGAAAGGGGGCGGAGGGTTTCCCTTTGCATGAAGAACGGCATGATCATCGCAGATCGCGACACTAAGGACAGGGGCGGGGCAAGAGGCGGGGCAACTGGTCGCGCAGCCACCTCCGCGTCCAAGGGCGGGCCTGTGCTGGTGAACGACGTCAAGGGCGTAATCGACATCCCCGAGGGCAAACTGACGATCCTTCAGACAGGCCCCCTTCCAATGGAGGATTGGATCCAAGGGATGAAGAAAAAAATAGAGGCTCGGGACTGGGACCACATAGGGGCCTACGGCGTGATTCCCAGCGCCGCCCTGAACGAGTTGGCCCTGGCCCCCGATTTTCGTATCGCGCCGGTGCAGGCGTGCGTCGAGTGTGCCATGAAGGGAATGAACGCCCTCCTCCTGGTCGGGGAGAGGGACGTGCCCCACGTGGTGATGTTGATGGCCAGGGAGTTCGACTATTGGGGAAAGAGCGTGGATTACGATATTATACACGGGTGAGCAAATGAGATTGGTTGTAGGAATAAGCGGCGCTAGCGGCATGCCCTACGCCCTCCGTTTACTGGAGGTTCTGGCTGAAAAGGGCGTCGAGGTTGAAGTAATTCTATCGGACGAGGCGAAGTATATCTTGGACCGGGAGGGAGGGAGTTTGGATAGGATAAGGGAACGGACCAGAAACGCATGGTCCAACAGCGACTTTCACGCCCCAATGGCATCGGGTACCCATGGGTTCGGTGCATATGTGGTGATACCCTGCTCCACTTCTTCTCTTGCCAAGATCGCACATGGCATAGGAGATACCCTGATCACCAGAACGGGCTCCGTTGCCCTGAAGGAAGGTAGAAGGATGATACTGGTGCCCAGGGAGACACCTCTGAGCGTGCCGACCCTGGAGGCCATGACCCGGCTGGCGGAACTGGGCGCGGTAATACTGCCCCCATGCCCTCCCTTCTATATGGGGCCGACCAGTATCCAAGATATCGTGGATTACGTGGCGGGAAAGGTGCTGGACCACGTGGGCATCGAACATGAATTGTACCGGCCCTGGGGTGAGGATTGAGTTGCTCTGGGAATACGCAAGGGCAGCCGCTGATCGAATAGAGTCCCTGGAAGACAAGGAAAGGGTTCTGGTGGTAACCCATCACGACGCCGACGGTATAACCGCCGGGGCCATAGCATCCTGTGCATTAGGTCGCAAGAAACTGCTGCACGACGTGAAGATATTACCGCAGCTTGAAGATAAGGCCATTGCCGAGATACTGGCCTCCGCGGAGGACTTCGGGCTTGTTTGGTTCACCGACATAGGGAGCGGTGCCCTCTCCCAGATCAAAGACCTGAAGGCCGTTATAACGGACCATCACGACCTGGATCCCAGGTTCCTAGAGGAACGAAATATGGAGCCGAACCCGGGGGAAATGGGGCTGGACCAGTGGGCGGACATATATTCTAAGGCCCTGGAAGAAGTAAGCGATAAAATCACCATGGTGAATCCCCATGTGATAGGGGAGAGCGGCGACGATTACATATCCGGGGCGGGGACCACCTATTTGGTGGCCAAATTATTGGATAAAGAGAACATAGAGCTCAGTGCCCTGGCAGTGGTGGGTGCGGTGGGAGACATGCAGGACAAGTCCCAGGGGAGACTGGGGGGCATGAACAGGGACATAATCCAGGATGCCGAGGAGGCAGAGGTCATCAAGGCCTCCCTGGACCTTAGATTGTACGGCAGGATGACCCGGCCTGTTTACAGCCTGCTTGCTTACAGCCGGGAGCCAAAAATAGCGGACCTCTACAAGGATCGGGACCGGATCATCCGAATAATGCGGTCCGTGGGTATAGAGCCCAAGGGTGAGGGCGGCTGGAAAAGATGGTACCAGCTGGAAAAGGAGGAAAAGAGGGCCCTGGTTTCAGTTCTCACCGGCCATATGATAACGTGGGGGATGGAAGTGGAGCAGATAAAGGCCCTCGTAGGGGAGGTGTATACCCTTGTCAAGGAGGAGCCCGGGACCGAACTGTCCGATGCCAAGGAGTTTTCCACCTTGATAAATTCATGCGGCAGGTACGGCTACGGCATGGTGGCGGTCAACGTGTGCCTTGGAAACAGGGATGAGTGGCTGGCCAAGGCAAGGGGCCTTCTGTCCGACCACAAGAGCCTGCTGCAAGAGAAGCTGGCCTGGTTGCGGGATAATGACCTGGTGGAGGAGTCTAAGCACATCCAGTACTTCCACGCCAAATTTGCGATCCCTGACACCATCACCGGTACCGTGGCCGGGATGTTGCTGGGCTCCGGTAAGGTAAGGGAGGACATCCCCATATTCGGCATGGCCTATACCGAGGATCAATCCGCTGTTAAGGTCTCGGCCAGGGCCACCGAATCCCAGGTTATGATCGGCCTCGACCTGTCAAAGGTCATGTCCTTTGCAGCGGAATCGGTCGGGGGCACCGGGGGCGGTCACAAGATATCCGCAGGCGCTGCGATACCCAAAGGCAAGGAGCAGGAGTTCCTGGGCCTTGCCGAGGCAATGGTGAAGAGCATGCTGCTTGGCGAGGACATGGTGGAGTTCGAGCCGGTGGATGATGAAGAGGCCGGGGGGGAGGGAGAGGAGGGGGAGGAGGACGAGGACCAGTGGGGGGACGAGGAGGAAGACGTGTGGAACGAGGAGGACGAGAGGGTGTACGACGAGATGCTCCACTGGCGCGACGACGAGCTGGGCTGGGAGTAGGTTAGGGGAAAGGAATAAATGGATGGACGAAGTATATGGCATGGGGTAGGTGATGATGAGAAAGGGAAGACACGGTGGAGTGAGCCGTCAAATAAAATCGCTGATTACCGAATCCTTAATATTATCCCCTCGTATTGTGGTAAAAAGCCGATAGGATCGATTTCATAGGGGGTGAAAACATCCCCGATCGGCTTAAGAAGGTGATTTCACGTCCTTTGAGATAGAGCTGTTGTTCGGACTCGCCTTGGCCCTGCTGCTGGCAAAGCTCCTTGGATACCTGTTCGACAGATTCAACCAGCCGGTGGTCATCGGCGAGATCATTGCCGGCATCCTCATGGGCTCCTATTTTCTAGGGAGATTGAACGGGACCTATCCTGTTTTCGGGCTTGAAATCCCGGTTTTCGTGCCTGACCTGGGTGGTGAGACCTTTGAGATGTTCGGCTTTCTGGGTATCATCATGCTTCTATTCATCTCCGGCCTGGAAACAGATCTCAAGCGTATTAAAAAAACGGAGAGGACAGGCATCGGCACGGCAATAGGCGGTGTTCTGCTCCCCTTCGTTTTCGGCTTTCTCATAGGTAACTGGTTCGGCTTTTCCTTCAAGGCCAGTTTGGCGGCGGGCGCCATATTCGTGGCCACCTCAGTGGGTGTCACCGCCCGCACGCTCATGGACATGAAGGCCTTCGACTCCGACGTGGGGGCCACCATATTGAGCGCGGCCGTCATCGACGATGTCATTGGCATATTCGTACTGGCCCTGGTGCTCGGCACGGGCGAGCCTCATTTCCTTGCCCTGAAGGTGGCAATATTCTTCCTGATAACCCTCTATCTCGGGCTGAAGATCATAGCGAAGGTGCTGGGCAAGTTCGAAATCATCCAGGCCCCGAAGACCCTGGTGACCATCGGCCTGGTGATATGTTTCTTCTTCTCCCTTCTGGCTATGCAAATGGGCATGGCCGCAATAACCGGTGCCTTTGTCGCCGGCCTGATAATCGGCACCACACTCCAGTCCAGGGAGATAAGCGAGGACGTGCAGACAGTGGGTTACACCCTTTTTATTCCGCTCTTCTTCGTGTGGGTGGGTGCGTCCCTGGACCTTGGGTCATTGACCCAGGTGGGTATGCTTGCCGTCTTTTTCATACCCCTGGGTATAATCGGGAAGATAGTGGGTTGCGGCCTTGGCTCCAAGTTCGCCGGCCTGACCTCGAAAAGAGCGCTTGCGGTGGGGGTTGGCATGATACCCAAGATGGAGGTCGCCCTTATCGTTGTTACCACCGCCATTGCCCAGGGTATATTCCCCGGCGAACTGGCCCATCAAATGCTTGCCGTAACAGTGCTGCATGCCATAACCACCACCCTTTTATCACCCATATTGGTCCGGGCAATAATGAGGAGGATAGATTCCTAATGTTTAAATACGAACCAAATATATGTAGATTGGAGGTGTAATGGTTGGCCGAAGACATAGTGACAGTGCTCCAGAATTATTTCCACGTGCTGGTGGGCTCCCTGCTGGGAAGCGATGTCGAAGAGCTTCCCGTTGTGGACAAGGACATGCACATCGAGGAATTACTCCGGTACCTGATGAGCCGTCATCACCTTTGGGTGGTGGATTCCAAGGACACCATGAAGCTCATCGGTCTGGTGACCGAGAAGGACGTTCTGGATATAATCTCTCCAAAGAGCTTTTCACCATACAGCATCGGTGGTATAGACACCCGCTCTCTTCTTTTCGGAAAGGTCAGCAAGGTGGGAGAGATAGCGACCAAGAACCTGGTGACCGCCGATTCCCACGATACGGTGGAGACCGCCCTTCACAAGATGAAGAGATACCACCTGCGCAGGCTTCCGGTTGTAAAGGATGATCGTTTAATAGGGGAGATCACACTGCGTAAACTGCTTGAAGAGTTCATGAAGGTTCTGAAATGGTACCGTTTTAAAAAGGTGGAAACGGAAAGCAAGTGATTTTACCCCTTTCCCGGTTCAATCTCCGTCCCTGCCCTCCCCCTTGATCTTCCGGAGGCTGTGTTCCCACAGTCTCTTTAGTATCCTGTAACCCTTCTCGTAGTCGAGGCCCGCGTACATCATGTGCTGTATGGGCCTTACCAACCCGTCCCATTCCGCGTGGGCCTTGAGGCTGTATCTTCCGTCACCCAGGCCGTAGACCCTGATGTGTAGCTGTCTGCCGTTCAGGAAAGAGATGTGTCCGCTGGCCACCTGATCCTTGTACCAGAACTGGATCGGATCGTTGATCTTGCAGCCCCATGATTTCAGGATGTCGATTATCTTTTCCAGGGAGAAGCTAGTGTGTATGTCGGTGTCATAGTTCTCGTCAGCGTACCTTGGGTTCAGTTTCACCCTGAACCTGTGGGCCCAGTTGATCAGGAACCTGGGGATCTTGAACTTCTCCCTGGCCTCCCTCAGTCCTCTTATTACAAGGATGTCCTCCTCTCCGTAGACCTCGATAGGGGATTCTTCGTTTCCAAGGATGATGATGTTGACATTATCGCTCTTATCCGACATTCTCTTCATCTTTAGGATTTTTATATAAGGTGAATGACGCTTGTCTACTTATTTTTTATCCCATCCCTCCCTTTTACTCAAATATTATATATTCCAATTTCATCCGACATGACGATGCAAAAGATATGGGCCCCTGGCCACGTGACCGCCTTCTTCACCCCCGGCAGATCGCAACGGGCTGTAGTCGATGACTACAGCCAGGAATTGGATGGACCGAAGTTCGATGCCAGGGCCCTGCTGGATGCCCTGGAATCAATAGGTTCCGTTGGCGCCGGCTTCTCCCTGGATATCGGTGCGGAAACCCGGGTGGAAGAGCGCAAAAAATATCCCCTTGCGGCCAGTTGCGGCGAGATAAGGATATATTCGGAGACATGGGGCCGTACCTCGGATATCATGCTCAGGCTCCTTTCCTCCTTCTATCAGGGCCGGCCCACGGACGTATCACTGCACACCTCCTTCTCCGCGCCCCTTGGCTCCGGCCTTGGTATGTCGGCGTCTGCGGTGGTGGGCCAGTGCGCAGGGCTTGTAAGGTTACTTGACCTGGACCTGGCCAAGGAGGAAGTGCTTGGGATCGCTCACGCCTCCGAGGTCCTTGCCTCAACCGGCCTGGGGGACGTTGCCGCCCTGGGCCGAGGTCTGGAGATAAGAGAGAGGCCAGGCCTACCCCCCAAAGGCGAGATAACGTCGGTGGTATGTCGGAGGCCAGTTACCGTGATCCATCTGGGCCGAGGCCTCCCCACCTCAGGCGTTCTGAACGACGAGGCAAAGGTGCAAAAGATCAGAATACATGGTCACAAGGCCCTCCTCGGGATGCTAGCGGGGCCCATGACGGAGGAGAATATTATATCCGAACTTGTAAGACTGGGCAGGGATTTCTCGGAGGCAACCGGCCTGCTCAACGCCAGACTCTCCCACCTTCTCACAGCTCTCGACAGGGCCGAAATACCTGCCAGCATGGTCATGCTGGGAAACAGCGCGTTCAGCTTTGCCCCCTCCCCCGATATGGTCCAAGCTCTGGAATATGCCGATATCGAGGCCGATATAATGCAGGGCAGGGTGTACCGCGGCCCGCCTTTCGTGGTGCGGGAGTAATCTTCTTAGGGGCTCTACCCGATCTTTTCCCATCTCAATAAGTCCATCCTTTCCGCAAGGGTGCCCCCGTCCTTGATCTCCTGGCGCAGCCTGTTCTCTTTCTCTCTCACGTCCAGTGCCCTGTTCGCTATCTCCACCGCCCTTTCCTTGGGGATCACCACCACGCCGCTCTGGTCCGCCACGATCCAGTCTCCCTGCCTCACCCTCTGCCCCCCGCAGGTTATCTCGCACCCTATCTCCCCGTAGCCCTTGGGCTCGCCGGCGTTGGGCACGAAGTGCCTGGCGCATGTAGGGAATTCGGATTCGACGATGTCGTCGATATCTCGGGCCGCCCCGTCTATAACCACTCCGGCCACTCCCTTTACCTTGCAGCTCCATGAGGCCAGCTCTCCCCACACCGCTGTGGCTCCGCCGTTCACGTCTATCACTATCACGTCCCCCTCTCCCGCCTTGTCGATGGCCTCCACTGGCTTTGCCCAGTCCCCGTCCAGGGTCCTTACTGTTACGGCCTTGCCCACTATCTTTTGCCCCTTGGGTATCAGGGTTTTTATGCCCTTCATCGCGCCCTTGCGATGCATGGCGTCGCTGATGTTGGGCGTGGTTACCATGTTAAGCACCTTGTATAGTTCGTTGCGGGAGTACTTCTTGAAAAGCTCGGAGGGAATCGATTCCAGCTCTTCTATCCCCTTTCTGATAAGTTCCGCGGCACCCTTGACGTCCTTTGCCTTGGTGATAGCCCCGCCAACGATGATTATGGAGGCCCCGGCCTTGACCACGCCCGCCGCCGTTTCGGAATTGATCCCGCCCGCCGCGCCCACCGGAATGCTCACCTCTTCGGCAGTGGCTCCAAGCACTTCAAGAGGGTCCTGGCCAGCCATCTGCTCGTCTATCCCCACGTGAACGCATAGGTAGTCCGCACCCAGCTTCTCGATCTCCTTGGCCCGGGCGGGCTTGTCCTTTACGCTCAGCAGGTCCACCATTATCTCCGCACCGTACTTTCGTCCCGCCCTAATGGATTCGGCTATCATGTCGTCGTCACCAAGACCGGACACGGAGACTATGTCCGCCCCGGCCTTTGCCGCTATCTCCACCTCCAGGGCGCCGACGTCCAGGGTCTTCATGTCCGCAACTATCGTCTTATCCTTGTACCTCTTCTTCAGCTCGCGGACGCAGTTCAGCCCCTCGCTCTTGATCAACGGGGTCCCCGCCTCCAGCCAGTCCACTCCGCCTTTTACCGCCAGCTCCGCAACGTCCAGGGCTCTATGCATGTCAACGAAATCCAGTGCGAGTTGCAAGTTCACTTTCATGTCAATCCCTCAGCTCCCTTATCACCGCGGGGAATGCCTGCGCGAATCTCTCGGCCCCATCCTTTGAAACGGTGAAGCTTACCCTGATGAAACGCTGACCGAAGCCCGGCGATACGTACCTGCCGGAGCGGATGAACACCTTGTGATCGAAGAGCATTCTCTTCTGAATGTCATCGGGCTCCGCCCCCGCCTCGGACACGTCTACGATCAACATGTTGGTGGAGGAGGGGAACACAGGGATGTAAGCCCCGTCCACCTCGTCCACCGCCTTCTTTATTATTTGTTGGTTTTCCCTGGACCTTTCCAGTAGGCCGGGGAGCCATTCATCCTTTGTCTCCAGGGCCTTGAGGGCTCCAAGCTGGGCCAGGATGTTCACGCTCAGCACGTTGGTGTCGTATCTCTTCATGGTGGGCATGATATGCTCTGGCGCGATCAAGTTTCCGAACCTCAGCCCGGCAAAGCCGCAGTTCTTGCTGAAGGAGGACACCAAAAGGGTCTTTGCCGGGAAAAAATTCGTGGCCAGTGTGTGCTCGTATGCGAAATCCCTGTAGGTGATGTCGTGGACAAGCCACAGGTCGTTGTCCTCGGCGATTTCGCAGATCGCCTTTACCTCGTCTTTCTTGTAGCCAGTGCCCAGTGGGTTGTGGGGGTCTATGAGCAGTATGTAGCTGGTCTTCGGACCTATCCTTTCGTTGATCTGCTCCGGGGTCAGTTTCCACTCCCTTCCGTATATGGGTATGGACACGGGGCGGCCTCCGTTGGACTCTATCTGATGATGGATGGGCATGAAGGCGGGGTCGCTTGATATCACCTCGTCTCCCCCCCTTATCAGGGCCCGGTTAAGGATGTACAGGGCCTCGATGGCCCCGTTGGTCAACAGCATCTCGAAGCCCTCGTCTATTCCTAGATCTTTGAAGATAACATTTTTCAGGGCTGGTAGACCGGGTGCGTAAGGGTAGTGATTGTACTCCCGGGTCTTTATCCCTTTGATAATGGCTTCGTTGACCGCTTCCGGCAGCGGGATGTAGTTGGTGTTCTGTGACATCCACACAACGTCGTCCCGCTCATGGGCCCATAGGAACTGATCCACTTCATCTTCATTCGCGGACATTTCGTCACACCAGTCTCAAGGAAAATCATTACCAATATAAAACTGTTGCATCGCATTTTTTTACCGCATGGGCCCCGATTTGTCGAAAACCATATATAGAACCACTACCATAGTGTAATTGTATGGATCGAAAGGCCATATTCCGGGACGTGGCAGCCACCCTCAACAAGACAGGCTTCTTCATGAACGCCGACGTTAGTATCCAGAATCCCATCTTCGACATAGTGGCCAGAAGGGACGACGACCTGTTCCTCATCAAGGTGCTGGAGAACATAGATGCATTCAACAGGGAGAGGGCCCAGGTCCTCCTCTCAATCTCCAACGTCCTGAAGGCCGTTCCCCTGGTGGTGGGCCATCACAGCTGCAATCGGAAGCTGGAAGACGGGGTTTTGTACGAGCGATACGGCGTCACCATAGTGAACGAGAATACGCTGATAGAGTTCCTGCACGAAGGCGCCCCTCCCCTGGTATTCGCTGGCCCGGGCGGATACTATGCGTCAATTGACGGGGGCACGATGAAGGAGACCAGGATAAGCAAGGGCCTTTCCCTGAAGGACGTTTCAAGGAAGCTCGGTGTAAGTGTGCGAACAGTGCAGATGTACGAGGAGGGAATGAGCGCGTCCGTGGATATAGCGGCGGACATCGAAGAGCTTCTGGAAGCGGAGATCGTAAAACCCCTTGACATCTTTTCCAAGCCTTCCCCGCCGGAGGAGCCCCTTGGTAGGGAGTTTGCGGTGCCGGAGGGCGAGCTGCACAAATTGATATACCTGACCTTTCGGGAGGTTGGATACGATGTTCTCCCTGTGGTCAAGTGCCCTTTCGAGGCCCTTACCTCGGACAAGGAGGAACGGATGATCACGGGGATCAAGGCGGATAAATGCACCAAGGTCATGCTTGCCAAGAGGGCCAGGATCATTTCCTCTCTCAGCAACGTGACGGAATCGGGGTCGGTAATATTCATCCTGGACCGGATGAGGGACATGCCCGACAACTTGGAAGGAATACCCATCATCGGCAAGAACGAGATGGACAAGATCGAGGACCCCGGATCTCTTATTGATCTGATATACGACCGACGGGAATAAGGATTGTTCGGATTTGAATTGCTGCCCCGTCCGTCTCTCTGATCGAACTGGTGTATGAACCGCGATATAATTATTATCCGGCGCTCAACTGCTTACCGCCGCCTCTTTTTCCCTGAAAGTTCCCGTCTTCTATGATCGGCTCTCCCCTAAGGTAGACAACCGAGGGGAATATGCCTGTCTTTCCCTCGTAAGGGGTCCAGCCGCATTTGCTGTGCAGGCGGTCTCCCTTGATTACCCTCTCTTTCCTGAAGTCCACCACCAGGAGGTCCGCGTCACCGCCCTCTTCTATCCTGCCCTTTGAGTCGAGGTCGAATATCCTGGCAGGGCCCTCCGAAACAAGCTCCAACATTTTGTTGAGGGTCATGTTCTGTCTTTTCAACAGGTAGAGGAGCAGGGGTACCGTGGTCTCCAACCCGGGAAGGCCGGCCTCCGCCCCCCCCAGGTCCGTGTTCTTTTCATCTATGGAATGGGGGGCGTGATCGGAGCCTATCATGTCCGCTTGGCCTCCCGCTACGGCGTTCCATATCTCCCTCTGGATGTCTATGTCCCGGAGCGGGGGGTTGACCTTTCCCATTCCCATCCCCTGGTACCGGGGGTGGCGAAAGCTCTGGTTAAGGAATATGTGATGAGGGGTGACCTCGCAGCTTACCTGCATCCCCTCCCCTTTCCGTCTTTGTATGACCTCGAAGGCCTGCGGAGCGGTGACGTGGGCTATGTTGATATTTATCCCTTTCCGTATTCCCCGCCCCGATATATGGTCAAGGAGCATGGAGATGGTGGCGGTCTCCCCTGCCGTGTCCCGGACATGGGAGTAGTCCACAAGGGAGTTGATCTCCCCTCCGTATTTGTCTTCCCTCTCTTTAATACGGTCTCCGTCCTCGCAGTGGACGGTAACTGTTAGGCGGTCTTCCCCCCTTGCCCGGTCCATTACCCGGTCCAGCTCTTTCATAGCTTGGTCCCAGGAGGAATGGCATAGGTTTCCGGTGGTCGGGCCAAGGTAGAGCTTCAGGCCTATCGATCGGTCCAGGATATATTCCAGGTCGCCTTGGGGCATGTCGTACACCGCGCTGAAAAGCCCGAAGTCCACGCATGATTTTCTGTCCGCCATATTTGACTTTTCAGCCAGTCTTCCCCGGTTGTTGACGGGCTTCCTGTTGTTTGGCATGTCCAGAACAGTGGTCACACCGCCGTAGGCCGCGGCCAGCGTGCCGGTATGAAAATCCTCTTTATGGGTTTGACCCGGGTCCCTCAGATGAACGTGGGGGTCTACGGCCCCGGGTATGATCAGATTGTCCCCGTGGTCTGCGTTCCTTTCCCCCTTCAGGGTCTTTTTCACCACCGATATACGGCCCTGGTCTATGCCTATGGCGGCCTTTACTATCTCTCCCCCGAGGTAGACGTTCCCCTCGACGACCAGCTCGCATTTTGCCATGATAGTCCTAATCGTAAAGGAGAATAAAAACATTATGCCCTTATCCGTTACGATTGCATGACGATATGACTCCCGTGTGATGCCCCCCTCAGATCCCGTCCATCCCTTAAGCAGTGTTATGCTATGCCAGATCCCGCAATTCGGGAAAAGCCACGTCTCCCTATGCCTGGTACACACTCTCCAACAGGGAAGCCCGCTCCTCCCAGCTGTGCCCCAGGGCCCTTTGTCTCAGGTCCTTACCCCTTTTTTTTCTCTCCTCCGGGGCCATCTTCGCTGCCGTTACCATTTCCATGGCCATCGCCTCGATATTGTCGGAATACAGTTTGCCTTTGCATTCCTTACCCTGTTCCGCCAGAACTACGGATATCTCTTCGTTGCTGAAATATATCCCCGCATCCCCCATCAGGTCCCGGTTGTATCGATAATCATAGGCAATGACCGGGATACCGCAGGCCATGTAGCTCAGGTTCTTACCCTGGGCCCCCTCCCCGCCCCCGATCTTGGGCGATATGCCTATGTCGAAGACGGACAAGAAGTGTGGCGCGTCGAGGTAGGGAACCTCCCCCCTTAAAACCAGGTGGGAATCGAGACCAAGTTTTGTTCCCAGCTTTTTTATCCTCCCCTCTCCGGGATAACCGCCGACAACTAGCTTGTTTTTAATATCCAGCTCTTCCCTGGCGATCTTGTATGCCCTCAGCATAGCGGCCGCCCCCTTGCCAGGAAGCAGGCCGCCCAGGTATCCGAACACCACGGTGTCGGCCCCGATATCCGGATCCTTTCTTGCCTCGGTCCCCTCCAATGGATGAAAGTGATCCGTGTCCACCCCGTCCAAAAGCACGGTTATCCTGTTCTCGCCCAGCCGGTATTTCTCTCTGAGGGATTCATCGAGCATGGGCGAGGACACCGTTATGTCGATTTCCTTGCCTAGGCTCAGGCCCTCCACGGCCTTCCAGAACCGGTGCTTTATCCCGCCCTCCTTCATGTAACCGTGAGACAGCATCTCCCGGGCCATCAATCCCTGGAGGTCCAGAACGAGCTTGGTGTCCTTTGGCCTGCGAAGAAGCTTGAACATGGCCCCGGCCTCGTGCAGGAAACCGTGGACCACATGGTAATCGTTCTTTTGTAGGAGCTTCCGCACAAGGCCAAGCATTTCCATGTCCAGCACGATCTTCTCCCTTGTGGGGCCGGGCCCCCGGTAATCGTAGCCCTCCAGGCCCTTGATGCGGTATATCTTTTCAAAGGGACCGTAGTCGTCGCCTATGTGGTAGGTTACGAGGTCCGCACTATAGCCAAGGGCCTTCGCCGCCCTTGCCAAGCCCATGATGCGTACGTGGCATCCCCGGTTGGAAAAATACGGCGTGGGCGCTATGAAAAGTGCACGCTTCATGTAATGCGGTATGAGGGCAGGATTATAAAAGATTAGTGAAAGTCGAGAAAAAATAAGAGAAAGATCCATGGAATCATGTCATATTTGTCCACTTATTGTTACTAATTACGTATATGTGCCATAATATATATAATCCTGTCAAATAATATGGTACATCGAGAACATTAATAGGGAATATAAAAAAAACGGTGATAATCACTTGGAACTTGAATCCGCATGCTTTGGCCAGGTGAAGAGACGAGTCATCTGCATCGCCCTAGCCACGGTCGTTTTGTTCTTTGCCGTCTCCTTGGCTCCCCTGATAAGTCCTGAGAACGATACCACTGACACCGGGCTGAAATCCGGGGTATTAAATGATGAGAGTAGTCATCTTGGAAGCTGGGTGGGGGAGGGAAGATCCCCTGCCCCGGTGGAGAAGACATTCTACCTCCACGACGACGGGACCTTTGACGGCAACGACGCGGAGGACATTCTCAATACAACTTACCCCGGCGGCAACTTCGAGGATTTCGATGACACGGACGGTGAGCCAGGCCTGGTTATAGAAAAGGGCTACGACCCCTCCATTGCATCGACCTACCAGGATTTCGTTGTCAGACCCGCCTTTGCGGCCGA
>CAZUZU010000053.1:0-16965 GCA_964624865.1 uncultured archaeon
AAAAGAAGGATATTTATGAATGCCGAAGGTAGGACCCCTGATAAATTGCTCAGGGATATGGCCAAATTATACAGAGAGGAGATACGGTACGTCGATGACTGTATCGGAGCATTGCTCACTTTTCTCAAAGGAAAAGGAATCTACGATAACACATCGATAATACTGACCGCCGACCACGGCGAAATGTTCAATGAGCACAAAAGAATCGGACACCCCTCCGATCTGTACGATGAGTTGTTGAAAGTTCCATTGATTATAAAGGACAGAAATATTCCAAGAGATAATATCTCTGGGAAATTAATTTCACTTCGGGACATACCCCACACCATATATCATATGGCTGTGGGAAAAACGAGCAGAGATTATTCTGGATACAGTATATTGGATTTGATGAAAAAAGGAAAAGGCCGCGATTTCGTTTGTTCGAAGGCGAAACATCTCGGAAAAAGAAGTTACTATAAAGATGATAAAAATATGATGGATTCCATACGTGGATTTCCATACAATATATACTCGATCAGGACGAACAGATATAAATTGATATACGATGACGAAAACGATTTATCTGAATTATATGACCTGAAAGAAGATAAAAAGGAAAATAATAACATCATAGATGTGAACAAAGAATTGACAGAGGGGCTGAAAGACCTGATGATCACACTGATAAAAAAATATCGAACCCGGGAAGAAAAAAAGGGACTGGCAGATATAATTAAAAGAAAGAGGATAAAATAGTACTTTGGAATATTACCCCTATGTTTCCTATAAATTATCCTCCAAGCACCTTTTCATAGATGCGAAGTATCTCTTTGCTCTGTAGGAAAACGACATCTTTTGGAGCCTTTAGTTCGTATGGTTCCGGAAGATATGCAAGGTCAGGCGGCCAAACATCTTTTTCTAGTACAATGCCAAGATTGTTATTCTTAATATATTCGGCGAGATAGTCGTAAGAGTTACTCACCACAGGAATACCCGCGGCGGCGTATTCGTGGATCTTATTTGGGCTGGAGAACCTGACTATTGGTTTTTTAGCGAAGTTCAGGATATGAAGGCCGTAGTCATATTGTGTGAGTTCGGAAATCAATTCTTTTTGGGGCACCGGCTCGTGATAATGTAAATATTCATTTTTCTTGCAGAAATCAACAATATTCTTTCTTATCTGTTCATTGAATGTAATTGGATATACATGTATATGAAATGGTTTTTTTGCCATGATATTATACGTTGGCAACACGTCTCTAAAACTATTATCTCCAAAAGGCAGACTTCCAGCAAAAACTAGATGTATCTCACCTTTTGATTGTTTACTTAATTTTTTTTTCTTTGTTATCTTTTTTATTATAGGCTTATTGCCAACAATAAAAATATTCTTTTCTCTTTTGTATTTTTTCTTTATCAAATCCTTCAAAGGTCTGGAAGGGATGATAATTGCTGCGGAGTTATTACATACGTATCTTTCCCAATGATTTAGCAGAATCCGGATAAATATTTTTTTTGTTCCACCACTGTATTTTATCGGGGTAAGGCTCTGAACGTCATGTATGTCATGAACCACGGGAATATCCAAATATTTTGTGCACCATGCGCCAAGATTGTCCGGGGCATTATGGCTGTGAACAATGTCATATTCTTTGTTTTCCATAATCGATTTTATCTCTTTTATGATTTTCTTTTTATTGATGAACATTGAACGAATATCTTTTTCTACTGGGATATTATAATGGTCTTCGAATATGCTATAATCCCTCAATTTGGATCTTTCCTTCATCTCAATCAAAGATATTCTAGCACCGCTTAGAGATAATATCTTTGCCGCTCTCCATGCACGGCCGCATAGCTGATTTTGAACAAACATTACATTTATGTCTGCCATATTATTTTCTTCTATGTAAATATATGTTTGGTTTATTAAAGGTCATTATACATCTTTAGTAACCTATCTTCTTGTTTTTTCCAATTATATTCTCTAAGTGCCGTTGCCAATGCCCTCTTTCCTAGATTCTCTCGTAATTTCTCGTTATCACGCAACCTGATTATTGCTTCCTCCAACGAATCTTTTTTAAAATCAGCAGTTAAACCAACCCTTTTTTTCTCTGTAAATTCACCAGGATAAGTTCCTTTGGTACAGATGATAGGCCTCCCGCATACCATTGCCTCGAATTGTTTGTTTGCTAAAGCTCTACTGTTATTCGGGTCATTAGGATCGGTCATGCAGACCACCACGTCTACTTTTTTAGTCATAGGAATCACATCATCCATAGGTACTTTTCCAACAAAGTCAACATTTGAAACATCCGAACACTTTTCTTTTACAGCGCTTACATAGCTTGGTTTGCCAATTCCTCCAATAATACAGTGGATGTCAGATATTTTTTTTACAACATCTATGAGTTCTAAAATAAATCGGGATTTGTTTAACGTTCCTATATGCATGATGGTAAACACATTATTTTCAGGTGCCTGGTATTTTTCCGAAATAAGTGGTTTGCAATTATATACCATCGTTATCGGAACATCGGATATCTGTTCTAGTCTCCGTCGAAACGGCTCGCTGGTAGTGATAATCCGATCTGCATGTTTTATCAGTTTTTCTTCCTTCCAAAGATAATAATTCGCCCACCATTTCGGGAGATCTCGGGCCACCATCCAACCAAACACGTCGTAGACGTCATATACGAGAGGAATATTGTATCTTTTTTTCAGCATTACTCCGGTTGGGAGCGTGTCTAAGTCGGCACAATGTACCGCATCTATAGGATGCCTTTCATGTAATTTTATTGTTTTTTTATAAGCTTCTTTCCACCAGAATCTTAATCTAAATATATCATACGGCAGGAATTCCATAACTTTGGTATTTCTCACCCTTATAATGTTATAACCGTTCGTTTCCTCTTCGAGAGAGTGTTCCCCCCTCCGGTCCCATCCGATAATCGTAACCCCAAGGCCTGCCTTTCTCAAGGTATTTGCTTCGTTCGTGACCCTTGGATCATAGGTTATGGCATTCGATCGAATCATCAATATGTGTTTGTTATTCGTTATAGGATCGATAACACCTTTTTCTTTCATAAGGTTCGCTTCTCTTCTTTTATTTTTTAAATTATTACAGTCGTAAATATATGTATAGATTACTTGATATTTATGTTTAATGTATCCTTTAGGCTGTACATAGATTCTCGACTAATAAAAACTGTTATATACCATAGAGCATTTGCAATATTTAAAGGACAGAATATCACTAATAACGTGGAAATTTACCAACTGACGGCCGTAAGAGGTATGAGAACATGGGAAAAACAAACGGATCTGAAAATATACTCATCTTGGCTCCCCATACCGATGACGGGGAGCTCGGCTGCGGGGCATCAATAGCCAAATTCCTCGAAGAGGGGAAGAACATCCATTACGTTGCCTTTTCCATTTGCGAGGAATCGGTACCCGAGGGATTTCCGGACGATATATTAGAGACCGAGGTCAAGAAAGCCACGAAGGTCTTGGGTATTAGCCCCGATAATCTAATCATAAAGAGATACAAGGTCAGGCATTTCTCCGAGTACAGGCAGGAGATACTAGAGGACATGATCCAGATAAAGCAACAAATAGGCCCCGACCTGGTTTTTATACCGTCTTCTTTCGACGTGCATCAGGACCATGGGGTAATCCATCAGGAAGCCAAAAGGGCGTTCAAGAACTGTAGCATTTTGGGATATGAGTTCATATGGAACAACTTTTCATTCAACTCTACGTGTTTTATTACGCTTGAAAAACGCCATCTTGATAAGAAGATACTTGCCCTGAAGGAATACGAGTCCCAGAAAGAAAGGTTCTACAACTCGGAAGGGTCTTTGGAAGGGCTTGCGTCATACAGGGGCCTCCAGATAGGGGAAAGATATGCGGAGTCCTTCGAGGTCATCAGGTGGATCGTCAGATGAAGTCTGTTTGGATCGGCGGAACCGGCAGATGTGGTACTAATCTTCTTAAGAACCTTCTGAACCTTAGCCAAGAGACATATTCGTTCGATTTCGAGATCCGTTTTATTATTGATCCGGATGGCCTAATCGATTTCTATTCCTATGTAAAGAGTGCCTGGAGTCCACAGGGTGTCCAAATCAAATTGGATCGGTTGGATAAGTTACTTTTCGATCTATCCGAAAGAGGCGGAAATTATCCTGATTGGGAGTTAGACGAACATATACCGAATTTCAGCAAGTTATCCAAGGAATACATAGATTCGTTATCAGATATCTCTTTTAAGGGCAAATGGATCCGCATGGGCGAGGAGAACACGATCAGGTATACAAGGCCTATGCTAGATAACATCCGTAAATTAACAAGAGAATATATAGAAAATCTATTGGACACCGGTAAAGTTTATGTTGACGATGGAACGTATAATCTCTTGTACGCCCACCTGATTCAAGAGATATTGCCCGAATCTAAATTTATCCATATGAAAAGGGACCCGGTTCAGACCATCGGCAGCATGCTCAATCAAAAGTGGTGCCCGAATGATATCGATGATGTTGCGATTTGGTATTACGACACCTACTCTCGAGTTACGCACTCATTGTCGCAGGTTGATGAAAAAAAGGTCTTGACGATAAGGATGGAAGAACTGATTCAACGACCCGAGGATATAATGGACAAGGTCTGTGATTTTATCGGAATAACAAAAATCCCTGCGGAAAAAATCAACGCATTCGATCTAAGCAAGGCCAAAAAATACACTCTTGCCGAAGAGGATATTGACAGTATAAACAAGATAATTGAAAACTGAACCCGGCTCAAATTCCTATATTCTTGTATTCTAGGATACAGAATATAATTTCCATTATGAGAATAATGAAATTTAAGCTCACTTTCCCATGAGGATATCTACAATAAGCAACATTTAATTAATATGACCCGTATTTCTTTTTGTCATGATGGTGGCTATTGAATCTAAAAGAACAATTGGCTATCTCGTCCAGGTCTTTTTATTATCGGCCATTGTCATCTCACTGTTCCAACTTTCTCCATCTGGCCGGTACAGTCGGCCCATCACCTCCGACCCTGGCGATCTCGCCCCCCCGGACACCACGGCCCGCCCAAGCATCGCGCTCAAGGCCGAGCTGGGCGGCCCCCATTCTAAGGAACTTCCGGGTCGGAAGAAGGACCGCCGATTGTAAGTGTTTTATACCATATAATGCATATCAACCGATTCCATGCCTCCGAGCCAGGAACCAACAAGGGAACAATTCGAGGAATATGTCGCCAAGGTCAAGGGAATATTGGCCAGGGAAAAGAACTTGCTCCGGGTCCGGGGAAGCCACAAGAGGTTCGGAAGGCGCGCTTTGGAAAGATTTCTCGAAAATAACGGGCTGAGAGCTTTGGTAAGGTCCCACCAGTACGTTGCCGAAGGCTACAAGTACATGTGGGACAGGCAGCTTATAACTATATTCACGACCCGGGAATACATGCCCTGGACCACCAATCCCAGGTGTGCCTGCATCTTGGACGAAAAGGGGCCGGAGGTGATAAATATAGATGAGCAGGGGTAGAATGCCCTTTGCCAGGATAAGGGTGCCGGGCAAGGTGATCCTTTTCGGCGAGTACGCGGCCATCTACGGCTCGCCTGCCATCTCCATGGCCATCGACAGATATATGACGGGCAGGGTGGAGATGATAAGACCCGGGGACGAGTTGATATTCAGGGAGAACGGCAGAAGGATAACCATCCGTTCCTCCGGCCACGTGAAGCTTGCCCTGGACCTTTACAAGATATACTTTCCCGAGCTCTCGGATATTCGAGGCACCTATGACCTCAAGCTAAAGTCCGAGCTCCCCTCGGCGAGCGGCACGGGGTCCTCCGCGGCGGTGACCGCCGCCTCACTTGGCGCGTTCCTCGCTTCATACTTTCACTATCAAGGCAAGGCAAGCGAGTTCGAAACGGGTCCCCAGATGGAGACCCGGCTCGCCCACACGGGTTTCGAGGTGGAGTACACCGCGCAGGGGGGCGGCAGCCCCCTGGACACGTCCACCGTGACCCACGGAAAGTCCCTGATAGTCTCCAGGGAGCCCATGGAGGGCGAGGAACACCTATGGACCTTCAAGCACGGGGAGAGCCGCTGGTCCATGCACGACTTCCAAATCCCGGAGGACTTTTACTTCGTTATCGGCTACTCGGGCATAAAGGGCCGGACCGCTGAGATAGGCAAGCTGGTCCAGCGGTTCATAGAAAAGAACCGCAGTTTCGGCATGGATATAATCGGCGAGATCGGGTCCATTACCATGAAGGCGGTGGAATCGATCCGCGCGGCCGATCCCGTGAAAACCGGCGAACTGATGAACATCAATCACAAGCACCTGTGCACCCTGGGGGTAAGCCTTCCCGCCCTGGACAAGATGATCGACGTGGCAAAAAAGAACTCCTACGGGGCCAAGATAACCGGCGCGGGGGGCGGCGGCTGTATCCTTGCGCTGACCGACAAGGCCGGCTCGGAGAAGGTAAAGGGGGACCTGGAAGACCGGGGCTTCAAATCTTATGTGGTGACCCAGTCCTCCCGGGGTTTGCAAATCGAATTCCTGAAAAAATGAGTTTTCCGGGGATGTGTTTTCGTCGATCGTCGAAGGGCCAGGTCGAAAGAATAATATATCGCCGGCCTTATTCATGGAACAGTATAGGGAGGCTGTATACATGGGTGAAGGAAGCGGTTTCGGAAAGGTCATACTGTTCAATGAGCATTTCGTTGTCTACGGCGTCCACGCCATAGCGTCCGCCATAGATAACAGGACCGTGGCCCGGGTGGAGCCAGTTGGAGACGAAGAGGAGTTGATTCCCTCGGGCAATGAGGGCTCCATGGCGGGGAGCGGGTGGGTTCTGGAGGACGACAGGCCTGCCAACGAGGGCTACAAAACCGAGAAGCTGGAGCATCAACGCCAGAGCCTGGAGCTTCTGTTCAATGCCGCCGGTTTCGACCCCACTTCCCATCCGATTAAGATATGGATGGGCGGCGACCTGAAGGCGGTTGGCGGGGTGGGGGCGAGCGCCGCTGTATGCGTGTCCGTTGCCAGGGCGTTGAACAACGAATTTGGCCTCGGCTTCGACGACAAGGAGATCAACAGGATAGCCTACGAGGGAGAGAAGGCCTATGCGGGCACCCCCTCGGGTATAGATAATACCGCATCGACCTACGGGGGCTTGATCTGGTTCAAAAAAGGGGGGGAGGGCGGGGAGAACGAGCTAGAGCGCATTGAACTCGACCGCCCATTGTATCTGGTCATGGGAAACACCGGTATAACAGCGAACACCAAGGCTGCCGTTGCCGGTGTAAAGGAGAGGTATGAACGGAACCCCGATGGATACGGCAGGATATTCTCCAGGGCGAAAGAGCTTGGTTTTAAGGCCAGGGAGGCGTTGGAGGCCCTTGACCCGGAGTCAATAGGGGTTCTGATGAACGAGAACCACGAGCTCCTGCAGCGCATCGAGGTGTCCCATCCCGCCCTGGATCAACTGGTGGACACAGCCCGGGAGCACGGCGCGCTGGGCGCGAAGATGACAGGCGGCGGTCTCGGCGGTTACATGGTGGCCCTTGCCCCCGACCCAGCTTCCCAGCAAAGGATAGCCAAGGCAATGGAGGAGGCGGGTTTCGAGGCCCTGGTGACGTCGGTGGGAGTAAACGAATAGGTGATAACATGAATCTAAGGGATTTCCTGGAAGAGCTGGATAAAGCGGACGAGCTGGTCAAGATAGACAGAGAGGTCAGTGTCGAATACGAGATAGCCGACGTAATGAACGCCCTGGGCGAGAGGCCGACCGTATTCAATAACGTTAAGGAAAGCGAGCTGCCCGTGTTCGGTGGAATATCTTCCTCAAGGGATCACATCGCCCAAGGCCTCGGCACCCGCAAGGAGAAGCTCTTGTTCAAGCTGGTGGATGCCCTGCGGAAACCGGTGGAGCCCGAGGTGATTGATAAGGGGCCGTGCCAGGAGGTGGTGGACATGGACCCGGACCTGTCCGGGCTTCCCATCCTTTTACACCTGGACGGTGACGGCGGCAGGTACGCCACCGCCACCTGCAGCGTGATCAAGGACCCTGACACGGGACGCAACATGTCATATCACCGCCTGATGCAAAGAGACCGGAACAAATTCACTGCCAGATTGATACCCAAGAGACAGACCAGGACCACCTACGACAAGATCGACGGGGACCTGGAGATGGCGGTGTGCATTGGCAACTCCGTACCGGTGATGGTGGCGGCCTCCCTCGGCCCGTCTCCCGGCACGGACGAGCTGTCCATTGCCAACGCCCTGGACAAGACGGACCTTGTGAAGTGCAAGACCAAGGACCTCGAGGTGCCGGCCGAGTCCGAGATAGTGTTGGAGGGAAGATTGACCCGGGACCTTGATAACGAGGGACCCTTCGTGGACTTGACGGAGACGAGGGATTTCGTAAGACAGGAGCCGGTGTTCAAGGTGGACTGCATTACCCGGCGCAGGGACGCTATGTATCAAGCCCTCCTGCCCGGGAGGATGGAGCACAAGATATTGATGGGAATGCCCAAGGAGCCCACCATATACAATGAGGTGAACAAGGTGTGCGACTGCAAGAACGTGCTGGTGACAATGGGCGGAGGCTCCTGGCTCCACGGCGTTGTCCAGATTAAAAAGCAGGCGCCGGAGGACGGCAGGAAGGCGGCCCAGGCAGCGTTCCTGGGTCACAGAAGCATGAAGCACGCTGTGGTGGTTGACGAGGACGTTGACATCTACGATCAAAACGCCCTGGAGTGGGCGCTTGCCACCCGTTTCCAGGCGGACAAGGACGCGCTGGTCATGACATCGCAGCCGGGTTCCTCCCTGGACCCTTCCGGGGATCACTCCGGCAAGAAGACCAAGACCACCAAGGTGGGCCTGGACGCTACCATACCGGAGGACGTTGACCCTGCCACCTACCGTAAGGTCGACTACGGCAAAGTGGACCCGGACGATTACTGTTAGATAACATGTATCAGGTCATATAAGGTCGTGGGAATGGTTTTGATGAATGATGTGAAAAAGGGGAAGAAGACCCTTGAAGGGAATAATGACCCGGGACCGGGAGATACCTATCGTGCCGGCAGGGGTAGGTACGAGGTTTGGATGAGGAAGCACAAGGTGGGTGATGATCTGATATACGTGCTGGGCGGCGGCGAAAGACCGCATGTGGGCGGGGTCGTAGTCCGGCGGCCGGGAGAGGAGGCGGAGGTGGTCAAGCTCGAGGGTCATCGCGATCACGAGGTGCTCGAACCCATAGCAAGGGCGGCCTGTGAAAGGTACGGAAGGACGGTGGTGGCGGTGGGCGGTATTCACATAGATGACGCGTCCAAGGACGAGATAGATATTATTGTGGCGAACTGCAAGGAGCTGATGAAATGTATCTGACAAAGGAAGAGGAAAAGATGCTTGACGGAGAGAAAGGGGAGATAGTCTCCAGGATGATGAGGTTGCTGACAAGATTGGGCGACATATATGGCGCCGATAAGATGATACCCGTGGGCTCGGTGCAGGTGGCCGGCGTGTCCTACAAGTCCATCGGAGACCCGGGCACGGAGTTCCTGGAAGATATCGCGGACAAAGGGGCAAAGGTCCGGGTGCTGACCTTTTTGAACCCTGCGGGCATGGACCTGGAGGATTGGAAAGCCCTGGGTTTTCCCGAGGATTTTGCGGAAAACCAGCTGAGAATAATAAAGGCGTTCAAGGAGACGGGAATAGTGGTGACCTCGACATGCACGCCCTACTTGGCCGGCAACCTGCCCCGGTTCGGAGAGCACATAGCCTGGTCCGAGTCCTCGGCGGTGAGCTTCTCCAATTCTGTCATCGGCGCAAGGACCAACCGGGAGGGCGGCCCCTCCGCCCTGGCCGCGGCGATATGCGGCCGGACCCCGAACTACGGCCTTCACCTGAGCGAGAATAGAAATCCCGACGTGCTGGTCAAGGTGAACGCCGACCTGAAGTTCAATTCCGATTTCGGTGCACTTGGCTATCGGGTGGGAAAGGAGGTCAAGAACAAGATACCTTACTTCAGGGGCGTCAAGGACGCCGGAACGGACCAACTAAAGGCACTGGGCGCGGCGATGGCCGCCTCCGGGGCCGTGGCACTCTACCACGCTGAAGGCCTAACCCCCGAAGCCCCCTTGACCGAGCCGGAGGGAGGAGAGGTGATAGAAGTGGGAGAGGAGGATTTGAAGGCCACCTATGAAAAGCTGAACACCGGCCAGGATCCTGACATCGTGATACTCGGATGTCCCCATTCCTCCCTCAGGGAGATCGCGCTCCTGGCCGATGAGGTCAAGGGTAAAACGCTAAACAAGCCGGTGTGGATATGCACTTCCAGGCTTATGAGGGAGGCCTCGGACAGGATGGGGTATACCGACGTGATCGAGAAAGCCGGGGGCAGGGTGGTGAGCGACACCTGCATGGTCGTGTCTCCCATCGAGGAGATGGGCTACGAGACCACCGGGGTCAACTCGGGCAAGGCCGCCAATTATCTTCCCAGCTTCTGCAAGCAGAAAGTAGTGTTTCAAAATATCAGGGAATTAATAGGGAGGGTGAGAGAATGAAGGGAAGGGTCATCAATCCGGGGAAGGCGTCCGGGGAGGCCCTGGTCACTTCCGAGCCAATAGGTTTCTACGGGGGAATAGACCCCAAGACCGGTATAGTCATTGACAAGGGCCATGAACTGGAGGGTAAAAATGTGAAGGGAAGAATATTGATCTTTCCCTGCGGCAAAGGCTCCACCGTGGGGTCCTACGTCATATACGGTCTAAAAAAATACGGAAACGCCCCGGCCGCCATTGTCAACGAGGAAACCGAGACCATTGTGGCCACCGGTGCGATCCTGGCGGACATACCCTGCGTGGACGGCATCGATATAAAGGAGATAAAGTCGGGCGATAAGGTTACAGTGGACAAGGGCAGTGTAGAGGTGGCTCGAAGCTAGGGCCGGGCGGCAAATATTTATATATCACCGAATAATGCTAATACTTGGTGATCAATTTGAGGCCAAGGCCCGTCATCCTTGTGGGAATCATTGTGCTTGTATTCATATTGCCCCCTGTGATCATTTTGGACGGGGCGGCAGGGGAAAGGGGGAGGCAGGGTGAAACACTTACCCTTTCCTTGAACACCTCCAGCATAGATATTGGTGCCCGGGACCCGTCTCCCGTGTATATCCAAGGCAACGTTTCCTACTGGGGCAACGATACAAAGACCCAGGTGACCCTGTCTGCGATTGATTATACCGGCATGACCATAGATATCGTGCCCAATACTTTTACCATGACCTCAAACGAGACCCTTGAGTTCAGGGATATTAACATCTCCATCCTGGCGGATCAGGGGGCCGAGGCCGCCACACAAACGGTCAAGATAACCGCGTCTTGGAACGGCGGGAGCAGCACCCAGAACCTGTTCATCACCGTGAACCCCTATTACGGCGTTTCCATACAGGCGGCGGACGGCAAGGGCCCAGTTGTGGTGGGTTCCTCGTCCCTTTATTCGGTAAAGGTGAAAAACACTGGTAATGTGGTGGACGATTTTTCCCTCTCCGTGGTGAACGACGATCTTTTGGTGAACGAGGGCTGGCTGGTCCAGTTCTCCGACCGGGAGCTAACCTTGGCGCCGGGCGAGGAGGAGGTGGTGGACGTGACCGTAACCCCGCCTGACGATTTCATCACCTCGTCCTACAGTGAAGAGATCGAGGTCGAGGTTAAATCAAAGGGGGACAACTCCCTTGCGGGAACCAAGGCGGAGACCCCCATAGAGGTCTCGGTTGAACCGGATAACTCATCCATTGGCGTCCTGGCCTTTATCGTGGTATTGATAGCGGTCCTGATCGCCTACATTGTCTACCTACAAAGAAAAAAGAAGATGGAATGAGGTTCGATTAACTATCGGTATATCTTATTCGTATTGATGTGGCTGCCCTCTATGGCCTCGATGTTCAGTAGCTTTCTCACCGATTTCAAGGGGATCTCGTCGTACCTCATCTTGGAGTTGTTCAGAGATATCACAGTTGTGTGCGGGGCCTCGGAGTACAGGCCGCTCTTCCTCAGCTTTCTCATGAACTCGAACCTTGTCTGTTGATAGGAGGAGTAATCCGCGTGGGCGGTGGTGTAGAACAGGTCGTATCCGGAAAGCATGGAGAACAAAGGCGCCACCTCCTTTAACGGGTTAATCAGGGCCTTTACCACCTTGTCCTGTCCCTGTGACATGTCTATCTTCACGAAAGTAAATTCCATGATTTCCATGCCCAGTCTTTCCAGGTTGATGGACCTCGATGTCTTTAGCATGCCCTGTTTCTCCCATCTTTTCTTGAGCTTTGCAACCACCTGTCTGGTAACGTCGTAAGCGTTTGCGATGTGGGTGTCGGGCCATTCAGGGTTCTCGACCAGGGCGTGGAACACCTTGCGTTCCAATTTCGAAAGCTTCAGCTCAGCAGGTGTCTCGGGGGTTATGATCTCCGGCCAATAATTGTCTTCTAAACCCAATATCTTTCCCAGGAGGGGCGTGTCGTCAAAGTAGGAGAATATACTGGCCCCTTCGAAGGGAAGGAGTTTGGTGCACCTGTCGTCCATCTTGTCGATCAATCCGTTGTTCCAATAGATCCGGTCCAGTTTGTTGGTCAGTTCGTGGCTCTCCGTGTAGTTCAGTCCGAAGTTAAGCATGTACATTTTGTTACCGGAGATCCCGGCGATGGAATGGGTGGGGTTCAGGTGGTTCCTGATATCCTGTAGGAGACTGTCCTTCAGCGATACGGGGTTCATATTCCAGATACTTGCATTGAAGAGCTCGTATCCGAGGTTGTAAACGCAGGGTGTCTTCAGCTTTTTGAAATAATTCTGTTCCTTCAGTCTGTTCTTTATGGCTGTGACCGTTGATATCTTTGCACCGCTCTTTTCGGCCACCGCCCTGTCGCTAACATTCGGATATTTTACTAGGTTGTAGAACACTATTCTCTCGTTCGGGGTAAGCTTTTTTCTGGCCATGTTAGGTAATTATATGGGAACAATATATAAGACTTTCTACCATAATAATGGAAAATAATGGAAAATTATCGCTTTCCAACGTTTCCACATTACCATATTAACATATCGCCTCAAAAACCGCTTTTTTGGATTTATTCCTTGGTGTGGGATATCGGCTACTATCGCTAAATATATAACCCTGATGCAATTATCTAAATAAGGTGAGAGAATGCCTGTCTGTCCATTGGACTTCAGATACGGGAGAGAGGAATTAAAACGCATATTCGACGAGGAATCCAAGCTTGCTCGTTACCTGGAGGTCGAGGCGGCGCTGGCCCGGTCCCTTGCCCACGTGGGCCAAATCCCCAAGGAGGCCGCCGACGAGATCGAGGAGAGCGTAACGGGAAACAAGGTTTCTTTGGACAGGGTAAAGGAGATCGAGGAGGAGATCAGGCACGACGTCATGGCTGTGGCCAAGGCCCTGTCCGAGGTTTCCGGAAAGGGCGGTAAATACGTCCATTACGGCGCCACCTCCTACGATATAGTGGATACCGCCACCGCGCTACAGTTCAAAGAATCACTTGATTATATAAGGAACGATCTAATTGGATTGGCAGAGGTTCTATGCAATCTCGCCGAGACCCACGCCGACACCGTGATGGTGGGCAGGACCCACGGTCAGCACGCCCTGCCCATGACTCTTGGCCTCAAGTTGTCAGTCTTCGCATCGGAGGTGGAAAGGCATTATCTTCGATTGAGGCAGGCCCTCCCCAGGATATGCGTGGGAAAGCTAAGCGGTGCAGTGGGCACGGGCGCTGCCCTGGGCGAAAAGGCGCTTGAGATACAGGCCCACATGCTGATGGAAAAGCTGGGCCTGGGGATAGAACTGCCGGCCACCCAGATCGTGCAGAGGGACAGGCACATAGAGCTGCTGTCCATATTAGCTAACATAGCCGCCAGTGTCGAGAAGTTCGCCACCGAGATAAGGAACCTTCAGCGGACCGAGATCGGCGAGTTATCGGAGTCCTTCGACACCAACCACCAGGTCGGCTCCTCCACCATGGCCCAGAAGAAGAACCCCATCACCTGCGAGAACGTCAGCGGCCTGGCCAGGCTGCTCAGGGCCATGCTTTTACCTGCGTGGGAGAACTCTATCCAGTGGCACGAAAGGGACCTGGCGAATTCCAGCAATGAGAGGTTCATACTGCCCCACGCCATAATCCTCTGTGACGACATACTGGTGAAGATGACCGATGTCTTCCGGAACATCTCGGTGAACATGGACAGGATGAAGGAAAATATCGCCCTGACCAAGGGGTCCATTATGGCCGAGTCTGTGATGATTGCCTTGGTTGAGGAGGGTATGGGGAGGCAGGAGGCCCATGAAATGGTGAGGGCGGGAGCCATGCAGGCCAGGAAAATGGGCGTGACTTTAATGGATGTTCTCGAGAAGGATCCTTTGGTCTCTGAAAAGTTGGGCGGCCGATTGGACAGTGTGATGGACCCCGGGGCTTATCTTGGAAAAAGCTCGGAAATTGTCGAGTTGACCGTGGAACGGGTAAGGTCAGTTATCCATGAACAGTGAACCCTTGGACGTGGCACTTGCCTTCGATGCCATTGGCCCGGAGTTCGATGCCACCCGCCAACGGGTGTGGCCGGAGGTAAAGGGGTTCATAGGGCGACAGGAGGGGGGGAAGGGAACCGCCCTTGACATAGGCACGGGCAACGGCAGGCATCTCGAGATCCTGAGGAGCAGCGGATACAGGCCCTTGGGCCTGGACATATCCAAGGGCATGCTGGCCCAAGCTCATAAGAACGTGGCATCGGCCCATCTCTTGCTCTCTCATTTTTCTTATTTACCGCTCCGGGAAAAAAGTGCCGATCTGGTCTTGGCAATAGCGGTGGTCCACCATCTCTCGACCAGGGAGGCAAGGGTCAGGGCGATGAATGAGATGGCCCGGGTCCTGAAATCCGGCGCTCCCGGGATGATCAGCGTCTGGAAGCATCCCGAAATCTACGGAACCGGCGATCAATGGGTGGACTGGCACTCGAAAAAGGGCGTGGTGCGAAGATATTACTATATGTACACCCGGGAAGAGCTTGAGCAGGAGGCCGGCGAATCCGGCCTGGAGATAGAGGATATATACTCTTCGGGGAATAACTTGTACCTGGAGACAAGGGGTTAGATTGGTTCTTAGAGGCCTAGGCTCAACGGGTTCAGGTGTTCTTTAACTGGTACCAGGCCCCTGTTAGGGCCACCACCAAGGCAACGACGAAGGATAGTATCATTACCATGCCGCCGCTCCATCCCGCTGAGAAAAGGAGGTCGCTCAATCCCTGGGCCAGCAGCAGGGCGCCAAGAACTGCGAAGGCCACGGCAAGGAACTTCTGGATAAGGAAATACAGTGCCACGATGACCACCACCGCCGCGATCAGGGCAAGCATTAGATTGAACATCAGGACCGAGAAGACGGCGCCCGCACAGTAGAGGATGATGATCCACTTGCCCAGTGCCCGGGCGATGTAGGCCCCCGCTATGGCCCCTATGATAACAGCGATGATCACACAGATATTCGTATAACCCGGCATGATCCTCGGGGCAAGTATCAAGGCAAGGGAAAGGGCCAGCATAGAGCCCACTATCGCCCCTATGAGCGCCAAAATGCTTTCCCAAATCCTTTCCCCGAAGTAAGCAATGACCAGGCCTACGATGATGTAGACCACTGCGATCAACATGTTCAGGTCGAATGCCATGTTCCGGGGATAACCGGAGATATATTTATGCTTTACCCCTTGCAATAAGACAGATTGCCTTGTGATAAGACAGATTACCTTGTGATAAGATAGATTACCTTGTGATAAGACAGATTACCCTGCAATAAGATGGATTACCCTGTGATAAGACAGATTGCCTTGTGATAAGATAGATTACCCTGCAATAAGACAGATTGCCTTGTGATAAGACAGATTACCCTGCAATAAGACAGATTGCCTTGTGATAAGATGGATTATATCGGAGGGGCGGGGGAAGACGGTTGGGAAATGGGCAATATTTGTATATCCGTTATCGCTTAACCCTCGGACATGCCTCTAAGGTTCGAGATAAGGAAGAGGGACGCGCTTGGAAGGATCGGCAGCCTGAAGTGTGGTCCAAGGTCTGCAGAGACCCCCCTGCTCATGCCCGTGGTAAACCCCAACATACGGCTTCTGGAGCCGGGGAGATTGTATGATATGGGGTATAGGGCCCTGATCACAAATGCCTATATCCTGCTGAAGAACAGTGAAAAGGGCAGGGGTCCCGGTGGGGACATTCACGATCATTTGGATTTCCCCGGGATAATCATGACCGACAGCGGCACGTTTCAGAGCCACGTCTACGGGGAGGTGGACGTGAACAACGGAGACATCGTCCGGTTCCAGCGGGACATGGGTTCCGATATCGGCACGGTTCTGGACCTGTTCACGGAGCCAGGCGACACCGTGGAAGAGGCGGAGGAAAAGGCCGCTCTTACCAAAGAGCGAATAGAGGAAGGCATCCGCCTCAAGGGCGATATGGCCCTCAACGCCCCCATCCAGGGCGGCGTGTATCCCGAGCTGAGGCAGGACACCGCCGCCTCCCTTGCCACTCTGGATTGCGACTATCACGCCATAGGAGGAGTGGTGCCGATAATGGAGGGCTATGACTTCCGTACCATTGCGGAGATCATGTTGGCCGCGAGGCAGGGAGTCAACGACTCCCGACCCCTTCACCTGTTCGGCTGCGGCCACCCCATGCTGTTCCCCATGGCGGTTGCGCTCGGCGCCGACGTCTTCGATTCCGCGTCTTATGCCAAATATGCGGCCAACGGGAGGATGATGTTTCCCTGGGGCACGGCCCACCTGGAGGAGCTGGAGGACATACCGTGCAACTGCCCGGTCTGCTCCGAGCTGGAGGGCAGCGCCGAGCTCTCGGGCATGAAAAAGGAAGAAAGGACCGAGG
>CAZUZU010000053.1:16975-17182 GCA_964624865.1 uncultured archaeon
ATAACTTGTGGCAGTGCACGGCGGAGATAAAACGAATCAAGGAGAATATCAGGAACGGCACGTTGTGGGAGCAGGTGGAGGCAAGGGCACACTGCCACCCTTCCCTTCTGGAGGCCCTGCTCTTTTTAAAGGAGCGGCTTCCTGATCTTTGGAGGTACGGCACCCTTGGCAAGAAGCGCCTCTTTTACACCGGCGGGTTGACCATGG
>CAZUZU010000054.1:0-17106 GCA_964624865.1 uncultured archaeon
TCCCCTTCTTTTATGTGATGGATATTACAGCTCTGTTTGGTCCCCTTTACCACCTTCCTCCCATCTTAAGACAGAGATCCCATCCATCTTCCCCTCCATCATAATTTCGAAATAATCGCGTCCGCCATCTCTGTTGTAGTTGCCGCCCCCTTGTCCACCACGCCGGGTCCTCCCCTCAACCTTAGCATATCGTAGGTCCTTACCTCCCCCCCGGCGATGACCCTTCCGATGGCGTCTCTTATCCTTTGGGCCTTTTGCCCCTCGTCGAGGTAGTCCAGCATCGAGCAGGCGCTGAGTGTCATGGCAATGGGATTTACGATTGGCGGGTCCAAAGCTGCGTATTTCGGGGCCGAGCCGTGTGTGGGTTCGAACACCGCCGCGTTCCGCCCGATATTGGCACTGTTGGCAAAACCGAGACCGCCTACAAGCCCGGCAAACCCGTCGGAAACGATGTCACCGAACATATTACCTGAGACGATAACCCCGTAGTCCTCCGGATTCTTGGTAAGCCACATCATCTGGGCGTCTATGTTGGTGAACCGTAGCCCGATTCCGGGATAACTCTCGGCCGCCTTCAAAGCCTCCTCTCTCATCATTCCCGAGGTTTCTCTAAGCACATTCGGCTTCTCGCAAACAGTTACCGAATCATAGTCGAATTTTTCGGCATGGGCAAAGGCCGCTCCAACAACCCTTTGACACGCCACCCTTGTGAATATTCTTGTTGAAACCGCAAGGTCTTTCCCCCTGATATTGGAGAATCTCTTCATTTTGGGGTGGGAGTCTAGCCCGTTTCTCACTTCAGGGGGCGGATCGGTCCATTCCACACCGGAATAAAGTCCTTCGGTGTTCTGTCTGAATATCACCGCGTCGATCTCCGGCTCCACGATCCCGTCCCTTGCCCTCCTGACAAAGTTCAATGGATTTCCTTTGAAGGTGAGGCACGGTCTTATGCAAAGGTCAAGGTCGAGATGCTGCCTCAATGCAACGATAGGGCTGTAGTACTCATGGCCTTTGTTACGAAGCTCGAGCCCCAGCTCCTTGCGGGCAATGTCCTTGGGCTTGGACGTGATGGCACCGAAAAGACCCAATCTGTGTTCCTCCAGCAGTTCGAGGCTCCTAGCAGGGAGAGGATTGCCTTCCCTCTTCCAGAACTTCCATCCGATGTCGGCATGTATATAGTTTGCGTCTAGTCTCACGGCGTTTAAGACCCTTATCGCCTCGGGCACTACGATGTTGCCTATCCCGTCGCCGGGCATGGTCACGATGTTGTGTTTGGTCATGGTTTTTTTATTCCTATTTTGGATATTATTTGGGCTCGGGCTTCAGCCCTTAACTTGCTAGCTTAATACCGTCATTGATTATTAAGCTATTATTATTTTTGACTAGAATTTTAATAACTGTTATATATCACCTATTTAATTAATGAATAGTGAGGTTTGATCATGTGCTTGGCGGTACCTGGCAAGGTAATGGAAATATCCGAGGACAAGGCAAAGGTGGATTACGGGGGTGTGGTAAGGGAGGCTAACATCTCTTTGGTGGATGCGGCTGTAGGCGACTATGTCATAGTGCACGCGGGGTTCGCCATCCAGCTTCTGGATGAGCAGGCGGCAAAGGAAAGCCTCGAACTATGGGAAGAGATGTTCGAATCGTATGAAGAAAAAGGCTGAGTGACAACATGCAAGAACTTACCGTGATAGTAATGATGAATCAAATGGTGGGTGGACCTCTTCCCGGAGCCGGGTGACGCCATGCACGAATTCTCGGTAATGCAGGGGGTTTTCCAGGCCATTCTTGGGACCTTGAAGACAAAGGAATACGAGAAGGTAGTCAAGGTGACACTTGAGGTGGGCACGCTTTCCTTCCTAAGCCACGAAGCACTCGAATTCGCTTTTGAAGCACTTTCCGACGGCTCTCCCCTGGAAGGAGCGGCTCTGGTGATTGATGACAGGGAAGCGGAGGTCGAGTGCTTGGAATGCGGTTACAAGGGACCGCTGAAGGTGAAGGAGAAAGAGGAGTTTCACATGTTTCTTCCCGTTTTTTCATGCCCGGAATGCGGCGGGGGGGTGGAGATCATAGAAGGTAGGGACTGTATAGTGAGAAGTGTCGACATATCCGTGGGGGATGAATAGGAATTTTTATTATTTGGAATCCCTGGACCAAATATCGTCCTCTAGTCTATCATATATCCGATATTCCTTGCTCTCGTCCTTTTCCACTTCCATGGCAGCAAAGTTCTTGATGTTGTTCTTTCTGAGTATCCAATAATGAATCCGCCAGAGCTTACCCCTCTTGATGGTCACCTCGTCCATCTCTGTCCCAAGGATGCCTATCTCTTCCAGCATGTAGAAAACGTCCCTGTCCTTGGGGGTAAGTATATTGTCCAGAACCCGCCCCTCGTATCCGAAGAAGTTCATTAGGTAATCAGTAAGTTCGTCTACCTGCCTCTTCCCCATCCCTCTTTCGCCAAGAGTATTTTCCAGGGCCTTGTTGAGTAATTCGTAGGTTATTTCATCGGAATCGTCCTTAGCATCCTTGTCCATACCACTCATCTTTCCGCCGTTTTATTAGATAAATGCCGCCATTTAATTTAAACTTAACGCATTGATATTATAGAAAAAAAACATCATACCTTTCCCTAGCTATCGTCACTTTTTTCTTAAGAAGAAACCCACAATGGCCAAAACCACAATCAGGATTGTTATCACCGCGATCAAGGGGGAATACCCCTCTAACGTTTGGCCCACCCCGACCTCCTTAACCTCCGATTCCATGGTGAAGCTGTTGTCCTCCTCGTTGGTCTCGGCCTCTGCCCCACCTACTTTTGCCAGGATAACATGTTTTCCCGGCTTCAGGTCCAATTTATAGTATTCTGTAAAGGAATCCCCCTCCCTGACGGTCCCAATAGGTACCGTTCGGTCCAGTTTCCCGTCCACGAACAATTCCAGTTCCACGGAGGTGGCCTTTGTCTCACCGTAATTTTCCACCCTTATCTCGAAGAATCCCCCTCCTCTCTCCTCCCCCTCCACCTTAAGCTCGGGGTGAGCGATATCCAGTTCCAGGGAGGCGGAGAATTTCTTTTCGGCGGAGGCCCCCATTATTGTTATGGCAGCGCTCTTGTCCCGCTCCTTGGGACCAACGTCGATCTGCAGGATGGCGGCGGAGCTGGTGTACTTGGGTAAAGTTACCTGGTTGGGGGTTATCAGGACCTGCACGTCCTTGGATGATGCTGTGCCCGAGAGGGTCAGCTCTTCTTCACAGTTGCCTAAGTTATTTATGTTTATCGGGACAGTGGTTCCCTCTCCCACCGGCACCGAGATGCTGGTTGCCGAAACGATCTCCACCTTGTGGCTGGCTCCGATGTTTACCTTTAGAATTAGGTTGTAGGTGTCATTTATTATCTTTTTAACACTTGCCTCAGATCTAATATGAACCACGAAAGTGACTTGATGATTGGTGTTCGGCTCAGCCCGTTGGGTGCTGATATTGAAACCGATCTCTCTTTCCGAGTAAGCTCCGATTTTATAATTGGTGCCTATGTCAAGCACGTCGATACCGCCGGTGTCCACGGCTTCGATGTTTGCAAAGACCTCTCCGTTTCCTCTGTTGTTAATGGACATTAACCCCTGTTCGGAGGCCGGAGGGTAAATGGTAATGATGTCCGGATCAAGTTTTGCATCCACGTCCACCAAGGTACCAATGGATATCCCAACGGAGCCTTCGGCCGAGCTGTTCGCGCCGTACGCACCGATGTTCAGCCCCAGTTCCTTACCTGCCTGGACCGTGTTCGGTACTTTTAGCTTAACCTTAACCCCCTGGGTGCTCCAGGGTTCGAGCATCATGCTCGTGGGCATTATCTCCAAGGTGGTGGCGGCATTGATCAGTTCCGCCTCCATATCCACCTTCTCATAGGTGTTCCCGGCATTGGTGACCATGGTGGTGAATGTTTCTTCGGCACCTGGATACATCACTGCGGAATCGGGATAGAACTTTAGCCGCAGGCCGTAGTAGGGCCTTTCACCGACCACAGATATGTCGTCCACGTACCAACCTCCTGCAAGAAAAACAAGATTCGAGTTGATACGGAACCTTATCCTTATCGTATTGGATGAACCCAGGTACGGTCCCAGATCTAAGGATTCGGCGGTCCAATCGCCCTGTCCTCGGTAGGAGCTTACCTCTGACCAGCTTTCCCCTGCGTTTGTGCTGACCTCCACATATCCGCCGTCAGCTAGAAGGCCGAAGATCAATCCCTCGCTTATGTCGTACTTGTGATGGAAATACAGCACCGCGTTCTCTCCGGTAATGTTCATGTCATCCGACTCCAGAATGAAATCCGCGGCCCTCTGGTACATTCCCGAAGATTCGAATCCGCACCACCAGGAATGAGAGGGGGAGTAAGAGTCCCCGTTGGCGTCATCGTTGGATACGATATGCCAACCCGGTGAGATCAGAGGCAGTGTTGCAGAGGAGGTCCACCCCTTGTTACCGCCTTCCACATCGTCATTGAAAATAAAGGTGGTGGCATGGACGACCGTGTCGAACAGGTTGTTCTCGTTGACCATGTCGCGGTCCACCAGCAGCTCCACCCGGACCTCGAACCGACCGGTCTGAGCGGGCGTGTAACTGTGTTTCAAAGTTCTGTTGGACCAAAAGGAAAGCCGACCCAAGGAGATATTCTTGCTCTGAACCTTAAAATCGGTGTTGAACTGCAAAATATCAATGGAAACCTCGCAATCTGTTGCCATCACGCCGTAGTTTATTATTCCCAGAGTGAGATTGATGTCGTCTCCAAGCTCGATGTAATGCGAGTTTACCTGGGCCAGGTAGAATCCCACATCGTTTTCCGGTGGGATTATGTTCATGTTCACCGAATCTCCAGGTGCGGAGATGTCTCTCACTTCCCATCCCGTGGTTATTCCGCTGGAATCTTTGCTGCCGGGGAGGGTGTCATCGTTGAAGCTGGAGAAAACGAAGCCAAAGGCATCTGTTTCGGAGCCCATGTCTCCGCCGTAGGTTCCGAGATCCCCCGAATTATCTGCTTCTTCGAGACTGATGAGCGGGGCGTTATCCACATCGTTGTTGGGAAGTTGGGTGCACACGTGCCATATCAATAGACCGTTTCCGCAAAGCCCGGCATCGTTTCCTTCCCTTTCCCTGTTCTCCAAGAGGAAATATTCCATAATCTTACCGTCACTGGAGGCCCTCAGGGGGAGCATTGCCGCATCTTGGTACCGGGCGGCGGACTTGAGCACGTAATCGTACTTCGAAGTGTCGATCATATCAATGTCGAGCCAACCCAGATCCGCCTTTGTAAAGGAGATGGGGTTGACCGGTTCGGTCCCGTTCCCGGTTCTGAAACCATGCCCCATCAGGCCCCAAAGCCCTATCCCGTCTGTGCTCTGGTCCCTGTCTAAAAGTATCCGCGCCCCCAGGTCTACCAGTGTTTTTTGGGCCAAAACCCCAAGAGGTGAATATTCCGAAACGATTATGTATCTTTCAACGTCGGCAACCGTCCCCTCGTAAGGTGTGGAAAGAAAACTCGACCTTGAATACAGGTCGTTTGCCGATCCCGTACTTTCCTGCCCCTCTCCCGCATGCACGATCATGATGTGATCAACGACGTTGTCGTGGTCGCTGTCATACTGGCCCAAGTTCACCCCGTCCGCTACCGCCTGATCAAGACACTCTGTGATAAGCTCGTCGATTTCCCCGTTTCCATCGTCGCTTATCCTACCGTCCCCGTCCCCGTCTCCCACATCGTCCTGGCCGTAGTACTGCATCCTCCGATTCAGCATGATGACGTTATCGTGTACGTGACCGGATAGCATGTACTTCTCATAGGAGGCACGGGAAAGATATTTGTTGAGACTTCCGGGTTGCGAAGAGAGTATGTTCTTTGTATAGTGCTCCGCATCATGGCCTTGCTCAAATCTAACGTCAAGGAATTCAACCATGAGGACGAGTATTTTCTCGCTTCCCAACCTGTCCTTCTCGGCACTCGGGTAATCAATGACATCCGGCGGGGGATGATAATCCATGAGATACTCCGTTTCCCTTCCTCCTCCCGGATCCGTTCTAGGCCCAATTGGTTCTGTCTGCATTCCCCTCTCGGATATAAACCCGTCCTCAACGAAGAGACCCGTCATTGTTGTCAGCAGCATCGTCAGGATGACCAATGCTGCCAGGCTTTCATATCTCATTGTAACCCCTGTGTCTATTTCTTTAATTTCTTCTTTTTTATCTTCTTTCTCTTCTTTATCTTTCTCTTCTGTTTAGTAGGCGGTTTTGCCTCTGCCGGTTCAGCCTCTGGCTGTTCGGCGCTTTCTTTTTTCTCTCCCCCTTCTTCCTCTTCCAGGGAAGTGCCTTCCAATAGACTGGTTGTCTCGGACAGGAGGCTGGTAAATTCGTCCAAAAGGTCCTTGTCCTTGCCCGAGCAAAGCCGGCAGTAGCCCGTGCCGTCGCAGGTATCGCATTTCCCACTGCCTTTGCACCAGAAGCATTTACCGTTGCCCTTGCAGTCCGGACAGACGTTGCCGTCTTTGTCTGTACCCGTGCCGTCGCAGGTGGCGCATTTCCCGGAACCACCGCATATCTCGCATTTTCCCGTACCCCCGCAGGATGGACACTTGCCCGAGCCGTTGCAGTCCGGACAGTTGGGGTCGGGCTCGAAGGGCAGTTCCACTTCCTCTTCCGGGGTTTCGGGGATCTTGGCAAGACATTTTTTCTTGTAGAAGTTGGCTTTGTTATCTTCCGAGTTTATATCGAGTATACGCTTGAAATACATGAGAGCTTCCTTGTAGTTCTGCGATTTGTATTGACTGAGCCCCTTTTGGAACAGAGAATCGACGTCTTCGGTGGTCTTTAACGTATCTCCCAGCTTCCTCTCTTCCTTGGCCACCGAGGCCTCCACTTCCGCTGCCTCTTCCTTGGTCTGGGCCTCCGCCCCCGACCCCGCCTCCGCCCCCGCCCCAACCCCCTCACCTTCGACGGTCTCCGCCTTGACCTTCTCGGCCGCAGGCGTCACTTCTTCTCTCGCTTCCGGCACGTACTTTAGCATCTCCTCGAACTTGTTCTGCCCCTCCTTTACCCTGTTCGGATCCTTTAATATCTCCAGCAGCTCTTTCTTTAGCTCGACCTTATCGTCGGGAACATCAAGTTTTACCACCTCGGTCCGGATGGCCTCGAGCTGATTGATGGATTCCTTGAGAGAATTGAAATCGCCCCAAATGTCCTTTAGTTCCTCTTCCATTAATTTTTCCAGGCGGTCTATGTCCTTTCCGCCCAGCCTCCATTTCATGACCTCCCTTTTGAACCTTTTGAACTTGTTGTTGGTCTTTTCGATCTTGTAGTCCACATCCAGCCAGTGGGAGATGCGCTTGTTCATTTCACCTATGACGGCGGTAAGCATCTTGTCCCGGTGCGATATTATCTTCTTTTCCAGGTCGGATATCATTTCCTCCAGCTGGTCCACTTTACCGGGGTCGTTGAGCAGCTCCTCGATCTTCGACGCCTCCTGTGGAAATTTACCCACGTTGAGTATCAGGAAGCGATCGGAAAGGTACTCCAGTTTGTCGACCCTTTCAGTGTATTTCTTGTACAACCCCACCACCTTTTCCTTGTCCCCCTCCTGAATGGCCTTGGCAAGGTCGTCAACGTTATAGTTCATGTGCCTCTGCCATTCCATAACCTTCCTTTTTATTTCCTCCATGTCAATGTCATCCACCGATGCCCAGTAGGATTTCATTCCCACGGACAGCATAAGCTTGTTCAGCTTGTTCTTTATCCAGCCCAGGGCGTAAGGGTTCTTGAACTTGGACCTGATCTCCTTTATCTCCTCCTCATATTCTGGAGAATCCACGTTGTTAAGTCCCTCGCTCAATCTTTGGATATCCTTATGATTGTCAGTGAATTCAGTGTATTCTTCCAATAAAGCAAGGTCGTCCTCCTCGGCAATACACTGTTCCAGAACGTCGGTGACATAGCCCTCTTCCTTCAGCTTTGTGACCTTGTCCTTAATATCCGCTTCCCCCTCCTCAACTCCTTCCCCCACGGGCCCTTTATCTGATTCTGAGGCCTTGGTCCGGAGCTCGAGTATCTTTTTCCTTACCGTGATCAGCTTCTCAGGGTCGGTGAGTAGTAATTTGATCTCTTGGATCTCGTTGTCGAAGCCCATTCCCTCCAGACCCTTAAGCTGTTTTTTGGTTTCCTCTAGCTTTTGAATGTCTTTTTCGTAACGTTTGAACTCCTCCTCCACCTTGGCCTTGTCATTGCTCTTCAGTGCCTTTTCAAGCCTCGAAACGATGAAACCGTTGCTTTGATATTCCTCCATCTTCTTTTGGAATTCGTTTTTCCAGGCCTGATCTCCCCCCTCTTCTTCCTTCCCCCCTCCCTCCGGTTCCAGGGGTTTGATAAGCCCCGGCTGTATCTTAACACCGCCTTTCTCCTCTTGGGGTTTTTTCTGGCCCTCTGTCGGTGCAGAAGCGGGCTTGTCCGGGCGCGCAGCTGCAGTACCGCTTGCCGATCCCCCTCCTTCCTCTTCCCCCTTTAGGCCCAACAGCTCCCTCTGTATCTTATTCTGCATTTCCAGCCATTTTTTCTTCTTGGCCGCCTCATCCCCTTCAACCGTTTCTGCCCTCGCCGCCTCCTCTTGGGGTTTTTCCTTCTCCTCGACCGGCTTTTTCACTGCCTTCTTTACGGCCGGTTGCACAGGTTTTTTTACTACCTTTTGGGCCAAAATAACTAGTTTCCCCTCACAAACCGGACAGTTGCTGTGGGAATCGTCATATTTCTTATTACATCGCGGGCAGTATTTCATTTATTTCCACGTGGAATGGTCTATGGTTATAATATATATTAAATTTATCCCACAACATAAGAATAGATATTGTTGGCTAATTTACGGCTTGAAGGCGACAACTCGGATCACATTTCGTAGAATTTTGGATTGGCGTAGAGCCTTCCTTTGCCCTGATCGTCCTCCAGGTGGAGCATGCCTTTCTTGATCATTATTCTAACATGGTAGGACACGACCTGCCTTTTTAGCTCCAGTAGCCTCTCTACCATCTTTCTTGTAGTGCCGGGGTTCATGAGAACTGCGAGGTATATCCTTTCCCTGATGCTCTTTGGCACGTCCTGCCAACCCGAGGGATAATATTTCTTGTGCATTCCCACCCTAACCGACTTGATCTTTTTATTGGTCTCCAGCTTGTATAGATGATAGGACAGCGTTCCGTTCTTCAGGCTCAGGTCCTCCATTATCTGGCTGTAGGATGCCCCCGCGTTATTCGATATGTATTCCTTGATCCTTTCCCTGGTCTCATTACTGCGCACCTTGCTCACCTCCAGAGTTGACGGTAAGGAATATGGTTGGGCAGATATATATCAATTATGGTCAAATATGTGTAAAAGGGCCGTTGTATCAGGGGCTCAAGATCTGGAATAATCACGTTAGAGGCTCGAAAGGACCCCAATATGCCCCTTTTCCTCTCTTGCCAAAAGATCGAAGAGAAGCCTCTCCCCCTCCGATAGGCAGGCGCAGCCCAGGCCGTGATAAAGCTCGTAAGACCATTTTTCCTTGTTTATGGCTGCGATCAAGATATCTTTGATATCGCTGCCCGGGTCTATTTGGATGGTGCCTTTCTCGCTCACTTCCGGCAGGGCGGAGGCTTTTTCCAGGTATTCCCTTTCTACGACTATATCTTTCACGCCTTTGCCCAGCAGCCCTTCCAGTTTTGCCTTGTGTTCCCTCTCCTTCTCGGCGAGATCGAGTATCAGACGGATCTTTTCCTCTTCCTCGAACATTTTAGCCAGGTCCTTGTAGAATCGAAACGACTCGATCTCCCTGGAAAGGGCGGTCTTGAGGATCTCCTCCAAAGCCCTACTATTATTTTTTTCCATGGTCTGAGAACAGACCGCCAAACTATATGTAATTTTCCGGTTTTTTGTCAAAGGCCTTCTTGCATCCGGAAGCGAAGAAAAAGTATGTCTTGCCGTTGTATTCGCCGTTGTATTCGCTGACCCATATAGCCTCTTTTTCATCAACTACCATGTTACAAACGGTGTCTATTGCCGCTCCATTCGCCTACTTTCCTTTTTTATGGGAGGAATATAGGATTTTAGTAAAAGGGACAGGCTTACCACTGTGACCGAGGACATTGCCATGGCGAATCCGGCAAGTTCCGGTCTGAACGTTATTCCGAAGAAGGGGAAAAGGATGCCTGCGGCCACCGGGATGAGCGCTGTGTTGTAGGCAAATGCCCAGAAAAGGTTCTGTTTTATTCTTCTCATCACCTTCCCGCTAAGCTGTATGGATGCCACCACGTCCCTCGGGTCGTCCTTTATAAGCACGATCTCGCCGCTTTCCATTGCCACGTCCGTTCCACTGCCGATGGCTATGCCCACGTCTGCCTGGGCCAATGCAGGCGCGTCGTTTATACCGTCGCCGACGAAGGCCACCACCTCTCCCCTCTCCTGCAACCTCTTAACCTGCGCTGCCTTGTCACCGGGAAGCACTTCCGCCACCACGGACCGGATCCCGATCTCCCTGGCTATGGCCTTTGCCGTGTTTTCATTGTCGCCGGTTATCATCATGACCTTCAACCCGCCCCCTTTCAATTCCTCTATTGCTTTTTTTGTGTGGTCTTTCAAAGGGTCGGAAACGGCTAGGATTCCCTTTACACCTCCCCCGGCCGTAACCAGGAACGCGGTTTTCCCCTGCTCTTCCAATTGGTGTAGCTTGTGCAAGGATTTTTTGTCCGTGTGGGCCCCCTTGTCTTTCAGCAGAAGAGGGCTGCCCACCAGGACCTCCCGCCCTTCCACTCGCCCACCTATACCCTTGCCCTCGTAGGTGTCGAAATCACTGACCTTTCCCGATTCGATACCTCGCCTTTCCGCCTCTTTGACGATGGCTGTGCCGATGGGGTGCTTGGAGTTCTTTTCCAAGGACGTGGCCAGTGAAATCAGCTCATCCTCTCCCCCTTGGATCGGAACCACGTCGGTGAGCTCGGGCCTTCCCTTGGTCAGGGTCCCTGTCTTATCGAACACCACCGTCGTCAGCTTGTCGGAGACCTCCAGAGCCTCCCCGTCTTTGATCAGGATGCCGAGCTCGGCACCGCGTCCCACCCCCACGGTCACTGCGGTGGGTGTGGCCAGTCCCAACGCGCACGGACAAGCTATGACCAGCACCGATATCAGCGCTGTGATGGAGAACAGCAGCGAGTTGCCCGCTATGAGGTACCATGCAACGAAGGACGATATGGCTATTATCAACACCACCGGGATGAACCAGCTCACCGCCCGATCGGCAAGCCTTTGCACCGGGGGCCTGGAACCCTGCGCCTCCTCCACTAATTTTATTATTTGGGAAAGGACCGTATCCTTGCCCACCTTGGTGGCCTTTAGTTTTATAACGCCGTTCTTGTTGATGGTTCCCCCGATCAACTTGTCACCTGGCTTTTTTAGGCTGGGCAGGGGCTCGCCTGTTATCATGGACTCGTCCACATAGCTTCTCCCTTCAGTCACCAGCCCGTCTACAGGCACTTTGTCCCCGGGTTTGATAAGAACGATGTCACCTGTCCTGACCTCTTCCAGGGCCAAGTTTATCCTCTTCCCCTCCTTTATTATCGTGGCCCTATTGGGCTTCAGGCCCATTAATTTCTTTATGGCCTCGGACGTCCTTCCCTTTGCCCTCGCCTCCAGATAACGGCCCATGGTGAGAAATGTGGCCAGGAAAATCGCCGCCTCGTAGAAGAGAAAGTGCCGGGTCAGTATTACTTGGAAGGTGCCCAGCAAACTGGACACAAAGGCCACCCCTATCCCCATGGAGTACATCACGTCCATGTTCAGGGTCCTGTTCTTGAGGGCCCGGTGTCCGGCGGCGAATATCGGGTAACTTAGGTATATGAAAACCGGGGTGGCAATAATCAGCATGAGATAGGATATGTGTATGGGAAGTGCCAGGGGAATGAACATCAATGCCAAGAGCGTCAAACCCGTCGCGAACCCCACAACCGTCCTGGTGAGCTTGGACCTCAGCTCCTTTTCCCCGTCTCCCCCCTCCTCTTCGGTGCCAAGATACTGATATCCCGCCTTTTCTATCGCCTTCCTTATCTTATCGAGGGAGGTAAGCTTGGGGTTGTAACCCACATACGCCTTTTCCGCTCCCAGGTTAACGCTGGTCCTCGACACGCCCTCCAGGTCATCCAAGGCCTCCTCAACGGTCTTCACGCACATGGCGCAGGTCATGCCCCCTATCTTGATCACCGCCTCCTTGTTTATAATGTCGTAGCCCGCATCGGCCACAGCGGATTCCAGGTCCCGGAGATTTACCTTTGCCGCGTCGTAATCCACCTGGGCCAGATCATTACCCAGGTTAACGCTGGCCCTCGACACGCCCTCCATGCCCGTCAAAGAGTTCTCTATGGTCTTTGCGCAGTTTGCGCATGTCATACCTGAAATCCTCAGCTCGGCCCTGTCCTCTCTCATTTCGCTTCAACTTCCTGTGTAATCAGTCTCCTCAATCCAAGATCTTTTTCGCCCTCTCCACCGCATTGTCGAGATATTCATGACTGTCGAACTCGCCGGCCTGGTCAAGGAAATCGCGGCATCCCTTCTCTATACTGGCATTGTGTTTCTCGCGATGCTCTTCGTCTATTGCCCTTTCCGCCTGCAGTTTCATACCTCCCTCCATGTAGCCTTCCGGGAAGTACCAGTCCTTGAACCAGGTGAAACCCAGCCCGTAGAGCACGTTTCCCAGCCGGGTAACGGGCTCGGGAAAGCTCCGGTTAAGCCCGTAGTTGGTCTCTGCGTCGTGTCCGTACTCCACAAATATCCTTCCCCCTTTACCCAGTTCCTCTGAGAACAACTTCAGCAGTTCCAGCTCCAAACCGGAGCCGAAGAAGCTCTGTTTTCCCCTCGCCCCCTCAACAGAACGAGCAATGCCGTAAAGCTCTGCCCAGGGCATGTAACTTTCTCCCCTGCCGAAGTAAAGGGTGACATACAACAGGTGCCTCCTTTCCTTGCCCAACAATATCTCTGCGTTCTTCTCTTCCGGAAAGCGACCGGGGTCCCCCTTTTCGATGATCAATCGACGAGACCCCAGTTCTATGCCGCTCTCCAGCCGCTCCAGCATGTCCTGCAGCATTTACATTCACAGGCTGTAATAGTTCCTTACTCATATATCAGATTTGTCTAAAACATTAAATGTCGGGGTGCAAAAATATATATTTGGCCCGCAATTATGGTATCGATACTAGATATGGAATTAGAAAAGGAGGAAAAAACATGAAGATATTCATAGATTCAGCAAAACTGGACGAGATAGAAGAGGCCTACGATTACGGGTTCCTGGACGGTGTGACCACCAATCCCTCGTTGATCAAGAAGGCGGCGGATGCCAGGAAGGAGAAGGGGAAGGACACGGACATGGCTCAGTACATCGAGGACATCCTGAAGGTGGCCAAAGGCACACCAGTATCCCTGGAGGCCACCGAGTTCGATTACGACGGAATGGTTTCCCAGGCCCGAAAACTATTCGACACGTTCAACCAGGTGGCCAACAACGTTTACATAAAGATACCTGTAAATCCCTCCTTTCCCGGGGACAAGGGCAAGGATTTCGAGGGCATAAGGGCGATCAAGGCACTGTCGGACACAGGGATCCCGGTGAACTGCACCCTGGTTTTCACACCGGAGCAGGCCTGGCTGGCCGCAAAGGCGGGGGCCGCGTTCGTAAGCCCCTTTGCCGGCAGGATCGACGACTTCATTCGAAAGAACAACGACATGGAATTCGAGAAGTCTGATTACTATCCGGCCGACGGCGTTGTTGAGGACAATGTCTTGCTTGAGGACAACGGCGTAGTCTCGGGCGTGGACCTCGTGGCCCAGATCGTGGACGTCATCAAGCAGTACAAGTTCGACACAGAGGTCCTGGCGGCCAGCATCCGCAACGCCAGGCAGGCCAGGGAATGCGCACTGGTGGGGGCGGACATCGCCACCCTGCCCTTCTACGTTATCAAGGACCTGGTGGACCACTACAAGACCAGAGAGGGCATGGACGCCTTCACCGCCGACGTTATCCCGGAGTACGTGGAGCTCGCCAAGTAGGGAGATGACTGATTAGTTAATTTGCATTTGAAATAGCCATTCCTCGGACTTTCCTCCCGATCTCGCCTTTAATCGTAAACCTTAAATAGATGTAAGGCAAAATTAGTTCCATGTTAGAGATAAGAAAGGGAAAGCAGGCCGTTTTGTTATGGGCTGTGAGAGGTGTTGTCAATGAATAATATTAGGTTCAGGTTCCGTAATACCAAGGTTACCAAGAAGGAGCTGGAAACCCTTGAACCAGTGTTCGAGGAAGAGATCGAGAAGATGGTGGAGGCGAGCAAGACGGAGTACGAGGATGAAAGGGCCTCCATCCACCTACCCTTCGACCTGGACATGGAGAATAGGGTGACCTCCCTGGTCGAGAAGAAGTCGGCCCTCGATCCCGATTATATCGTGCTGGTAGGCATAGGGGGGAGCAATCTCGGTACCATGGCGGTGCAGCAGGCGGTGCAGGGCAGGCTTGCCTCCCTGGTAGGTACGGGGCCGAAGATGTTATACGCCGAGACCGTGGATGCGGAAGAGACAAGCAAGATATTATCCCTTTGCAAAGCGGCCCTGGAAGACGATGGCAATGTTTTGGTGGTGGGCGTGTCCAAGTCGGGCACCACCGTGGAAACCATTTCCCTTCTCCAGATATTCACGGACCTCCTGAAGAAACACCGGGACGACTACAGGGAATACATAGTCACCATAACTGACAAGGGTTCCAAGCTCTGGAAGCTTTCCAAGGACCAGGGCTTCTCCGTGCTGGAGATACCTGCCAATGTGGGCGGAAGATATTCCGTTCTCTCGGCGGCGGGTCTTTTCCCATTGGGCATGCTCGGGTTGGACATTACCGAGCTGGAGGAGGGCGCAGCATATATCAGGGACTTTTGCCTCAACCGAAACATGTCCAAAAACCCGTCCGCATTGAGCGCGGCCCATGTGTACCTCAACTTCGAGAAAGGTAAGATAATACACGACATCTTCCTGTTCGGAAAATCGTTCGAGGCCCTGGGCAAGTGGTACCGCCAGTTAATGGGTGAAAGTCTGGGCAAGGAACACAGCAAGGACGGTAATAAGGTGAATACGGGTATCACCCCCACCTACTCGGTGGGCTCAACGGACCTGCATTCAGTGGCCCAATTGTACCTCGGGGGACCAAAGGACAAGATGACCACCTTCGTTTCCCTGGACAAGGTATCCGAGGACGTCAGGGTGCCTGAACAGTCCGAACTGGAAGGCTTGGTGGAAAATATTCAGGACAAGGGCCTGCACGATATCATGAAGGCCATAGACAAGGGATTAAAGGCGGCCTACAAGAAGAAAAAGCTGCCCTTTATCGAGGTGGTACTACCGGACAATTCAGAGAGGTCCATAGGTATGTTCCTCCAGTTCAAGATGATGGAGATGATGTTCCTTGGCGCCTTTATGAACGTCAACCCCTTCGACCAGCCAAACGTGGAGGGCTATAAGGTAGAGACGAAGAAAAGGCTGGCATCCTGAATGACAGAGTTATCGGATTAACGTAAGGACATCAAACCTAATAATTCCGGTCTTCCATTGATACGCCCTTGAATCTTTTATACTTGGCCTAAGCTAGACTCTCCATGACGACCCATTTCACTGCCAGATGAACCTTTCGAACCTGTCCTTGCTTGCCTTACAAACGGGGCATTTTTCAGGTGGTTCTTCTCTAGCGCAAAGGTATCCGCAGACCCTGCACCGCCATATCGGATAGGAAAGGTCGACCGTTCCTTTCCTTTCCGCTTTCTCCCCCTCCCCTTTGAACTGCGCCCTCTCCTGCCTGGCGGGTCTCCTCTCCGGGATAGAGCCAACCTCCTCTTCCCCTTCCAAAACGTAATCTGAGACGTAGAGGCCGCAGTAACAAGCCCCGTGTTCCAGCACGTCGGCGTCCCTGTAATCACAGGGGCATATTATATCAAGGTCTTCCTTCTTTTCACTCTCTGCCAGTCTGCAGGGGCAAGCCCGATAGCCGTATCTATTTTCATTTATCAGGAGGCCCTTTACCAGCTCCTTGGTGAACTTGACGTCGGGATTGAGGTGATATCCGCCCTCCTCGGCCTCCCGGTCCAGCTTCCGGTACAGATCGTCAACCTCTTCCTTGGCCGCTTCCTCGACCTCCGTATCACTCATCGTCGATCTCCTCCTTTATTTTGTCCTTTTTATAGCCGATTATACATTTTTCCTCATCTATGACAGTTGTGGGGAAGGAGCACCGGGGATTGTATTTCTCAACCTCGTCCATCACCTCGTCCTTTTCATCCCCCACCAGCTTGTCCACGTATACGTAATCGTAGGCCACCCCCATTTCGTCCAGCAGTCTCTTCGTCTTCTTGCACCATACGCAGGTGCTCAGGGCGTAGAGTTTGATATCGAACCTGTCCTTGCCGTCCACATGCTCGTATTCTATTGTCATTTGTCCACTCCCCTGGTTTTGTTTTCTTTATATCCCCGCTATCTTTTTTATCCAGTTTGATCGGTCCTCTCTGCTGCTCCCCTCAATTACAGGGTTCAGGTCCCCAATCAGCTCTTGATGAAAAGGCGGCCTTTCCTCCCTCCGGAACACGCCTATGGGAAGCTCTTCCTTATTTCGGGCCAGCTTTCTGGCCTCGTCAATATCTTTGGGTATTTCCTCCATCACCTCTGCCAGCCCGTTGTACTCTTGGTACTTCTTGGTGCTAAAAACCACGCTTGGCTGAAGCACGTCTATGAAGGCAAAGCCCTGGTGCTCTATGCCTTGGACCATGAGGTCGGAGAGATGCCCTATATTTCCCGAATATCCCCTGGCAACGAAGCTTGCACCGCTTTCCATCATCAAGGTGAGAGGGTTGAGCGGCGGCTCCACGCTCCCTCCCGGTGTTGAAGGCCCCTTGAACCCCTTCCCGCTGGTCGGAGAGAACTGGCCGGTGGTCAGGGAATAGGCCCCGTTGTCATGCACAATCACTGTGATGTCTGCGTTCCTCTTGGCAGCGAATATCAGGTGGGCTACACCCTCGC